>JAYUDV010000356.1:0-19075 GCA_043739565.1 Chloracidobacterium sp.
GCCATTTAATTATCCCCTTTTATTTTAGACTCCGAATAAAGATCTTTACACCTTTGGCAGACTTTCGTAAAACATATCGTCCACGAAGCAGTAACCCCAGTCTTCGCCCGGCTCGTGCGATTTGATTATCGGATGACGGTTCTCGTGATAGTGTTTGGTTGCGTGGCGATTTATCGAATTGTCACAGCAGCCGACATATCCGCACGATTCGCAGATTCGCAGATGCATCCACGAGTCCCCTGTTTTCAAGCAATCCTCGCACCCGTCTGCGCTTGGCTTTACCGGGAGAATAGCCGCAATATGTTCGCAATAATCCATCGTCAGATCACCTCGCCGCTCGTTTTCGATAATCTTACGCCTCGATTGCCGCCAACTCAAATTTGTCGATTTGATTGACTTTGCATGTTTACTACTTTACATTTATCGCATTCGTACAAACTGAAGAACAATAGGAAGATGTTTCTCCCGAGGAAATGAATAGACGCGCCGCCGCGTTATACGGAGGATAAAATGAACGTAAAATTCTTGATCGCCGGCGTTGCCGGATTTCTCGTGTCGCTTTTTGCGGGTTTTCTTGTCCACGGCATGTTGTTGCATGGTGACTACGCTCAGTTGCCAAATCTAATGAGGACTGAGGTGGACGCGCAGGCTCATCTACCGTTTATGTTGGTATCTCACTTGATAAAGGGTTTTGCGTTTGCGTGGATCTATACGAAGGGAGTCTCGCCGGGTCCGGCGTTGACGCAAGGTTTGAAATTCGGCGTGGCTACCGCTTTTCTGGTGACGATCCCGCTTTATCTGGTGTATTATGCGGTCGAGCCGATGCCGGGAATGTTGGTTGCCAAACAGATCGTTTTTGACTCGCTCACGATGATTTTGATGGGAATTGTCGTGTCGCTGATCATCAAAACGCCTGTCGAAGCACAATGATCGAAAGATCCACGCCGCTGGCTTTGCGACTTTGAGTTAAACGGCTCTTATCGCGGAATACGGCGCTGCCCGCGGGCAGCGAGAATTTTTGCCATAGTCAGGTTAGGTCGTCCTTTTCTATCTGCTCGATCTTTTCGACGCGGCGCTCGTGGCGTCCGCCTTCGAAATCGGCCGCAAACCATGCTTTTACGATCTTTTGGTTCTCTTCGTCCGTAGTGTAGCGAGCCGCCAGCGACAGCACATTTGCGTTATTATGCTGGCGGGCGAGACGGGCGATCTCCTCGTTCCAGGCGACGGCCGCGCGAATACCGGGCACCTTATTTGCCGCTATTGCCATGCCTGTTCCCGAGCCGCAGACGAGCAAGCCCTGATCGTATTCGCCATCGGCAACGGCCTCGCCGACCTTGCGTGCAAAGTCTGGATAATCGACCGATTCCGTCGAATTCGTCCCCATATCCGTATATTCGACACCAATCTCGTCAAGCGTCTTTTTGATCTTTTCTTTTTCTTCAAAGCCAGCATGGTCGGCGGCGAGTGCGATTTTCATAATTTTGTTCCCTTAGATAACGATTCTAGCTTTTTCCAAAAGGTCTGCAAAATTTCTAAGATTTTTATTCCCCATTAATTTGTGATGCGAACATCAAAGGACGCAAAGATTTGTTTGGCGACGGCATCGAATATTGCGATGGCAGCCCTGGTTTTTCTAAGTTGTTGGGGCGTGTGAAAGAACATATAATTACGGCGGACTCGAAGATTGCCAAAATGATGGCCCGGACATTTACAAAAATCTTTTTCTTTTTGGCGTGTTTCGCGTATTTGGCGATTCAAACCGTTGTTGCGCAGGATTTTTTGCCGGAGCTGGTCAAACGCATTAAGCCATCGGCGGTCGCGATCGAAACCTTTGATTCCAAAGACAATACATTGGCACGCGGCAGCGGATTTTTTATCGCTCCCGACCGCGTTATAACAAACCGGCATGTTATTGAACGGGCGACGCGGGTTGAGGTTCATTTGCTCAATGGCAAAAAGTATCCGGTTCGCGGCGTGCTGGCTGTTGACGGTGAGGGCGATCTTGCGCTGCTCCAGGTGGATGTGCCGCGCGAATTGGCCGTGCCGCTGCCGATTGTCCGCGCGGTGCCGCAGGAAGGCGAAACGATTGTGGTCGTCGGCAATCCGTACGGCCTCGAGGGCAGCGTTTCGAACGGCATTGTTTCGGCCGTCCGCGAGATTCCGGGTTACGGCAAGATCATCCAGATAACGGCGTCTATTTCGCCTGGATCGTCGGGCTCGCCAGTCGTAAACATGGCTGGACAGGTGATCGGCGTCGCTACATTGCAGGCCGCCGAGGGGCAAAATCTCAATTTTGCGGTGCCGGCCGAGCGGATCTCGCAACTCAAGATCGGCGACGTTCAGACATTTTCGACGCTTGTCGCCGAAACTCAGAAAAACAAACACTCATCGGCCGAGCGGCTTTATTCGCAGGGCCTCGCGCAACTTTCGCGTGACGATTATACGCGGGCGCTTCCCTTTTTTGAGAAGGCAACGGAGGCCGATCCCAATTATGCGGAGGCTTGGTATCAGGCGGGTTATTGCTATGGCGTGCTGGGACGCCACGCCGAGGCTCTGCGGGCCTCGCGGCAGGCGGCAAAGCTGAGGCCCGAATGGGCCGCAACCTATGTAAATATCGGTGCATCGAGCTACGCGCTCGGATCATACAAGGATGCGATCGACGCTTATAAACAGGCGATCCGCCTCGACGATGACAATGCCGATATTCAATATTCGCTTGGCCTGACGTTTAACAAGATGAACCGGGCGGATGAGGAAATCCTCTCGTACCGCCGGGCTATCGTTCTAAAACCGGATCACGTAAACGCGATCGAGCATCTCGGTCTCGCGTTGTTCAAACAGCGACGGTTCAAAGATTCCGCCGCCGCATTCGAACAGCTCAAGCCCTATAAACCCGACGCAAAAACGTACAACAGTCTTGGCGAGAGCTATTTCGAGATTGGCAAAACCGACGAGAGCGTCGAGGCATTTAACAATGCGCTTGGCTACAATCAGGATTTTGACAAGGCCCGATACAATCTCGGCCGTGCCTACGTAAAACTCGGCAACCGCGACATGGCGCAGGTGCAGTACGAAATACTTAAAAATTCAAAATCCGACTGGGCGGACAGGCTGTTTGTTTTGCTTAATCCGTGATTAAGGCTGCCCCTGCTTCTCGACCACCAAGGCGCTTAAAAAACTGTCCTGGATCGGCTTGTCGAGAAAAAGCTTGGTATGCGAGCTGCATCCGAAAAACGAAGATGTTACGGGGAAAATGGCCTTTATAATTGATAGCTCCCCGCCTTTTACAGTTTCGTTTTTTGTGAGGAGCGATTCGGCGGTTACTCGCCCATCGCCCACCGCAAACATTGCGGCTTTTACCTCATCTTTCTTGATCGTCTTTCCGTCCGACGTTTTGATGTCGCGGGCATCGACCAGCGTTTCCCAATAATCTTTCTTTTCGTTACGCATCAGCACCACCGCGTTGAGAGTCGGCTGGCAGTTACCGCCGTAGGCGTAAAGTTGGATCGGCACAGTTTTGGTTACGGCGTCGAGCGCGAGGTGAAATCGTTTTGCACGGCTGAGTGCAGACGCAAAATACGCTCGAACCTGATCGATCGTCGTCCGGGCGAGCAAGCGATCGTCGGCATTCTGACGCTTAGGATCGTCAATCGCTTTTATGTCCTTCTGCTTCAGGGCCGATTTGTCGCCATCTTTTAATTTGCCGAGAAATCTGGGATCGGCGATCGCACCCCAGCCATACTTGACCCATGTTTGCGGGTCGTAGATGTCAACCTTTAACGGTTGTAGGTTCTCATCCAGAAAACGGGCCGCTGCCTGATGAGGTATCAATTGAAACACGGACGGGTTGGTTAACACATCCTCAGGCCGAAGGTTATCCACGAATGGAAGTTTGCGATCCGTAACTATGGGATATCCATTGATCAATGCGTCAAACGAACTGAACGCACCCTCGTTCGGGGTTCCGAACATCATCAGCTTATTAATATTGGCGGCTCCCGCCCATGTCGGCACCGGCACAGCGCCCTCGCGAGGCAGATCGGCGGAACCATACATTGCGGCATAGCGGGCGATAAGGCCGCCCATGGAATGAGCGAGGATATCAAATTTGAGATCGGGACGCCGCAAAGCTCGTTTGACCCCAAGCATTTTTTGCATTAAGAGTTGTGCCGACTCGACATTGTCCCGGCGCCAGTCGTAAGCAAACACGTAAAAGACATCTGTTGCTTTTGGATGTTTCCAATCGGCCTCGGTATAGCCGCGAGCCTCTAGAGCATCGATCAGCGTTTGATATACCTCGACGTCCGGCAAAACGGGCAATTTGACCTTGCGAATAATGTCCTTCGTCTGCAAACTATCACGATCTTTGGCGAGGACCGGTGAGGTCATCGGCAAACGCAGATCGTCGTCTTTATCCCGTTTTATGCTAAACCAGACGGTTTTGCCGGTCTGCGGATTCACGAGTTGCGAACCGGAAATGCCGGGAATAATAATCACGGGCTTTTTCCCAATGGCCTTTGCTGGGAGCGCGGTGGGCGCGCCACCAGTGGTTTGAGCTGGTGAGTGGTACGCCAATAAAGTAAATGTCAGGATAAAGAGCGGTAAAATTCGCGATTTCAGCATAAGTTCCTTCCCGGTTTTTAGGTGCTGAATTGTCAGACAACCCCTTGTTAATACAGTCAATTTAGTAAGATAGATTATCATACGTTGTGGTTGCATAACTTTTTTCTAACATCATGGGTGGTCGCGTCGGTTCGGTTGCGTTCACCGGGACGCCTTTATTACCCTAATCTTAAGAGTTAAGATTATTTGGCCAATTATGGAATTAACCTTAGCGATAACCGGTGCATCCGGGACGATCTACGCACAACGGACGCTACAGATGCTCGCGGCAAGCGGTGTCGTTGAGACGATAAATCTGATAATGTCGGGCACCGCGGCGACTGTTGCGCAGGTTGAGCTCGGCGTAAATCTCAAGGATCCCGACACCGCGAAAATTTACGAATGGCTCGGTCTGCCAACCGATTCGCGGCTGATACGCTATTGGCGGCTCGACAATCTGGCCGCTAAGCCATCGTCGGGTTCGAATAAACAGGCCGGGATGATTATCGTCCCATGCTCGATGGGCACGCTCGGGGCGATCGCGTCGGGTGCCGGGACAAATCTTATTCACCGAGCCGCGGACGTCTGTCTCAAAGAGGGCCGCAAGCTGTTGCTGGTGCCGCGTGAGACGCCGTACAACGCCATTCACCTTGAAAATATGCTAAAACTCGCCCATGCCGGTGCAAGTATTCTGCCTGCAAGCCCCGGTTTTTATCACCGTCCGAAAACGATAGACGATCTCGTTGAGCATTTGTGTTTTCGAATACTCGATCAATTCGATATTCCCCACTCGAAGAAATCTCAATGGACTGGCGAGGAAGTTGCGGAGTAGGCTATGACCGATACCGTTGAGCGTTTTTCAAACCGCGTAGCAAATTACGTCAAATACCGGCCGGATTATCCACGTGAGATCATCGGCTTTCTCGAAGCGAAATGCGGCTTGACGCACGAAACGGTCGTGGCCGATGTCGGCTGCGGGACCGGGATTTCGTCGCAACTGTTTTTAGAGAACTGCAACCGCGTTATTGGGATCGAGCCGAACGCCGCAATGCGTGCGGCGGCTCAAGAATTTTTGGCTCAGTTCGCCGATTTTACTGCTGTTGACGGCACATCCGACCAAACAACGCTGGCGGCCGCATCGGTGGACATGATCGTCGCGGCCCAGGCGTTTCACTGGTTCAATGCTGAGACGACGCGGCCCGAATTTCACCGCATCTTAAAACCCGGTGGCCATATCGTCCTAATTTGGAACGAGCGGCAACTGGACACGACGCCGTTTCTTGTGGAGTACGAGGCTTTTCTCATCAAGTACGCCCATGATTACGGCACCGTGCGGCATGAGAACATTCATCAGGAAGAGCTGAGCGGTTTTTTTCAAAAAGAATACGGGTCGGCGACGTTTCAAAACCGCCAGGTCTTCGATTTCGAAGGCCTGAAAGGCCGAATGCTCTCGGCGTCTTATATGCCAAATGAAACGGATAATATATTCGCGGATATGACGAAAGAGTTATACGCCTTGTTTGCCAAACACGCCGAAAACGGTAGAATAAAAGTTTTCTATGACACCAATGTCTATTACTCTCAGATTTGATTTATGCCAGTAAAAGCCACGACGACTCCCGGAATACGTACAATAACGGTCGCCCATTCACCTGATTCGGACGATGCGTTTATGTTTTACGGGCTTGCGACCAACAAGCTCGAAACCGAAGGCCTAAAGTTTGAGCACACGCTCAAGGACATCCAGAGGCTCAACGAGGATGCCCAAAAAGGCGTCTTTGATGTCACCGCCATTTCGTTTCATGCGTATGCATATGTTGCCGATAAATACGCCTTGCTCCCGCACGGGGCGAGCATCGGCGACAATTATGGCCCGATCGTAGTATCAAAAGAGCCCCGCGATGCACGCGATATCGGCTCAATGAAAATCGCCATACCCGGCGAAATGACCAGTGCATATCTTGCCCTGCGGATATATAACCCGGATTTCCAACATATCGTCGTGCCATTTGACGAGATCATCGAAGCCGTGCAGAGGGGCGACGCGGACGCCGGATTGCTGATCCACGAGGGCCAGCTTTTTTACAACCAGATGGGCCTCAACAAGGTGCTTGACCTCGGCGAATGGTGGCATGACAAGACGGGCCTGCCGCTGCCGATGGGCGGGAACGTGATCCGCCGCGATCTGGGCCACGAGTTAATGCAGAGGGTTTCGAAATATCTGCACCAGAGCATAGTCTACTCGATGGAAAATCGTGAGGACGCGCTTGCCTACGCAATGCAGTTTGCCCGCGATATGCAGCCCGAGCTCGCCGACCGTTTCGTGGCGATGTGGGTCAATGATCTCACCTTAGACTACGGGGAACGCGGGCGCGAAGCTGTCAAACGTCTTCTGGCCGAAGGCTACAAAGCGGGCATCATCCCTAACAAGGTCAAAGTCGATTTTGTCGATTAGCCTCCGGATCGAAACCTGGATTTGACCGCGTGTTCTCGCACACTCTAGCGGTCTTTTCAAAATTGTCTTTTCTCACCGGGGTTAGATACCCGGTTTTACCCCAAATCGTTTCACCTCGGCGGGAATCATTATTACCGCGAGATTTATATCGCCCGTTTCGCGGCCGGGGAAGACCTGAATGGCGAGCGGTTTGAAACCGGATATTGTCTTTTCGGGCAAGGTTTTTTCGTCGATCAGGATTACATGTTCGCCGGGTGCGAGGTCGCCGATGACGAAATAGCCGTCGGCGTCGGTCAGCGTGTCGCGGCCGCTCGATGTGACGACGCGGATGTCGGCGAGCGGCGTCTCTCCCTCATCGAATTTGCCGTTCTCATTTAGGTCGAGCCAGACGCGGCCCGTTACCCGGCCGGTGCGGACAAGGCGGAAATCGAATATCGTATTTTTTCCCGCTTCGAGACTCAGATCGCGAGAGCCGCCCTCGATAAGCGTCAGATCGGCCCGGACCGACAGCAGATCGACATAGACTTTGTGCTCGCCTGACGTAACTGCCTCAAAGGCGAAGAGGCCATTTGCATCGGTCTCGACATAGCGATTGCCATCGACGCGTACTTTAATGCCGGCCTGCGGCTTGTCGACACCGGCGGTGTATTTGCCGTCGCCATCGATGTCCTGGTAGACGCGGCCCGAAACGCTGCTGAAATTATTGACCTCGGATGCGAGCGAATTTAAATACGCGCCCGCCCCACGTCTGCGAAACAGAGTGCCGCGCAGCCGCATTAGCAGCGTCGGCCCGGTGTTTGTTTGCAGATAGCTGACCTGTAGCGACGTCTCGCGCGGCAGATTTAGCGAGGCTGAGAACTTTTCGTAAGTATCGAGCTTTGCGTTTTGCGAATAGGTATATCCGAGGCCCGCCGACATATTAAGGCGATTTTTGAACAGGCTTGAGGTTCGCCATTCGGCAAGACCGTTGTAAGCGTTGTGGTTTGAAAAGCCCTGACTGATCTCGAACGTATTTCTATCGTTGACCAGAATATTCGTGCCGAATTGTGTATTTACCGACGCCGGACCAGTATTCTTGATTCGGGTCGCACTTGCAAAAAAGCGTGCGCGATGAAAGCTTTTTGAAAAATTAATGAGCGTGAATTCGCCCGTCCGATAGCTTCGCGAACTGCTCTGCGTGTGCGATATGAAAAATTGCGGTTGCGTTCCGCCGGGGGACACCGCGATCGAGGTTGAAACAAAGCTCTCGGCGCGGCCGGTATCGTTGGGACGCCGCGTAGTGCTGGCATTTACCGAGGCAGTCAGCCATTTTGCGGGTGACCATGATACGCCGCCGGCCTTTAGATCGATAGGCTCGCGAATACCCGTCCGAGGCGCGAGAAAATTGGAACCGATGTGGGCAAACCGCCCCTGGAACGAAAGATTACTAGCCGCTTGATAGGATCCGGCGAGATCGACGGCCATGCCTACGCCTTTTGCGACCCGATTATCAGCAGATACACCGTTAAACGTGCCGACTCCGAAATCGGCCTGTAGCTGCAACTGCCGGCCGCTGAAATTCAGGCCCGTCGAGACGACATTTCCACGTCGTGTCGAACCGCCGAAATACATCGCTCCGGCCGACAAGGTCAATGGGCTAAACGCGCCGAAATCGAACGGCTTGGTAGTTGCCGTCACGCCGAACACGGCGGTGTCAAACGAATAGCGATTTTGCGGAGGAGCGAAATTATCCACGCCGCCCCGCGTCACAGAGCCGGAATTAGCACGGCCGCCGAAAGCGGCAATTGTGAATTTGCCGACGGGAATGCTCGCAAGACCGCCGCGAATATTTGAGGTCAATAGCTGCAATGCCGCTCCCGACCCGAAATCTCCGGCGATGTAATGCTGACCGTTCGGGCGTTCGAGAGTAAAGTTTAGATTCCTCGGCGATAGCTTGTTAAGGGCTGCCCCGCTGGAATTCAACACAAAATTAAAACGTCCATCGGCCAACCGCCCGACCGCGTTGAGGGTAAGGTTTTGCGAATTTGTCGAGGAATAGCGATTGAGGTCGTATTCGTAATCCGCGAGATATATCTCGCCGATGCCTGCCTTTTTTTTCTGTTGCGTAACGATACCCACGATGCCGCGATTGACAAGCACGGCATTTTTTTGCCGGTCGTACCTTAGCGAAGCGTCAAAAAGCGCCGATACTATTTCCGACGGGAGCATGATCTGCTCGACATAGGGTGGAAAGACGTTCGAGCCGGGGTTCGAAACGGAAAGCACCACCACGCCGTTATCGCTTACCTGTCCAAGGCGCGAGTCATAAGTAGCATTTCGACCACCATTGCGAAGCACCGATATGGTACGGCCCGCGGGATCGACCTGCACTGAGTCGCCCAGTGCTCTCGCCAAAGCTGCAATCGGTATCAATAGCTGGCCGTCACGCAGTTGCGCCGAGCTATTTGGCCCGGTCAACGCGCGGCCGTTGACGACTATCGCGGCAAAGCCCACCTGAGTCGTCCTTGGGCCGGATTTCGTAGGATCGAGACGGCTCGGCGTCGTGTCGTCAGATGCCGCAATCGTCGGAGCGACGACGGACATCAGACATGCAGCCGAAATAAAAAGGGATAAGAGTTTCATTTTGCGCGAAATGCTTCAGCAAACGCTAGGGCTTTTTGGAGGGTGGGGCAGACGATGCAATCTGGGGAGCAGCGGCTACTACTAAATCGGTAACGCCTTCGGTGGCGGGGCGGCCGTCCTGAAAATCGACGCGATACTTGACGGTATATTTGCCGGCCGTGAGAGCTTTTTCGATAAACAGCGGGCGAGATGCTCCGGCATTAGCAAGCAGGGGCAGCGTTTCCGCTTCGCCGACCTCGGCTACCAATTTACCTTCGGCGTCGACGACCGAGATCGAGGCCGTCGGCCTAATCACACTGTTTCCTTCATTCCTAAGCACGGGCGTAACGGTAAAGCCGCCTGCCGTCGATTCGGCCAGCAGGTTCTCGAAATTTCCTTTTTTTGTAAGACTGCCGACCTTGATGTAAAAAACGGACGCCATACGGTAGCGAAGGATCACCTGGCGGGCGTTTTGTGCAAATTTGATGGTGTCGGGCCGCTGCTCGACGATCAGGGCGGCGAGATGGTCGCCCGGCGTCGCGTTTAACGGAACGGAAACGGTGACGCGGATCTGATGTTGCATGCCGGGGGCGACCACTGCTTCACCGGGCGTGTAAATCAGCCATGAGCTGGCCGAATCTGGCCGCGAATTCGCCGGAAAATACTCGACGCGGCCATCGCTTGTCAACGTCCAGTCATTGAGCGTGGCGAGGATACGAACCGGCTTTGACTGGTCATCGGCCATTTTGTAATCGAGACTTACGACAACAGTCGTTTCGGTGCCGGGCTTCATCTCAAGCTCGAATCGAGCCGGAGCAAGCGCCATGCTTCCCACCTGTGCCGACGCTGCGACGGTGAGAGAAACGATGAGCGAAATTAATAAGACTATCTTTTTCATAGCTGTTTCCAGTGGCCTAACATACAAGGGCCGGGCCCGCACCGATCGTAAAAGTAACGGTTGTACTTGTCGTCCCCGGCGCATAAAACTGCGGTGTCATGGAAAAAAATACCGTGATGATCCATCCGTTATCGGTAAGGCGGCCAGGCAGGAGCGACAGATTGGGACCGCTTAATATAACGGTCGAACCCGCGATCGTATTTAGAGAAGAAACATATGTAGTCCGACCCGCTGCATTGATTGTTACGCCCACCGTCGGATCGGCGGTAATCGCTGGGTTAAATGTGTCAGAGGTCGAGCACGTGCGGGAGTTTGCACCCATCCGCGTAAAGCTCCGGGCCAAGCCGAATCCGACATCCGTTTTTTGCAAGCCCTGCAGATTTACGTTGGTTCCGCCCGCAACGCTTACCGCTATCTGGTACGGAGCAATGCTGCGAATTGCAATCGGTACGGTTGCTTTAATGATGCCGCCGGTATTTGCAGGCGAGAGTTCGCCCCAGTTTATTGTGACGGTGAGGTCGTTGAGAGTGCTCGAGCTGCCGGTTATAGAGCCGCCCTTCGAACCTGTAAGCGTCGGCAGCCCGCCGCTCGAAATGTCGTGGGTCTGGGCAAACAGGTTGCCCAGACTCACGAGCGATATCGCTACGACAAAAAATGAAATACGAAGTTTGCGCATTTTCAATTATTACGGAGCGGTGATAGTAAATGTAGCCGTCGCGGTCGTCGTTCCGACCTCATAAAACTGTGGTTTGACGGCAAAGATAGCGGGAACCGTCAATCCATTGGCATTGCTGCGTGGTACGGCGTTCATTATGAATGCTCCGTTCAACGCCGTGGTTGACGAAGAGAAGGCTCCCAGATTAGAACGCGGCGTGACAAATTCAAATCTGCCGGTGCCGGCGTTGACAGCTCCATTTGCCGCCAAAGTCGGATCGCCTGATGTGTTATTTGTATCAACGCCCGCCGTATTGACGCCAACGCCCGAACGCGTAACCGTGCCCAGACCAAAGCCGACATCGGCTGCGATGATCTTGTTTGCGGTTGTTCCGCTGCTCGTGACCGTCGCGCTCATCGAGAGCACATAGGCCGCGTTGCTGCGCAGCTTGAGCGGCACGTTTGCCGTCACAAAGCTGTTAGTGTTTGCCGGGCCGAGCTCGCCGAGATTGACGACGACCGCGAGAGGATTATTTAACGTACCGTCGGTCGTAACGCCGCCACCCGAATTACCGGTCAACGTCACGGCCCCGCCGGAATTGATTTCGACATACTTCGAAACCGTCGCGCTCATATTGACGGTTCCGGTTGTAGTTTGTGCACTGACCGCCGCCACAAAAAAGGCGGTCACACATAACGCCATTACAGCGATTTTCATTGTTCTAAACATTATTTTACTTTAATCTCCTTTCGACATTTTAAGGCGATGCAGAAATAGGTCTACCCATCCGGGCCGGCTGGGAGTCCGAAGGGTACATTTATGTTTGCCCGTTACGCCTGACTGAAAAACAGCCGAGCGCACCGAAATGAGTATTAAAACCTACTCTGCAAATCGTATTTTTGTGGGGTGGATTTAGTGGGGTGGTCGGCGTAAAATACACAGCCGATATGCAAGACTAATATGGAATTTAACAATTGTCAAGATTTTTTAACAATATTTTACACAATTACGTATTTGGCCTCTATTCCTGATGTTTACAGGTATTATTGTCGAAAAAGGTTTCGGAGATAATTCAAGAACGTCATATATTGGCCGATTTGGCCAGGCGGCGCGACTGAGCGCGAATTGTACAGGACGAGACAATCCCGCGATCCAAAAACACTCAGGCCAGTATTTTTTTCAAAGAAATCGAGTTTTGGAATGGTAAAGAGCTGCCGGATTGACCCTTCGTCCTTTCCGTAAAGCAAAAATGCCCGGGAGAAATTGGGTCGTTCGGCAAAGTCAATATCGATCCGCGAGACGGCGTTCAAAACCTTTTCGATCGCTCCTTCCGGACGTAAATAGAACGTCGGGAGATTTAATTCGTTCGAAATGATCGCCGCCATCGTTTGTCGCGAGGTTGTTGTTCCGCTTCCGCCGCCAGCACCGACGTTTCGATAAACAAGATCGAAAATGACCGAGTCGCGTCCTTCAATTTTCCCTGTCAGCAGGTTTTCGATCTTTAGTGGATTACCCTCGAAGAGCTCAAATCCCGCTAAAAAGGGCAGCGCTGACAGTTCGGCCCGATCCTGAAAGGTAAAGCCTATCTGCCGGGCCGCCTCCTGCACCTGCTGCCCGCGGCCGGTGTCGTAACTTCGCCGTTTTGCAGCCCGCGAAATTAGAAACGCAAACAAAATGATGAGTCCGAGAAACAGCACGAACGCGACGACGGCAAATATCGCCAGGACAACCGGAACCATGGGAATATCAT
The DNA here is from genome assembly GCA_043739565.1 of Chloracidobacterium sp. GTDB lineage: Bacteria > Acidobacteriota > Blastocatellia > Pyrinomonadales > Pyrinomonadaceae > OLB17. The sequence goes on from JAYUDV010000356.1 coordinate 12,962, forward strand.
TATTTTCCATATTTGCGTTCAGCGTACGGGAGAAGTTACGATGAATCATTACGAGTAGAACATAAAAGGAACCAAAATACGATGAAATTACCCGGTGGATTGGATCTTAATTCGATGATGCAGCAGGCCCAGCAGATGCAGGAGCAGATGGGCCGCGAGATGAAGGAAATGACCGTCGACGCCGCAGCCGGCGGTGGTGCAGTGAGCGTCAAGATGCGCGGCGATTTTGAAGTTATCAGCCTCACGATCTCGCCCGACCTCGTAAAAGACGGCGATGTCGAGATGCTCCAAGACCTAACGGTTGCGGCACTAAACGAAGCCCGCCGCAAGGTCGAAGAATCGCTCAAAGGCAAATTGGGCGGCATGCTGCCGCCGGGACTCATGTGAGTGCGGAATGCGGAATTAAAGAATTCACATTTATTTTGAATGGATAAGGAAACGAAATCCAAACACGATAACCTGAAGGAGCGGACGAAGAAGTTTGCATTGCGAATAATCAAACTCGTTGACAGCCTTCCAAAGACGTTGGCTGCCCGGACAATTGGAGGCCAACTTATCAGATCCGGAACATCGGTTCCTGCAAACTATCGTGCAGCATGTAGGGCCAGATCAAATGCAGATTTTATAGCCAAGCTGGGTATTGTAGAAGAAGAAACGGACGAGTCCGCTTTCTGGATAGCGTTTTTAGTTGATGCGGAAATAGTGAAGAAATCTCTCGTTGCCGATCTCCTCGACGAAGCTAATCAGCTCACGGCGATTTGGGTAACATCGATAAATACGGCACGCGGTAAGAAACGATGACTCCGCACTCCGCACTCCGCATTTCGCACTCCGCACTTAAGATATGTTGGATTATTCAGAACCGGTCGCCAAGCTGATCGACGAATTCAAACGATTGCCCGGAATTGGGTCCAAGTCAGCACAGCGGCTGGCTTTTTATGTGCTTCGACGGCCGCTGGCGGAGGTTGAGCAGTTTGCCGACGCTCTGCGCGAGGTTAAGGAAAAGATCGTTTTTTGCTCGGTCTGCAACAACCTAACCGACGTCAACCCATGTCTTTACTGTGCCAATCCGAAACGGGACCGCTCTGTTATCTGCATCGTCGAGGAACCGTATAATCTCGTATCAGTCGAAAAAACCCGTTCATTCCGCGGGCTTTATCACATTCTCCACGGCACGTTGTCACCGATGCGAGGGCTGGGACCGGACGAGTTAATGCTCGCAAACCTCTTGCCACGCCTGCGGCCAGAGAATAATGACGGCGTCGAGGTTAAGGAGATAATCGTCGCGACCAATCCGACGACCGAGGGCGAGGCGACGGCAAATTACATCGCCCGTCTGCTAAAGCCGCTCGGAGTTTTGGTAACGCGTATCGCGATGGGAATGCCCGTCGGGTCCGATCTCGAATTCGTCGACGAAGTTACGATGGACAAGGCGTTATCCAACAGGCATGTAATATAGTAGGCAGTTGGCAGTGGCAGAAAGAGTAAAAAGACGGCAGTAATCTTTCTATTTAGGTATGAATTTTTCGGGATGAAGTATCATACCTCCCAACATTCTTCCCACTTCTTGATATTTGCATTTATAGGGTGTTTCCTGCTGCTAACTGCTACTGCCTAGTGCTACTTCCCTAGAATCTGACAGTTTCCTCTATCGCCTCCGACGAGGCGTGAGATTCCTTCCAAACCTCTTCTGAATCGTAAAAATTTACATCGAATTTTAGCAGGCTTTTTGCCGGAATTCCATCAAATTCCTGCGGCGCATCTTCAAAAGCAACGATCGAACCGACGCCGATAACTTCGGCCCCAAAGCTTTTTACAAGATCGATGGTTTCGCGGATAGCTTTGCCGGAGCGATTAATATCGTCGACGATTATCGCCGGATAAACCTCGTAGTTCGACATATATTGCCGAAATTGCCGTTTACCCTCTTCCATTTCGGCCCAATATATTTGCTGCGCGCTGAGGGCTTCGCGGACGCCGAATGCGACCATGATACCGCCCGGACTCGGGCTAATTACGGAAATTTTTGGCAATCGGCTCGAAATGGTTTTTTCGGTTCGAAACATTCGGCTCAAACCGACCGACAAAACGCGGGCGTTATCGTAATACCGAAACGCGAGCGGCATCTGAAAATAATGCGACGCGTGGTTGCCATTCGGGTAAACAAAATGCCCTTTTCTGTAAGCGCCGGTTTTAGTAAGTATGTCCATCACCGTTTCGGGCGGCGGGATCAGATCGACCATGTATATTCTCCTCTAATAACCCGATTATACATCGGCGTCGTAAGCGATTCCAAAAAGCCTTGAATCTTTTTTGCTCAATCCACTCCGAGGGCCTTGCGGACCAAAAACTGCTGATCGAGACTCATTTCAGCCGGCATTTTATCGATCGCAAACCAGCCGAGCTCACTGATCTCGCGGCTCAGGACGCTCGCCGTACCGACGCCCTCAGCCAAAAAAAACATTTCGATATGACGCAGCCGCGTCCGAATGCGATACAGTTGCACATTCTTTAATTCTATCCCGGTCTCTTCTCGTATCTCACGACGGAGTCCGTCCTCGGCTTGTTCGCCGCCGCCGACAAAACCGCCGGGGACGCCCCATCCCGACTCTGGCCGTAAAATATGGTTCAGCAGCAGCACATCGCCCGCGTCATTAGTTATTATCCCGGCTGCGGAAACCGTAAATTTAGTCTGCGTGACGCGGGCCACGGCGAGCCTCAATCCACGCGGCATTGTTTGCCACACCCAACGGACGGATTTTTGTAATGAACTTAACATCCCAGACTACATTTATAACGGTAAAGTTTTAACGCAAAGACGCCAAATCGCAAAGACGCAAAGTAAGGATTTTTAATACGGATAGACACAGAAAACGACGGATGAGCACGGATAAGCATTATTTGCAGAGTTTCTGATGCGCGGTTATCCGTTTCGTTCCGTGTTGACCCGTGTTTAATTTTCTATGCAAAAAAAGGGAACGGCGGTTAACCGTTCCCAATAATCATCGGCTGATCACTGCTTATTTCAGTGAAACATCATCGACCCTGAACGTCGATGTTAATGAGTTGTCCATGGTCGAGCGGAACTGGATCCGCACGGTTTGGCCATTGTAGGCGGCGACGTTGAACGATTTTAGCGAGTAATTTCCCTGTGTGGTTTTGTTCAGGTTACTGTACGTCGCGAGTGTCGTCAGCAGAGTGCCGCTGGTGTTTCGCACCTCGACAAAGAGCTTGTCGTATTGCTTCGTGGTGCTGGTCTCGCTCGATGTCACGTTGAGCCAAAACGACATCGTTCCCGCTGCCGACGTCGGGATCGAGACAGTTTGGTATGACTGTCCCGTCGCCCGGTCATTGACGCCGAAATAGATATACCCGGTGCCGCCGTGTGGCGAGTTTCCGTTGGCTGTGTAAAACGCACCTGAGCCCGACGAAACCCACGGTGAAACGCTGCCTTCAAACCCGCCGTTTAAGATCAACTCGCTGCCGGGTGTCGGCGTCGGTATTGGCGTCGGTGTCGGTGTCGGTGTTGGAGTTGGAGTCGGAGTTGGAGTCGGAGTCGGTGTTACCGTTGGAATCGGGGTCGGTGTTGGCGTTGGCGTCGGCGAACCGCCACACGACGCAAATTTGAACGAACCGACACGCGTGCGCCAATTAAAGGTGCCGCTTGTCTGATAATACTCTTGCGTGTACCAGAAAGTGCAGTCGTCCACCGGGTCGATGGTCAACGCACTGTAATCACCCCAGCGGTTGCCGGTGCCGGACTGGCTGCCCGTGCCCGCAAACATAGTGGTTTCACCCTGAGCGAGAGTGTTTATTGCGTCGCCAGCCAGCCGCCCGGCATAGCGGATCTGCGGGAAGATCGAGGCGCTTGACGCGCTAAATCCCACGGCAATATTGCCATCCTGATCCATCCCGGCGCTTCCCATCCAGCGCCAGGTCGTGTCCGGCTGGTAGGTACTCTCCTGAAAGACCGTTACCGGACCGGCGGTCACATTTCGCAGCTCAAACCACCGCACACCGGCTACTCCGCCGGCACTCACGGTAAAATTTCCAACCGTTGATTCGTGTCCGCCGATAAAGCGAGTGGCCAGCCGGTACATTAACCGGTCGCCGACGGCGTCCAAGTTGCTTGATGCCGATTGGCCCGATTGTGGTACGCAGGCACGAGTGGTGGAACAAATCTCTGTAAAGCCTGCGGCGGCCGGACTGGCGAAGAGTGAAAAGGTTGTGTTAGCCGGAGTCGCAAAATCGGCGTGGAAGTGAAAAACCCTGTACGAGCCGCCGAACGGAACTTCGACAAACGTGGCCGGCGCCCCGGCGGGCGGCAGAGTCGAGCCGTCGAGGTCAGACGGCAGATAGCTGTTCTCGCTTGGTCCGCCCGTGACACCGGGACTGACGAACGTGGCCGGCTGTCCAAGGAGCATCTTTGCACGGTCAAAAGCAAAAGGCTGCGGGCCGAGGAACGCCGTGCCGGCAGCGTTAAAGACGTTGTTGCTCATGTAATAACCGTCGGGCCAGACAGCCAGATGCGGATAGTCAAAAAAGTTTGAGCCGAGGTGAAAGGCATAACGGTTGTAACTGCCGGACGCATCATTCGTGGTCGAGACGGCAATGCATTCGTCGGTCGGCACGGTTGTACCCGCGAATTGAGTGATGACCCAGCGGTTGGCAAGCTGGTCGTAAAGCACAATCGGGTCGCCGCTGCCGTTGGTTTGGCAGACGCCGCCTAAACCATTCCAGATCGTGGCTATGCCAACCGGACCGAAAATAGACGCGCCCGTCGATTTGTTAAATACCTGCATGCCTTCGTTGACCATCTGGACATACTGCGTCTGGCCTACTTCGCCTACGGTGTCGGGCGGAGCGCAGTTGCAGCCGACGCCGGGGAAACCGATGCCGTCGAAAGTTAGATTTGGGGCAGGTATGGAAGGAGCGAGAAGTTGAATTAGAGATGCCGTCTTGTCCTGAATTGCCTCGTCGGGAGTGTTTTTATGTCGAGCGTGAGAAATTTTTGGGTTTTCGTTTGCTTCGCGGTCCGTCGCCTTGCCTAGATACGGCTCAGGTTTCATGTCGCGCAACGGTATCGACGTGTCATTTTGGTAGGACTTACCAGATATGACGTTTTGCTCTTGCTGATCCGCCAGGCGGTTTTGAGCGCTGGCTTTCCAGGCGATAACACCAAATACGGCCAAACTCAACACAACGCTAAGCAGCAAAAACACCTTTCGATCCAAGGCACTAAACGATTTCACTAATTTCCTCATAATAGTCTGGTTACTCCTGTGAAAAATATTAAGCCGAAATACTATCAGTCTCCGTAATTCGCGACGCGGTAAAAAATCTATCCGGATCGCAACTACGCTCTAAATTGCCGATCAAAGGTTCGATTGGAAAAGCCCTCGAAGTCTGCGGACATGAAACTTTTAACCTGAAATGGCTGAAAATAAATTGTAAAGTTCAAAAAATTGAATGAATGTACGGCGATGATTTTAAACGGTTTTAATACGGCTGTCAATAGTAGATTAGAGGTGGCCTATGGCAGGTATAAATTTTATTGATGAATTGACGGCCGAGCATATTTACGTGGTCTGACGTGACGAAAATTCACAAGATCCGCAATGGAAATTTACGCTCGAGCGATCAACGGGTTAATTTTTTATTTCCTTCCCAACTCAGCGGCTCGTTTATACGCAGCGTAGACCGCTTTCGACAGCACCGTGCGCAGCGAGCCTTTTTCCATTTGGTAGATGGCCTCGGCGCTCGTGCCGCCGGGCGAGGTGACCATATTTCTTAGCTCGGCAGGGTGTTTATGCGATTCGATCGCGAATTTTACGGAGCCGAGCATCGTTTCCTGAACGAGCTCGCGTGCCATTTCACGTGAAAATCCGAGATGCACACCGGCGTCGGTCAATGCTTCCATGACCATAAATATGTAGGTCGGGCCGGTGGCCGAGAGAGAAGTCGCCATGTCGATCATGTTTTCGGTTTCGACAAATAGCTCCTTGCCGAGTGCGCCTAGTATCGCGCGGACGTGGCCGCGTTCGGTATCGCTGACGGCGACCGTGCATGTCCACGCCGTGATTCCAGCGCCGATCTGCGATGGCGTGTTTGGCA
>JAYUDV010000357.1:0-50090 GCA_043739565.1 Chloracidobacterium sp.
AAATCGGTGCGGTTCATACCCTTATCCTCCGTCTTGTTTTCAGACTGAATCTACACATAGCTGTAGCCAAGCGCGTTGATACTCAAATAAGCCTGCACCTTGCCCTGGATTATGGGCGAAGGTTTTAGCGTTTCGTTCAGATTGCCGGGGTTTGCTCCGTTTGGCGTGGCTTGCCAGGCTGACCAGATGCGATCCATATTCGAATGATGGAGCCAAAAGAGCGGATCGGCCGGTGAATTGGCTTGGGCCATCTGTCCGCCGACGGCGTTGTGAACGTTATTATGAGCGCCCTCAAGTTCGCTCTGAAAACCGGCAAAATCCGTTCGCAGCATGACGCTTTGAAACTGCATCGCCGAAGGCAAAAACACTGGATTCCAACTCCGTGTCAAACCCCAAGCGGTCCTAAATGCCGGCGTATTGAGAGGCGCGGGGATGATCGGATTTGTTACAGTGTTCCAGTACGGCAGTGAAACGGTCGGGTCAATCGCCTGTAGTTGTTGCTCAAGCCGCAGAATAAATCTCCTGTGCCACGCCAGAAAATTCTTACCGGGCGTTCCGGGGATACTGTGAACGCCCAAACTCATACTGCTCATGCTCATGGTCATCGCCCGCACATGAACGTCCACAAACGCTCCATAACGCGGCATGAGAGCACCCATCCCGCGCAGACCGACAAGCGCATTGATAAACGCCTGCCATTCAGCCGGCGTAAGATTTGCCTGATTTTTTCGGATTGTAGCCATACCTGTTCTCCAAATTCTTAACTCTCAACTCTCAGATCACGATAAGGCGGCGATAAGGACTTCGCTCATTTGCCGGGCAATGTTCGCGATCGCGTCGGCCTGATCCGTGCCGTTGATGACCCGGCGGGCGTTGACATAGTCGGGTGCGGCACCGTCGAAAATGTAGCGGGTGATGCGTTTGCCGGTAAACCAACCGTCGTACATACCCTGGATGGCGATCTGATAGGCGAGATCGGGCTCCTTGGCCCGGTCGGGCTGTGTTAGTAGCCCAGCGCCCGTCAACTGTTGGGCTTTACCATAGTTTGTCCGCCCGGTTACCTGCACAAAGCCGCGGCCATGAAAGCGTGCTCCGTCGCCCGGCTGTGTGTTTCCGAGCATCTTGCCGACTTTGGTACCGGGTGCGTAGCGGGTGTTAAAGTAAGCATCGCCGCCATGCTCGTCGATCGGCAGAAAGGTATGCTGCGTCTCCCACTTGAAGGTCGCCAAAATATATGCGAGCTGCCGACGGCCAGCGTCGGTGGTCGGGATCCGCTGGTCGGCCTCGACCTTGTCCAGCAAAAAATTCAACGCGTCGACCAAACTCTGGGTCAATGGCCCAAACCGCTCCCGGAATGCGTCATAAAACTTGGCTCTGTCAAAAACGAACATCAGATTATCTCCTTCTGAATTATTATCCGACCGTGTCATCAAATGATCCGCCGCCACCCTGCACTCTTTACTCGCGGCCTACGGCGTTGGCGGCGAGCCTTTTTCCGTTGGCGCTTTTTCGACGTGCAGGGCAATTTCCGTTAGTTCAACATTCATATTAAAGTTCCGACCTCAGGCCTCGATAGGTCCATTTATACAATCCGCCATGCGCACGGACCGCGCTGTCAAACTCAGGCCCGGTGTCACTCCATGCACCATCTAGCCAGCTAAAATCAATCGTTCCTTCCATCGGCTCATATACGGGATCTTCCTTTATGAGGTCAACCGCCGCGAGCGAATCGCCATAAATCGACGGAGTTAAACTAGATACGCCCGCATGAATAAATGTCGCAAACTCGTCGATGTTTTGAAACACCTCTGAATTCCAAACCTGGGTCGGCTTTGCTTCGGCGTAAAATAGACGCTGATTATCCAGATAGTTAAGCTTAAAGGTCACCATTTCAGGAAGGTGCTGTATGTCAAAGCGAACCATAGGAATCGTGTCCGAAAACCACCACGGCGCGAGTTTAGCGATCACCGGAAGATCCGTATTGCGATCTGTGATATACACGGTCGGCACCTCTGTATTGTTTGATACGTCAATAACACCGCAGCGATACGCGCATGAAATTGTGTCGTAGCCAAATACACCGGGCAGGGGCGAAATCATAACGCGATTCAGCTTAAGTATGCAGAATGAAGCAACGCTCCAACCGTTAAATACTTGGGGTTTTAACCAAGGTACCGGTAGGTGCTTGGAAAATTCTTCGGGACGCAACCGAAAATTAAAAATAAATCTCTCAATAAGATTTGCATGAACTGATCTGGGAATAGCCATTTTAGTTCTCCTGTTAAAAAACTGATTTAGGATGTCGGCGTTGTCTGCGTTTTCTTTTTCCTTGGCGGACGTTCGACGTGGCTCGTGCTTGACCACAGGGCGTTCTCCGCGCCAAAATCGCGCACCTTGGTAAATGTGTTTTGAGAATTTCTAAATATGTCTTTCAATTTATTAATCCTCTCTTTAAGTTAATTCCGCGACCGTATTAAATCATCGGCATCCTTACTCAGGCGGCTTGCCTTTTGCCCAACTTGTCCACCAGCCGACGCTGGTGGCATGTCGCAAGTGTCGCCAACGGCGATGAACATTAAAGCCTATGGTGCAGGCGAAGCCGGAACCATAGGATGTGCACCAGCGAAATACGGGCTCCCTGAAGGGGAGCGACAAACCACCAATCGTTCGTCACCTACAGCGACGGAAACGCGCGTGGCTCGCCTACCCAGGGTTTCATTTGCTTCGCTCATTGCACCCTGGGCTTTAATGTCGGTCGCCGTTGGCGACTATATCCGCGACACTTCGATGGCGACATGACACTAGTGGCAATTGAGAAAACATAGCCTTGTTCGCTGCCTACAAATGAATTCAACCTTTCGACAAATCGTCTGGGTAACCGACAAACGATCTCAACCCATAGACGAACCATGTGAACCTATCGACAACCGACCTGTACCAACATTCAAGCTATCTCAACCTATTGACAAACGATATGAACTCACCTACAAACGAATCTGAGTAACCTACAAGCCGACATACCCAACCCTCAAGCCGATCTGAGTGACCTAGAGGCCGTTTATTGCTGGCTGAATATCATCTTTGCGTTGCTTTATTAAGGTTTACTAGTTCAAACAGCTTGTCGGTGTCTAGCTTGAAGCCGAAGTTAAACCGAAACCCGCTTTTGCGCTCTATCTCGGTTGCGTTGGAATACGTGACCGAAAGCGGCAGCGCGAAGCCCTTAAAGACAGGGAAGTTCATCAGGAACTGAAAACTGCCGAGATCGGCCTTACGATTTATCACGCCCTTGTTCTCATACATCCGCGAGTATCGGCCCGTGAACGAATAGGTTATCGGCGAAAAATCCTCGATCTCATTCCACGGGCTCGCGATCTTGCCCTCAAATGAAGCGGCAAACGACGCATCGCGAACTTTCTGCTGGTTCATCAAGGGATTCGGTTTGTGATAGAACGAGACGCCGCCGTTCAGCAACAACGTCAAAGGCTTGAGCACCGTGCCGTAACGCTGATACAGGAACTTTAATTCCGAGTAATTACCGAGTACATCGCGGTGATTTACATAGGCGATCGTCGCCTGCTGCCCCTTGTAGAATTGATCGAGATGTTTGCGGGCCTCGTCAAAGGAGGTCTTTTTCTGAACCTCAAGCAGATAGTCCAACGCGGCACTCAGCTCGATCTTTTGCTCCACAGTTACGATTCCACCGGTCCGAACAGGCGTAACAACCTCCGACTTTAGAAAGTTAAGTATTGCCTTTTCAAGCATTTCGACCTGCACCGCCTCAGCAGCAGAAGTATAAGCACCGGTCTCTACTAATTCCTTTAAGCCGGCCAGAAGATTACGCCTGGAAGTTTTTTGAAAGTCTGCGGTACTTTTCTTGCTGTTTACAACACTCGCAACCTTGCCCTCAGCATTGAGGAGCCCCTGAACCTCCGGTGCAATGTCTCTGTCAAATATCTTTTGAAAATCCGGCGAGCGGGCGCTCCGATCAAATAGACTATAACGAACGGAATACTCTCTGAGCTGGCTGCGAGTGGCATTTGCAAGCAGAGCGTCCTGCTTGGTGACGTTAAAACTTGCCGACACGCCTATCTTGTTAAATATGCCAGCTTGCTCATAAGCTGTCTGATAGTCTTTTGCACCAAAGGTGAACAATGCTCCGGGAGTAGTGCTCAAGGTCAAGACGGAATCATTCACGCCCCTCTCAATCAATCCGTTATCGACCGCAAATCCAAGCAGCCTTGCAAATCCCGGTTTGTCTATTTGGGTTGCCGATGTCGTTGATGAAGCCGAGGTACCGATCTGTTTATCGGTCCTCGCTGTCTCAAATGCGTAGCTGATCGGTTTAAGGTTTCCGAGTGATAATTTAGCGGCATCGTCGCCCTGCACGGCCTGAGCAACTGCAAATACGTAGAAATTGGCATATTCTGAAGCCACAAAGTCGGCAAGGTCGTCTATATTATTTTGTGCAATCCTCGCCCGATACCCTTGGGCCATTTTCTTCACTGCGTCGGCTATGACCGGAACTGCTTCCTCGAACTCGTTAGTGTCGGTTTTTAATTTCGGCGGCGGTTGTTCGGCCTTTGCCGGTTCAGCCTTTGCCGGTTCAGGCTTTGCCGGTTCGACCTTTGCCGGTTCAGGCTTTGAGCTCAGCATCACTGATATAACCTTGTCATCGACGCCGGCGATTTTTAGCGCGATTAGACTCTTTGTTTTTGTGTCAAAATTGCACTTTGTTGACTGAATTTTCTGAATGATCAACTCCGTTCCCAATTTAGCGCGGGTCATGTCGATTATGTCGGCATTGGTTAGGGTCTCATCCTGGCCAAATAGCGGCGTCGAAAGCACAATAAGAACTGCCAGCGTTAAAAGTATCTTTATCTTGAAATTCATGATTTTGCTCCTCTTGCCAATTCCGACTATTGTTAGGCAATAACATCGAATAAATAATTGACCTTCGCATGGGTTTCAGGCAGCGGTGCCCGAACTTTTCTGACAATGGTGTCTGAGCCAGGAGCATCGCCAGTTATCGTAACTGTGTACTCACCGTTGGGGGCCAATACGAAGTAGTAAATGATGCTAAGTTGATGCAATAAACCTACGTCTCTGGTCACCTTAAAGCTGATCGGTCGGGTTATTGTATTCCCATCCAGACTGGCGACGACCTGTCCGGCACCAAGACTTGAGCTTGGTTGAATATCGACCGTAATCGTCTCCCCTTTATTGACTGTGTAAATGCCTTCGTCGTATTTCATAATCTTTCCTCCTATTCCTAAATCCGAAGTATCAAATCTTCCATGCGGGAGCGTTCGACGCGCGCGCCGTATTGCAAACACCGTATTGCAAAATACAAACTTCCCCTTGATATAAGAGCTTTGGAAACTGGGAATCGGAGGCTAGTCCTGGGATTGACTCAGTTTTCAAGCCGAAAAAATTAAGTGCCAAGGTTCATACAAAAACCGTACAAACCACCTCTAAAACGCGACCATTTAAGTAACTCCCCAAAGACGTTTCAGACCGTCGAGGCTGCCGTTGAATTTGTCGCGGTCGCAGCGGCCGATGCCGGGGACCTGGTGCGGCTGGTCGCCCATGTTGCCGTCGGTGTATTGCCAGAAAGTAAATGTATTCCATGCGGGCGGCGGCTCGGGCTGTTGGCTCGAATAGCGGGCGACCCACAGGAAACAGTTTTTTAGGACGGTCGTCGTGTTGCTTCCAACCTTTTCGCGAAGGAACGACTGTCCCGAATAGAGTCCGGGAAAGCGTCCGATCCTTTGATTGACCAGCGTGACGAACTCTTCGGCCTCGGAACGCAGCATCGTGCCGCTTACGCCGTCCGGCTCGAAATCGAGCACGAGCAAATCGGTGTCGGTCGGGGTAGTGGTTTCGAGAAAATGGTCAACCTGCTGTCCAACATTTCCCTTTGTGCCAAAATGGTATGCTCCCCACAAAAGCCCGACATCGAGCGCACGCTGCCGACGGGCGTGATACTTTGCGTCAATCACGGTCCGGCCTTGTGTGGCCTTGTGAATTACGCCGACAATGCCGTTGTCTTTGCCCTGTTGAAAACTCGCAACCGTGTTGTGGTGCGATATATCAATTACTGCATTCAACATAAATGTCTCCGATGGGTGATTTGCGTGTGGACACGAATATCTACACAACCCATTTGTAATAGATTAGAAAACGCCCCTTGATCTAAGAGCTTTGGAAACTGTGGGAATCGGAGGGTTGAGCCTGGGATTTTCTCAGTTTTCAAGCCGAAAAAGTTAAGTGCCAAGGTTCGGGAGTAATGCCTGGGATCTCCTCGGACCACTTAGAAACGGTTTAGCCGATCGCGTGAACGGCAAACGCCCCCTTGTGAAAGAAAAACTGCTTGAGTGAAAGCACTATAAAACAGTCTTTTGAATCGTGTCAAGCGCAAATCGTGCGTTTGCGAAAAATTAAGTTTGAATTAATCGGGCGACGGAGGGAAAAGGGGAATGCAAAATTGAAAATGTAAAATGCAGAATTGGAAGAAGCAAGCGGGGCGCTTGCTCTCCAGTCGGGGAACTCACCCGCTGCTCCCACCACCCCGTCAGCCGAAGCGGGTGCCACCCCTCCTCCGGCAGGAGGGGAGAGGGTGGGTTCTGACTCGAACAAGTCCACGGTTGCCTCACACCACCTCGTCACCCGCTCCCTCCACCCCGTCCACTCCCACCACCCCGGCCTTCGGCCACCCCTCCTCAGGCAGGAGGGGAGTTGCCGCTGCCACCCCTCCTCGGGCAGGAGGGGAGCTATCGGAACCCTATTCAAGCGTTAGACCGGCTGTTGCTGTTTTTTTTTCACCGGAGGCGTTTACGAACGTGAGCCAGTTGTCGCCGAATGGAGCCGCCCGCGTGGCGTCGATGATCTTGAAGAATTCATCCTGCAGCGCAGCCGTCATCTCACCGCGTTTGCCTGAGCCGACGATGATGCGGTCGACCGTGCGGATCGGCGTGATCTCGGCGGCGGTTCCGGTGAAAAACAGTTCGTCCGCGAGATAAAGGGCCGAACGCTGGACCGAGGTCTCAATGACCTCGATTCCCATTTCGCGGGCGATCTGTACTACGGAGTCACGCGTGATGCCCGGCAGGATCGAGGCGCCGAGGGGCGGCGTTATTAGCTTACCTCCGTTGACCAGGAAGATGTTCTCGCCCGAGCCCTCGGAGACGTAGCCGCGGTCGTCGAGAGCGATGCCCTCGGAAAAGCCGCCGAGCAGGGCCTCCATCTTGATGAGCTGCGAATTCATGTAATTCGCGCCGGCCTTTGCCATCGCGGGCAATGAATTGGATGTGATCCGCGTCCAGCTTGAAACACAAACGTCGATGCCGGTCTCCAGAGCTTCCTCGCCGAGATATTTGCCCCATTGCCACGCGGCGATGTACGAATCTATCGGATTGTTTAACGGGTATACGCCAAATGCCGGCTTTTCTTCATCGAGACCGCGGATGATCAACGGGCGTAGATAACACGATTCCAGGCCGCTGCCGCCTACCAATTCGACCGCCGCCTCACAAAACTGCTCGCGGCTGAATTGGGAATCCATGCGGTAGATCTTTGCCGAATTTACCAGCCGCTGCATGTGTTCGGGTAGCCGGAATATGGCCGAGCCTTTGCTCGTTTCATAACAGCGAATGCCTTCGAATACGCTGGAGCCATAATTGACGACGTGCGACATCACGTGGATTCGTGCGTCGTCCCAGTCAATAAATTCACCATTTTTCCAAACCTTGGGTGCGATCTTCATTGTGTTAACGTCTTTTGCCGACATACGTTTTTGCAAAACTCCCAGAATCGAAATCCTACTTGCTTAACATTTAAGACTATTTAAAATATAGTGTGAGAAATTAGGCCTTTCTCTAAAAAATGTTTCCCAAAAAGAATAATACAACCAGCAGAGGTTCGCAAGAATAACAAAGAGTTATGCGGCTATAATCGCTCCTTATTCATAAAAAAAGGGCGGGACATGCCCACCCTTCCAGATCAATTTCGAGAACCGATCATACAATAAACAAACGCGTCGACGTGTCATCGAGACGCGACTCAAAAGTGACGCCGTTAATCGTCACAGTCAAGATTATCGGCTGGTCGCCGGCCCCCAGTAATGTCGGCGGTAAAAGGAAATCGACGGTGTTTACGCCGGGATCAACCAATATGCTATCCGAAACGATACTTGTAGTACCATTTATTACTACCGAACCGATTCTGATCGAAATTATAGCCGCCGTAACATTTTGAATCCCCGTTACATACAGGCGCAGTCTGCTCGGGACTAACTTGTTGCCCTTGCGCATTATCGTCCTGATTATAAATGGCTCAGTGGTGTGGACCGAGTTCGTGACATTGAATACCTTAGCGCGGCCCCCGGGGGCGACCGTCATGGTCGTATTAAATATATCCGGCCTGGTCGGCACGATGGTCACAAAGGTTTTCAAGACGGCGCCGTCTTTGGTAATTACGATCGGATAAATCGTGCCAGTGAGGCTGCTGCTGATAAACGGCGGGGCTACAAACTGAATACGGTGGCCTCCGACGCTCTTTAGGCCGCAGGTGATTCCGTTAATCGACAGTGTCACGCCGCTTAACTCCATCGGCAAGTTAAATGTTCGCATCAGAGATCCCGTGGCGGTGCGAGCGGTAATCGGCCCAACACCGGGCGCATCGAAATCCAGTATCGCCAATATTCCAGGCGATATGCCAAAAACGGCCGCGGGCGTAACGGGCGTCGGAGTTGGCGTAGGCGAAACACTCGGAGTCGGCGACGGAGTGGGCGTCGGCGTTGGCGTTGGCGTTGGGGTCGCCGTTGGCGTTGGAGTCGGAGTCGTCGGGGTCGCTGTCGGCGACGCCGACGGTAAGATCGGCAGACCGCTGGCGCCGGTTGCCAAGGTTATCGTCACGGCTGGCAGGGTCGTGGCAGTCGGCTTAAGGAAATAAAACACCTCGGACTGTCCATCGGGGTTGCCGGTGCCAAGCTCCGTCAAGGATAGATTAAACGACATTCGCTGGAGCGAATTGCTCGGAATCAATTGTGTGGATGCAAGAAAACTAGATGACGCGGGAAATTTAGCCAGACGCGAAAAGATCGCGGTCGCGGCGGGGACATTTAGAGGATACGAATATATTTGAGTAGGCCGGCTCGTATCCGGATTAAGGCCATCGGTAACCGTAGCTGGAATCGTTCCGTCCGGCTTGATGTTCAATCTGGTTTCGAGAACCAGCGTTGACGGTACGCCCAGGGCGTCGTAATCCGTAAAGCCTGGATATCTCGCTATGTCACCCCCGGATGCAGCCGTGTCCGCATCGCTGCGCGCCCCGATCCGCCGAAATGTGTTGGCGGCGGTATCATAAAGATAGAGCGCAAAAGATGTGTAATTTGTTCCGCTATTTTCGGCCGCAAGGTCCGCATACGAGTCAAAGGCGATATACTTTCCATCCCTGCTCATTCGCCGCCCGAGATCCATAATGTTTACCGGGTCACCGGCATGTAGGGGCGTAGTTACTGTAACCTGTTTGCGTGTACCCGTCGGACTGCCGGACGCATTTAGGTCGGTAAAAAATATTTCCTCGTTGCGGCTGGCAACCGGATTATTGCCTCCAGTCATCCCCACGATCGGGTTATCGCCCGTGCTGGCAAAAGCTACGCGCGATCCGTTCCCTGATATAGACGGATTTTTGTTATAGATCGGGTTTGAGATCTCTCCCCGCGGGGTCTTGGTAACTTGCCCAAGCAGAGCAGCGTTTCGAATATAGGTAAAGATCTCGTCAT
The DNA here is from genome assembly GCA_043739565.1 of Chloracidobacterium sp. Classification (GTDB taxonomy): domain Bacteria; phylum Acidobacteriota; class Blastocatellia; order Pyrinomonadales; family Pyrinomonadaceae; genus OLB17. The sequence goes on from JAYUDV010000357.1 coordinate 9,782, forward strand.
TGTCCTCGGTTGGAAACGGATTTCCTATCGCAGGCACCAGATCCCGCGTTGATACAAAAGCGATAACATTGCCATCGTCGCTAATGCTTGGGTCGTGATTGTCATCCGCGACGAAGGCACCGGTTGTGGACGTTGCAGCTCGCGGCAATTGGCTGGCATCGGTGTTGGTAACACGCACGAAGGTGCCGCCGGCAAGATTTGTAAGCGGAATTTCATCACCGGCCGAGAGGTCCGGTACAGCCGCATAGGCCGGTATCTGATAAAGCCATATTTCCAGGTTGCCATCACCGGTCAACGGATTAGCGGCCGGCGTCGGCGTCGGGCTGGGCGTGGGGCCGGGCGTCGGTGTCGGCGTTGGCGACGGAGTGGGCGTCGGTGTCGGCGTCGGCGACGTAAAAGCGTTGCCATCGAAAGATCCGGGGTTAGTTGCGTCCGGCGTTAGCGGCCTCGAGGTGGTTGCATTTGAGCTGAACGATATCCATTTTCCGTCATTACTTATCACCGGGCGGGTGTTTATTATCTCAACGCGGACGTTGCTAAAAACGGTCGAGGGGACATTGGTGTTAAAGAGTACACTTTTAGTATCGGTTATTTGAAAAACGCGTCTCTGAGCATAATCGAATAGGAATATCTCGGTATTTCCATCCTCATTGCGGGGATTTTCGGTGGCAATATTGCCTCGAGATTCAAAAACTATGAATCGCCCGTCTCCGCTTATGCTGCCGGCGAATGATTCGGCGGTCGAATTGGAAACCTGACCGATGACCGAGTCAATCTGCCCAAAGGCAGCGACGGCAAATAAGAAAATAATTGTTGTAATTAAAACGAAGCGAAACGTCACAAAAGTCCTCCAAAACCAGGCGATCACTATAAATTCAACGGCACAGCCGGGATCGCTTGCGAAATGCCCAAAATACTAGATTTTATGCGTTGCAGGGTCTTACTGCAAGGAACTGTAAGACGAAAAATACATAAATGTCCTAAATCCAACGACTTTGATGCGCCATTGCTCAATTTAGGTTGTCATTTTACAATCCGCACATATCATTTAACATTATCGTTTACGGTTCAAAAGATGAAGGCTCTGAAATTAATGATTGTGGCGGGCGAAGCCTCAGGTGATGGGCATGGGGCCAAATTGGTTCGGGCCTTGCGTGCGGCCGCGCCGGATGTAAATTTTGAATTCTTTGGTGCCGCCGTCAAACAGCTTCGCTCGTCAGGCGTGGACGCAGTGGTCGAGGCCGATGCCCTGTCAATAGTGGGCTTGTTGGAGATCGGGCTTGCGCTGCCGGTTTTTCTGCGGGCCTTCCGCGATTTAAAAAAGGCGGCGGTTGAGCGAAAAGCCGACGCCGTGATCCTTGTCGATTTCCCCGATTTCAACCTAAAACTCGCCAAGTCGCTCAAAAAAAAGGGCTTAAAAGTCTTTTATTATATCTCGCCGCAACTCTGGGCCTGGCGCAAATACCGCATACGCACGATCAAAAAATACGTTGATCTTGTGATAGCAATTTTGCCATTTGAAAAGGATTGGTATCAGGAGCATGGAGTCTCACACGTTGAATACGTAGGCAATCCTCTTGCGATGGAGGTTCATGCAAATTTATCGAAAGAAGATTTTTGCCGAAAATACGATCTAGAGCCAAATCAGCAGATCGTATCGCTACTGCCGGGCAGCCGCCATAAAGAAATAATAAGAATATTGCCGGTTATGCTCGAATCCGCCGCGTTGATCTCGGCAAAGCTCCCTCAGACCCAATTTGTCATTGCATTGGCATCGAATCAAGACCAAGCGGCGGTTCATAAAGCGATCTCCAAAACAAACGGTCGCGAGCTGATACCGCCTAAATTTAAAATCATCGAAAACGAAACCTACGATGCCCTAAATGCGTCGGACGCCGCCGCAGTGACGAGCGGCACGGCGACGCTTGAGGCAGGAATAATCGGCACGCCGATGGCGATCGTTTACAAAACCTCGAAGATCAACTATGCGTTGTTTGAACCGTTGATATCGGTCGAACATTATGGCCTTATCAATCTGATCGCTGGCGAAAGGGTCGCAAAAGAGCTGATCCAAGCGGAATTTACGGCGGAATCGCTTGCTAGTGAAATCCTTCGCTTACTTGAGCCGGAGGAGAATGCTTTGACACGGAAACGCCTAAAAAATGCGTCGGACAAACTCGGCCATGGCGGTGCGTCGAAGCGAGCAGCGGAAGCAATATTGCGCGTTATCGAAGGGCGTCCGTCGGAATGACGATGATGGTTCCCCGGTGACTAATCCAGGGTTTTTAACTCGCCGACCTTATTTTTTAATTCCTTTACCTCATCCTTTAGCCGCGCCAGGCCTTTAATGTGGGCGTTTTGCCGTTTGTATTCGTCTAGCGGCTGCACCGGTGTTCCCCACCAAACGCCCGGACGGACAATCTTGCCGGGCAAAACTCCAGCCTGCGAACCGATCACGGCCCCGCTCAAAATGCGCGCGTGGTCGCCCATGCCAACTTGGCCGCCGATGACGCAATCGTCCTCGATCACCGTGCTGCCGGAAATGCCGGTTTGGGCCGCTATAATTACACGCTTTCCGATCTGGACGTTGTGGGCGATCTGAACAAGATTATCGATCTTTGTGCCTTCGCCAATGCGGGTTTCACCGAGGGCTCCACGGTCGATGCATGAATTTGCACCGATCTCGACATTGTTTTCGATGACGACGGTGCCGATCTGCGGAAACTTAACATATCGATCACCGCCGCGAACATAGCCAAAGCCGTCGGCTCCGATCACCACGCCGACATGGAGCACGACGTTATCGCCGATCGTGCAACCGTTTTCGATAAAAACATTCGCGTGAAAAACACAGTTGCTGCCGATCGTTACATTATCGCCGACCCTAGCCCCGGCGCGGAGTTGCGTGCCATCGCCGACGCTTGAATTTTCGCCGATACAGGTAAATGCCCCGACAAAAACATTAGGTCCGACCTGCGCGGTTTCTGCTATCACAGACGATGGATGACGCTGCTCTGTTCGGATTTTGGGTGGATGAAGCAGCTCGGCCAAACGTGCGAAGGCCAGTTTCGGGTCGTCCGTCCGGATACAAGGCTGCGAAATCTCTAATGTGAAATCACGAGGTACGATGAGGCACGACGCATTCGTAACCACTTCCGAATCGCTTTTTTCCACAAACGCGATTTCGCCGTTCGATGCGGTCATCAACGCCGCGACACGCTGGATCTCGACATTTCCATCGCCAACGAGTTCTGCGGAAAGAAAATCAGCTATCTCCTGAGTTTTCATTTCATTTAATGTAAATTGTTTTTCGAAAAAAGTCAGGTGGGGACGGGCTATACGCCGTGACCCTCGGCTTTGTTAACGACCGATTGTAGAAAGATCTCGATGCCCCCGATCGCAAAACCGTCCAAATTTTCAAGGCGTCTGAGTATCGGAGCCGCATCGCTGTCGAGAAAATCGAGATCGGCAAGGTCGATGGTGACACGGTTGCCCGTCTCGGCCCGGATCTCGACTGCAATTCGTTCGACGAGCACGGCGTCTTCGTGAAACATTTCGCCTTCGACGCGCAACCTGGTTGCGTGGCTTTCGACATCATCGATCTGTTGGATTCGAGTCGCCATATTTGGTGATTAGATGCCTTATTTACGCAAAAGGCAACGTTAGGTTTCGCTTCCACCAAATTTCCTGGTCACGAGAAAGACGCCCGCGAATACCAGCAAAGCGGCGACTATGAAATTTAAACCAACATGCTCGCCTAAAAACAAGACTGCAAGGAGAAACCCGATCACCGGCTGAAGATAGACAAAAACCGCGACAGTCGACGGGTTTACCCTGGCTAGCGCCCAGGCGTTTAAAAGGTACGGAGCTGACGTTCCGATCACAACGACATACAATACCGAAAGCCAGATCGTCGAGCTTACGTTAGGTATATCGACCGACGACATCGAGAATAGTCCAAGCGGTACACAAATTAATGCAGCGAATACAAATATCCACATGATCGAACGAAACGCACCGTTTCGAGTGACTATATCCTTTGAGATCGCCACATAAATACCGTATGAAAGTGAGTTTAGCACCACGAGGAGATCGCCAATCGTTGTTTGAGACGAGAATGAGGCGTTTCGTGGATCGATCAAAAATATAACGCCGACCGCCGCTAAAACGATGCCAACGATCTTGATCGTCCGTAGCCTCTCGGTTCCCAGGATCGATCCCGCCGTGAGCGCAAAGATCGGAATCGTGACCGCGATCAGAGAGGTGTTCGACGCCTTAGTAAGTGACAGGCCGATTGTAAATAGGAGCTGATTAAATGTAACGGCTAAAAGACTTATACCCGCAAGCCGCACATAATCACTCTTATCGGCAAGCCAAAACCTTTTTCGAAAAGACTGGACAATGACAAGTGCAAGAGCAGTAAAACCAACCCTAAATCCGACGAGGCCAACGGCGGGAATTACCGTAAGCGCAAACTTGCCAACGACCGGAAATGAGCCGAACGACAATTGAACTCCGATAAGGGCAAGATATGGTGCGATGGATCTGTCGGTTTCAGCCACGTTATACCAGCATCATCGCCGGTTGTTCGAGCATTTGTTTGAAAGTCTGTAGGAATTTGGCACCGGTTGCACCGTCAATGACGCGGTGATCACATGACATCGTGACATTCATAATATTTCGGATAACGATCTCGCCATTGCGGACGACCGGCGTCGGGGCGGCTCCGCCGACAGCGAGAATGCCGGCTTCGGGTGGATTTATGATCGCGGTAAACTCTTTAACGCCAAACATTCCTAGGTTTGAGATCGAAAAAGTTGCGCCGGTGTATTCCTCGGGTTGAAGTTTTTTGGCCTTTGCTTTGGCGGCCAGGTCTTTGATCTCGGCCGAAATCTCAAGAAACCCTTTGAGATTTGCTCCGCGAATGACGGGCGTGATAAGGCCTTCGTCGATAGCCACCGCGACGCCAATATCGGCTTGCTCATAAAAGCGTATCGTTTTGTCCTGATAGGACGAGTTAGCAAATGGATGTTTGACGAGCGACATTGCCGCGACTTTGACGACAATATCGTTGAGACTGATCTTTTGAGCGTCTGAAACACCCGCGTTTATCGCCTTTCGAAGGTCAATCGCGTTGTCCATCTCGATCTCGACCGTAAGATAAAACGTAGGTATCGGTCCTATCGATTCGGCCAGACGGCTGGCAATGATCTGGCGCATCTTGGACGTGTTTTCATCACTATACCCGGAGGCTCCGACCTGAGTGGACGGCACGAAAGTCTTTCTTTCACTACTGACTACTGACAACCGACCACTGACAACTGCCTCGATATCGCGCTTTATAATGCGACCGTTTGGCCCCGAGCCATTGATAGATTTGAGATCGACACCATTCTCAGCCGCCATCCGGGCCGCGATCGGGGAGACTATCAGGCGGCCGTTACTGCTTTGTGTCGGTGTGCCGGGTTTCGCAACTGTAGTTTCGGCTGTGACAATAGGAAGAGGCGACGATTCCTTTGTGATGGATACAGTTTCAGTTTGTTGCGTTAAACCACCCGCTATCGCAGGTGGTACTGACTTGCCGTTCGCCGCAACCTCGCTTAGCAACGCCGAAATGTCCTCACCGGCCTTGCCGATGATCGCGATCGCCTCGCCCAGCAATGCCGTGTCACCCGCGTGTTTTAGAATCTTTAACAAAGTGCCGCCCGACAGCGCGGTCATTTCCATTGTTGCTTTGTCGGTATCGACTTCGGCGAGCGTTTCGCCCGAGTCGTAATTGTCACCTTCGTTTTTGACCCAGCGCGAGATCTGCCCTTCTTCCATTGTGGGCGATAGTTTCGGCATTAAAAATTTTTCCGCCATATGATTAAAGTTTCCGGTTTGCGACGATCATTTGTAATCGCTCTTCGCGCGTCTTTTTACGTTCGTTATAGCCTCGCTCGCCGTACGGCTCCAGTTTTTCGAGCCAGAGATCTTCTAAAACTTCGAGATCGCTGGCGTAATTGTAATCCGCATCGTCGCGAGGCTCGACCGGTTCGAGCGTTTCAAATTCGAAGGCTATTTCGCCAAACTCATTCCAGTCCGCCTGAAGCGGTTTGCTCGGATGAAGACCCGCATCCAACGCAAATCTATGCCGGTTGATCCTGCCAGGCATATTCACACTCGAACCAATAAAAACCTTGTCATTCGCCGTGTTTCTAATCTGAAACACGCCCATCGGACGATGTGACAGCTTGTATTCGAGTCTTGCGTTTTTCTTATCCAAAGTTCCTATTTCAAATCCTTTTCCGTCAGTTCGGCCAACCTCACTAAATGATTGAAAAGCCCCGTCTTTAGGGCCTTATTCTTGTGTACCGGAACCGAAAGGCGAACATCACTTGCAAGCTTTCCATAAATCGAATGACTGCCTTGAATCCGTAGAAGAGACCATCCGTTTCGTTCGAGGACTTTACAAAATTCCTTTCCGGAAATGGGCTTCATATAGCGATCTCAAGAAGACGATCATTTGCTCCAACGTGAATAGTGCTCATATCTACGGACAGGCAACCTTCGACCGCCTCATAGAGATTTCCAAGAAGTTCTTCGAACGTCTCACCTTGCGTTGCACAGCCGGGAATCGACGGTACTTCCGCCCAATAACCACCTTCTTCTGCGGTGTGAACGACAACTTTGAGTTTCATATAAGCCTCACTACAAATAACAAACTTCCTTCACCGCCGCGACGATCTTTGCAACATCCGGCAGAGCCAGAGCTTCGAGATTTTTTGCGTACGGCATCGGCGTTTCGGCGGTTGAGAGCCGTTTAATCGGGGCGTCGAGGTAATCGAACGCACCGTCCATAACCTGATACGTAATCTCGGCGGCGACGCTGGCGAACGAGTGCGATTCCTCGGCAATAACGAGGCGATTAGTCTTTTTCACTGAATTGACTATGGTGTCGATGTCGAGTGGTTTGATCGTTCGCGGATCAATGACCTCGACTGAGACGTCAAATTCTTTTTGAATCAATTCCGCCGCCTGCAACGCGAGCGGAACTGTCATCGAACGGGCGACGATGGTGCAGTCGGTGCCTTCGCGTTTTACATCCGCCAAGCCTAGCGGGATCGTAAAATCATCGTCCTCGGGAACTTCGCCTTTGAGACCATACATGCGTTCCTGTTCGAGAAAGATGATCGGATTGTCGTCGCGGATCGCTGATTTGAGCAGGCCCTTCGCGTCCGCCGCAGTCGAAGGCATTACCACCTTCAATCCCGGAAAATTGGCATAAAACGCTTCTAGAGCCTGTGAATGTTGCGACGAAACCTGGTACGCCGAGCCATTTGGCCCGCGAAAAACGATCGGCACCTTAAATTGCCCGCCGGACATATACAGCATCTTTGCCGCGTGATTGATAATCTGGTCGGCCGCAAGAATCGAGAAATTCCATGTCATAAACTCGATCACCGGACGCAAACCCGCCATCGCAGCGCCAACGCCGACAGCCGCAAAGCCAAGCTCCGTGATCGGCGTATCGACGACTCGTTTATCGCCAAACTCCTTCCACAGCCCGCGCGTCACCTTATACGCGCCATCATATTCGGCAACCTCTTCGCCCATCACGAAAACATTCTTGTCCCTAATTATTTCTTCACGCAACGCCTGATTAAGAGCATCGCGAATTGTAAGTAAAGCCATAGTGGTCAGTGGTCGGTGTTCAGTGATCAGAGAGTTTAAGTTTTTCTCTTAGCGATCTCATTAGCCCATTTATCACTCGACCGGTTTCAGCTGAGTGTTCTAATATTGTTTCGGTTTCAGCTTCAGTTAAATATTTCAAATCTCCAGCAATCAAAATTTGGGTTTCGACCTCCATAAGTGAACCGTATGCGATCAAAAGGTAGTGCAAAAATTCACGGGTTGAGTCTCGTCCTTGTCCTTCAGCTATATTAGAAGGGACTGATACGGTGGCACGGCGAAGCTGAACAGTCAATCCATATGTTTCTTCTTTTGGAAAAGTTGCCGACACCTTGTAAATACTACCTACCATAGCCATTCCCTTTTGCCATGCAATTAGCTGTCGGTAGTGTTGAACGCACATTTTTTCTGGCCACCGACCACCGACCACTGACTTCTGCTCAGGCATAAACATGCGTCATCAACTCACTCTCATCCGGCAACGGGCTTTCATCCGCAAATTTGACCGCTGCGGCAACTGCCGCTGCTGCTTGAGCCTCGATCTTTTCAAAATCCTTGTCGCCAAAAACCTTTGCTTCTTTCAGGCTGTCTTTGAAAAGCACGATCGGGTCGCGTTCCTGATATTTTAATATCTCGTCTCGAGTGCGGTAATTGCCCGGATCGGACATCGAGTGTCCCATAAATCGATAGGCCCTCACCTCAAGCAGCGTCGGCAGCGAATCTTTTCGGGCTCGTTCAATTGCTCGTAAGGTTGCTTCGCGAACCGCCATTACGTCCATGCCATCGACAAATTCATTGGCCATTTCAAATGCTTCGGCTTTTTTTGCGATGCTCGCGGAGCTCATCGCTCGCTCCTGAGATGTTCCCATGCCGTATTGGTTATTTTCGCACAAGTAAATGCAGGGAAGTTTCCATAGCTGCGCCATGTTGAGCGATTCATGAAAAATACCTTGATTTACCGCCGCTTCGCCAAAAAAACACAGCACAACCTGACCGGATTTCTTGTATTTTGCGGCATAGGCCATTCCGGTCCCGACGCCGATCTGGCCGCCGACGATGCCGTGTCCGCCGTAAAATTCGAGTTCCTTTGAGAACATATGCATCGAGCCGCCTTTGCCGCCGACACAGCCGCCTTCTTTGCCGTAAAGCTCCGCCATTACTGATTCGGGCGTCATTCCCTTGATGATTGCCTGGACATGATCACGATAGGCAGTGATAACCATATCGGTCGGTTTCAAGGCCAACATCGAACCGACGCCGATCGCTTCCTGGCCGATATAGAGATGGCAGAAACCGCCGATCTTGCCCATGCGGTAAACCTCGGCACACTTTTCCTCAAATCGACGGCCGAGAACCATCTGGTAAAGCATCTCATGCAGAAGCTTTTTATCGGTTTTCTTGATCGATTCGAGCTGAGAGGCTTGTCGGGCAAAATATTCGGCTTTGGCCTGTTCCACTTCGACAAAATCGGTAAACTCATGCTCGCGGGCGATCTTTTCGAGCGTCTTACCGGTGCCGTTTGTCGAAACCTTGGCGGTCTTGGCCGTAGTCTTTTGGCGGGTCACTGCTTTTGGCAAAATCAAATCCTCCGTAACGCAAAAAAGGGCAAAATGAATAAGTTAATATAAAAACAGCATTATAAACGAGGGGGCTGGAATCTGCAAAAGAATCCGCCATCGAGCAGATGGACGGGGTGCCTCTAAATGATATAGTTTGTTAGTTGTTTTGTGTTGATTTATGAAGCGAATTGTTGTAAGCGCATTTTTCCTGACCCTTTTCTTCGTCGTTACGGGTTTTACACAGAATCCTGCTAAATGGAGTTTGGAGTCTGAACTAGAAAGCCGTGTAATTCACCCAGGGGAATTATATAAGTCTGTCCTTAAAGCCGAAATTGAGCCGAAATGGCATCTCTATGCATTAGACCAGCCGTCCGGTGGAGCAATAGCCACAACGATAAAAATAACCGAAGGCCGACTATTCGAAATTGTCGGCAACATTCGGACACCTAAGCCAAAGGTCGCGCCCGATCCAAATTTCGTAGTCGATGGTAAAGCTCTCCAGACTAGATATTTCGAAGGGCAAGCGGCATTTGAGTTTATGCTGAAGGCAACCGGAGAAGTCAACGATTCGGATCTTGCTATTGATGTTCGTTATCAGCTTTGCAATGAAACGACCTGTCTGCCGCCAAAGACCGTAAAAGTCACGTTTACGGGATTTGAAGATGTAAAAAAACCAGTTGTCAGTAGTCAGTTGCCCGTTGTCAGTAGTTCGGCAAATACAGCGATACAACCGCCAACCGCCAACAATCAATCGCCAACAGATCTCTGGCCCTTTCTGTGGCTTGCGGTTTCGCTTGGCGCATTGTCTTTGCTGACGCCGTGTGTGTTCCCGATGATACCGATCACGGTTTCGTACTTTACCAATCATTCGGGCGGCAGCCGCGGCAAATCCATCAAGCTCGCGACCATTTATTCACTGGGAATCATCGCTACATTCACGATTTTGGGAATGTTGATCGCGATATTTATCGGAGCCGCCGGGATAAATCTTTTTGCCGCGAATCCGTGGATAAATCTGTTAATAACGGCGATATTTCTCTTCTTTGCGTTTAATCTTTTCGGTGCGTACGAACTAACTATTCCGACCGGCGTTTTGACAAAACTCGACCATCTGACCCGCAGCAAAGAAGGTGAGGGCAGCGGCATTGTCGGTGCGTTGCTGATGGGATTGACCTTTACTTTGACCTCGTTTACCTGTACGTCGCCGTTCGTCGGCACGATCCTCGTTTCGGCGTCGCAGGGAAGCTGGAAAATGCCGCTGATCGGAATGCTCGCATTTTCGGCCGTATTCGCGCTGCCTTTCTTTGTGCTGGCACTCGTACCACAACTCATTTCACAGCTTCCACGAGCGGGTGGTTGGATGAATTCGGTAAAGGTCGCGATGGGCTTTCTCGAGGTTGCGGCGGCAATGAAATTCATTTCAAATGTCGATCTGGTCTGGAAATGGGGAATTTTCACCCGCGATGTTGTCCTTTCTGTCTGGATCGCGATCGGCGTCGTTTTGTCGATATATCTGCTGGGCAAATTTCAACTCTCGCACGATTCAAAACCCGAGCGTCTTGGCGCATTTCGAATGTTTTCGGCGGTCGTCAGTCTTGCCGTCAGTTTTTATCTCCTGACCGGTCTTTTTGGTGCAAAACTCGGCGAACTTGAGTCTTTCTTGCCGCCCGATATCAGCAATTCGTCGGCTCGATTCTCCCGCAAGAGCGAACCCGATCTCAAATGGATAGAAAACGACTACCAAGCCGCTCTCGCAAAGGCAAAAGCCGAGAATAAGCGTGTCTTTATAGATTTCACCGGTTATACCTGCACCAACTGCCGATGGATGGAGGCTAATGTCTTCCCCAAAAAAGAGGTCGAGGCCGAGCTTACCAAATTCGTCCTCGCCCGTCTCTACACGGACGGCAGCGGCGAGATTTTTGAACGTCAGCAGCAGATGGAACAGGATGTTTTTGGCACCGTCGCGCTACCATTTTACGCAATCGTTGACGCCGACGGAAAAACTATAGCGACTTTTGCGGGATTGACCAGAAACGTGTCGGAATTTGTTGACTTTTTGAAGAAAGCGCAACAAAATTAGCCACAGAGATCACATTGAGTTTAAAAAGATTTCTAATTAAGCTCCGTATCTCTTGCTAATATGAAAGCGGTTTCGATTCACAGTTTGATAGACGGCCTGCGTTCGATCACGGACGACGAGTTTACGTGCGACAATGTCTACACATTTCTTGGCGACAATCCCATCGATGTCGATTCGATTTTGAACTACTTTTATTGGAGCCCCGATTATTACACGCGAAATCTGATTTACAAGGACGATCGGTTTGAGGCGATGGCGATCTGCTGGGAAAAAGGGCAGGTTTCGAGAGTCCATAACCATTCGAACCAGAAATGCTGGATGACCGTGCCGGTCGGGCGTCTGCGTGGTCAAAATTTTGCGGTTGCGGAGATCGACGAATCGCGAGGACATTGCCGGCTCGTAGAAACGGATACTTTCGAACTCGCCGACTGTCTCGCAGCCAAAGTCGACCTCGAAGAACCGGTTCATCAAATTCTCAATCTGGACGAATACGACCAACGAGCCGTCAGCGTCCACATCTATTCAAAACCGTACGACCGATGCCTCTTATACTGCCGCGATACGGACACATTTAAGGAAGTTTCGCTTTTATATACTAGCATTGGCGGCAAACTGTGCGACAACGTAAGGCTCTGAAATAAATCGTTGCTGAAAAAGAAAAACAGCACCCATGTTCTACTCTGGTTTTCGAGCCTGTAGTAAATGTTGCGACCAGATATCGTCGAAATTGTCTGGTATGAGGTCTGCTACTTTTATGATCGTAATATTTTCAAATCCATGATTTGCAACCTTGTTAAGATACGACTCCTCGGTCCGGCCAAAGCAATGTAGGCCGTAGCGGAATTTGAGTTTACCTTTAACCGAATGGTCCGATTTCCACTCTTCTTCGGATCTCCATATGCCGTCAAGCAATTGAATATGGAGCAACAGTTTACCGCCGGCTTTCAGCTTTCTCATGCAATTATCGAGCACATGTCCGAGGACTTCGTCAGACAAATGCTGGGCCATTGCGAAACTCACGATCACGTTTATCCCGCCGTCCGGGATACCATTTATCCCCTCGTCATCGGCAAGAACATACTTTAGATTTGCAGCGGAATTCAGCACCTGAGCGCAGGCGAGCGCTCCTTCCGATATGTCGCATGCGTAAACCTGCGTTACATGACCTGCAATGATCTTAGCCAGAAAGCCAGGACCGCTGCCGTAATCTAGTACGATATCACCGGTATGTAGATTATCTTTTAGTATGTGATCGTAAATTAGTTGTCGCGATATCACACCGCTTTGGAATGCTGCTTCAAGATACTCATCATTGCTAAAGTTCTTGCGTTCATGGCTTTCACGATCGAAAAAATAGTGCGGGCTAAGGGAAAGCAGGCGTAACGCCCGGTTTCGCTTTTTTGAATCCGAGGTGTGGGCAAGCGAGCGGCTCACCCATTTTGCTCCGAGAAATGTCTGCGGCGAATTCCCGAACGCCGCGATCCATTTTGCGATATTCAAAATCTTTCGCATAATTCTCAGCCGATCTGCATAGGAGCGATCACTTACGTTTCCAACGAACGCCGTCTTTTGTATCTTCGAGAATAATGCCTCTTTCGGCGAGAAGGTCACGAATCTCGTCTGATCTTGCAAAGTCGCGGTTGTGTCGGGTGTCTTGGCGCTCGGCGATCAATGCATCGATATCGTCATCGAGAATTTCATTCTCCTCGGCCCCAAAAATCCCTAAAACCGAATCAAATTTCGCGATGGCCTCTACGACGGCGGCCTGATCCTGGGTCATTAACCCTTCATTCGCTAAAACCGTATTAATCTCACGTGCCATGTCGTGGATCGCCGCGAGGGCCGCCGCTGTATTTAGATCGTCGTCCAAAGCAGCTTCGAAATCGGCCAACGCTTTGTCGATCAATTCCTTAACCCGAACGTCAGAGCCATTAGCCGTTTTTGCCTCGGCGGCGAGCCGACGAAAATTTCGCAGCCGTTCGACAGTGATTTCGGCGCCCTGCAAACCTTCGAAAGTAAAATTTAACTGCTTTCGATAGGGAACTGAGAGCAGCAAATACCTTATCGCAAGCGGCGAATATCCCTGCTCCCGCAGATCGCGAAATGTGAAGAAATTGCCTTTGGATTTAGACATTGTCACATCGTCGATCTTTAGGAATTCGCTGTGAATCCAGTATTTAGCAAACAGCTTCCCGGTTGAGCCTTCCGATTGGGCGATCTCGTTTTCGTGGTGCGGGAATTGCAGATCCACGCCGCCAGCATGCAGGTCAAATGTAGGCCCAAGATACTTCATTGCCATTGCCGAGCACTCGATATGCCAGCCCGGCCGGCCGCGTCCGAACGGAGCATCCCAACCCGGCTGTTCGTCCTCGCCGACCAGTTTCCATAATGCGAAATCGCGGGCGTCTTCCTTGTCGTATTTGTCGGTATCGATCCGCTCGCTGCCGCCGTCTCGATTGCCGGAAAAGCTGATCTTCGAGAGTTTTCCGTATTCGGGAAAAGCCGTGATGCGGTAATAGATCGAGCCTTCGGATTCGTATGCGTGGCCGTTTTCGAGCAGCTTTGAGATAATGTCGATCATCTCAGGCACATGATGTGTCGCACGCGGCGTCACTTCGGGCCGCTCGTTGCCTAGAGCGTCGAAATCCTCCCAAAAATACTGGATAAAGGGAGCCGTGAATTCGTCGATGCTGATATTCTTGGCCGCCGCCTCATTGATAATGCGGTCGTCAATATCGGTAAGGTTAAATACATGCGTCAACTCGTAACCCTTGAATTTGAGATACCGCCGCAGAAGGTCGCCAAAAATGAAAGTACGAAAATTGCCGATATGAGCAAAATTCCAGACGGTAGGCCCACAGATGTACATCCGCACTTTGCCTTCGTCGATTGAATGGAATTCCTCGACCTGGCGCGACAACGTATTGAAAAACTTGAGCATAAATCTAGTCTGCAATTGTGCGTTTATTCTCGAACCCAGTCAATCGACGCCACGTCCGGCTCCACAGATACTGCTCGTGCCTCGTCCGAAAACAAAGTATGCCAGCTGTACGCCAAACGCAACGAGCAGCTTAAGAATGCCGTCACGAATCGCGCGAGATTGTAGCGTCTCCAAAAGATCTGACGCCCGACATAATTTCCTTTTCAGTTTTATACTTCCTTTTCATAAAATCCATCCAAACTGGATAGTCAAAAAAATGGTTGCGGAGACAGGATTCGAACCTGTAATCTTCGGCTTATGAGGCCGGGATTTTATCCAATTAAACTACTCCGCCGTCAAAACAAAATTGCGGCCGGATGTTGATCCGAACCGCAATGCGAAGGTCAAAAATCCAAATAAGTTTCTAGGCTGCCATAACCTGTTTTTGTTCCTCGATCTCGTCCATAAATAAATATTTGCGCCATTCCGGACGATTCTCGGCATAATGGCACAGCAGAACGTGATCAAGGCCAAGACGCAACAGCTTTTGCGAGGTGAGGAGCGGCATACGCGCCTGATCGGGCGTGCGGTTGCCCTTTCGTTGGTTACATTTGACGCAGGCCGACACCAGATTGTGCGGCGTACTCTCGCCGCCCTGTGCCCGCGGGAAAATATGATCGAGCGTTAATTCTTTCGCGTGCTTATGCTCACCGCAATATTGGCAGCGGTAGCGGTCACGAATGTAGATTCGCGCCCGTTTCATCGTCGTTTCACGGTTATTGCGGCGGACGTGTACATAGTGCCGCAGCCGAATGACCGACGGCACGGGGAAAATGGTCGAAGGAGAATGGAGAACATTATCGCCGTCGTTTTCCTCAACAAAAACCGCGCCTCGAAACCACAGGCACACCGAGCGAGCAACGCCGACCGTGCCCAGCGGCTCGTAAGAAAAGTTTAAAAGTAAAACTCGCCCGGTAAGCAAATTTCTCGCCTCCTAATAATGCTCTATGTAATGTAATCTCAAATGGCGTTAAACGCAAGCACTATATGTAGTTGTGTAACGTAGCCTTAGGCCGCGAAAATCAAGTTTCGATCTTTCCTGCGGTTCCGCTTTACTCCCTAGAAATGTCGATAGCCTTTTGGTTCCAGAGTGGTGTGATTGAGACCTTGTACAAACTCTATCTTTCCAACATCCGAAGTAACTGTGCCGATGCGGTTTACAGGGAGTTTTTCCGCGTCCGAAATTTTATTCGGGGGGACGGTGAATAAAAGCCCAAAGTCCTCGCCGCCGTGTAGAGCCATCTCCAACGACTCTTCCGCCGAAAAACGTGAATAGAGTTCTTTTTCAACCGGAATATTTTCGACCAAGGCTCCGACTTCGCTTTGTCGGCACAGGTGAGCAAGATCCGATGAAAATCCATCACTTATATCAATCATCGATGAAGCTATAAACTGTCTTTTCAATAGGTTAGCGATTTCAAGCTGAGGTTGCGGTTTAAGCTGTTTCAGGATTAACAAATTAGAGAAATCCAGTTCACTTTGTTTATGTCGGGCGCCGTTTTCGAGCAACTTCAGTCCTCCGGCCGAGCCACCGAGCATGCCGGTTACGAATATCGTGTCACCCGGTTTCGCCGTCGAGCGTAGGATTGCTCCGCCTTTAGTGACTTCACCGCCGACTATTGAGTCGATCACCAATTTATCCGGCGAACGTGAAACATCGCCTCCGACGAGCTCAACATCGAATTTATTGCCTAATTTGAACCAGCCCGCATAAAACCGGTCGATAAAATCAGTGTTCCAAAGGTATTTTGGCACGCCGATAGATAACATCGCCCATTTTGGCTCTCCTCCCATTGCGGCGATGTCTGACAGGGAAACGGCCAGAGCTTTATGGCCGAGAAACTCCGGCGTAGTCCATTCGAGACGAAAATCAATGTCCTCGACGAGCATATCGGCGGTCAGCAATAGATCGGTTTCAGCGTCTTTTGGCAGAACTGCGCAGTCGTCGCCGATCTTATCGAGGCCGTATTTAGACTTAATGCTTTCTATAAACTCGAATTCACCCACCATAAAAACGCTGTTGACACAAGTGCATTAAATACATACAATAACGCCTGTAGAATTTACCGTAAACTTTAACACAATCCCGGCACCGATGGCACAAGAACCTATTGTGATACCTGAGAAAATATACTTCAAGATCGGAGAGGTGTGCGAGCTGGTTGGCGTTCAGGCACACGTGCTTCGATACTGGGAGACTGAGTTTCCCATGCTCTCGCCGCAAAAGAACAAATCCGGCCAGCGCAGCTATCGACGCCGCGATGTCGAGATCGCCCTGCGCGTCAAGCAGTTGCTCTATAACGAGATGTTTACGATCGCGGGAGCACGTAAAAAACTACAGTCTGAGTCTCGCGAAGGTAATAAGCCCAAGTCTGCCGTTTCCGAACCGGTAGCCAGATCCATGGCGTCGGATCGCGTCGAAGCCCCTACTTTATTTGATAATCTCGAAGTTCCTGTCCAAACGGAAGAACCACGCCGAGCGGCTTCGGCTCCGCCTGAATTTACTGGCGACCAGCGCGATGCCTTGAAAATGCTCGCGACGCAACTCCTGGAGTTGCGGGAAATGTTAAAGCCGAGTTCGTCGCAGCACTCATAATAACGGGCAAAAATAAGCGGGTTTGACAATCTTCCGCTGTAAAATTACTCTAAAACTCACATTTCGGGACGTAGCGCAGTCTGGTAGCGCGTTCGCTTGGGGTGCGAGAGGTCGCTAGTTCGAATCTAGTCGTCCCGACCAATAAAAACGGGGCTTTCGACCAATTTCGGAAGCCCCATTTTTTAAAGTTGGTTGCAGGTTGGTTGCACTTTTCTTTTTCAACTCAAAACTTCTAGTACTTCTTCACTTCTTTTCAAAATAACTCTCGAGCAGGTCTATTGATTCGCAGGTAGGTGCATAACTGCGCCACTGGTGCATTTACTTGCCAAAAATCATTGGAATTTCTCATAAAACCGACGATTTTATTACGGCACGTTGTTTGCGATAGGGCAGGCGGATCAAAGGAGGATCAAAACCATGGTTGAAGTTGTAACTATCGAGAAAGGTGAACTGATTCGTTTGATAGACATGTCAATTTCCGGAGCGATCGAACGAGCAATTCGTTCCGCGAAACCGCCTGAAATCATGACAAAGGCCGAAGTAGCAAAATACCTAAAAAAGTCTCACGCGACGATCAACCGATGGATGCGTTATAACGGCCTTCCATATCACGGTGTCGGTCGTCCCACCTTTAATCGGGTCGAGGTTGACGCCTGGCTGGCCCAAATGTGATATCACTATGGCAGTTTACAAACGATTTAATAGCAAACGCATAACGTCAAGACATCCGGCGTATTCAAAAGCGCGTTGGTGGGTCTATAAACGCATCAAAGGACAGAAGCCGATCCATCAGGTAATTCCTGAGGCTCGGACTCGTGAAGAAGCAGAACTTGCTGAAAGACATTTGGTCAGGGCATTGTTTGATAGGGCTTATGGCATTGCCGATAACACAACGACCTTCGAGGACTTTGTCGAATCGACTTATCGCAAATATGTCGAACAAAATAACGTCAATAAAGGGGCGAAAAGACTATACATTCGGCTTCTGCTTGATCATTTCAAAAATAAACCGCTGACTTCAATAACACCTCAGGATTGTCGGGACTGTCGATCAACGCTCCAAATACGAGCTAATAAGCGGAGTAAAGGTGGCCTCTCTCCGTCGTCGATAAACCGGATAATGTCCACGGCGTCGAAGATCTTTGGCCTTGCCTGTGAAGAAGGAATTCTCGATCGCAATCCCATGCAGTACGTTAAGGCCCTCTCCGAGCCGCCGCCGCGAAAACGTTTGTTGACTGCATCGCAAAAGGAGGTTTTATGGAAGGAACTTGAGACAGACCCACTGCTTTACCGGCTTGTGGTGTTGGCTGTAAGTCTTCCATTGAGGCGCGGCCAGCTATTGGCTCTTGACGAAAAAGTAATTGACTTCGAAAACGAGCAGATTCTTACATACCTTCGTATAATAAATGTGTCGGTCCGGCGAATTAATATCTCGTAGCACCGCAAACAATTTGAAGATCGGTGCCGTGGATAGATGGTAACTGATCCAAATTACTGCTTCGCCGGAGCCCGCCTGTGGTTTTGGAACTCCTCCGACTCTAATGTCGTTAATGCCGTGAAACATTAACCAGCATCTTTTTATATTTTCAGTCTCTGAATAATCTCTCGTTTCCGTACTACCAGCACCGAGCAAGGTGCGTGATGAACTACTCCGTCGGACACGGATCCGAGCAATCGCCCCCAAAATCCGTGAAATATGATTGAGCACATGATTGTCATATCCCTTATCTCTCAACTGCTTGACTTGCGAACAACCAAAACCGAGCACGGGGCATGATGAACAACGCCGTCGGAGACCGACCCCAGCATTCGACCCCAAAACCCGCGCCCGTGTGAGCCGACGACTATCAAATCCGCGTTCCACTCCTTGGCCTTTTCAATAATTTGCTGATCAGGCGAACCTCGCAGTATCTCAGTTGTCAATTTAAGATCCTTACCCGGAAAATGAGTCCGAATATCGGCCGCCGCCTCGGAAATAAATGCATTTGCCTGATCATGAAGGGCATCGTCCATTTTCTGATAATATTCTGCGGAAATTGCAAAAGGTTCGGCCGCTAGAGGTATCGCATCCTCAAAGGCCGATACCACCTTAATCTCGGTGCTATCCGGTTGAATAACAAAACGGCAACTCTCGGCAATCGCGGCTTTGCTGTAGTCCGACCCATCCGTTGCTATCAAAACTCTCATAATGATTTTCTCCTTAATTTTTTATCAGCCACGTAAATCTAATACGGTCTTATTTATCCATTCTGGTAGGTGCTAGAATCCTTTACAGATTCTTAGATACAGACTCTTAGACCCTTTCAAAGAGGTTATTGCAATCGTTATGCCTAAATTTTGCCGATTGCACTTCCAAACAAAATCAACTACTCGGGGGGCTCTGAGACCGTAATCGCTTAACAAATACGCGATATCAGTAGCGGTTAAGTAAATTCTCCGGTGGCCGGATCGAGTAAGCATCTTGCGTAACCACGCACGCCGCATGTGGAGTATTTCGCGATTGGCCTCGCGTCTGGGCCGAACCTTTTGGCAGATCGACCTCTTATTTACACTGATTCACGCGTAAAACTTAACTAATCGTTCAAGGGCATACATCTTGCGTTCAGTTACTATGTTAGACGGAATTTAACAGGGATGGTAGCAACTTATGAAAATCTTAATAGCGACAGACGGATCGCATTTTAGTGAGGTGGCAATCGAAAAGTGCGCCGACATTTTGCCAATGACGGAAGGCACGGAGATAAAGATTATGTCAGTTTACGAAAGACTACGCCCGATGTCGGGCGAGCCATTCGGAGTTTCCAACGAGTACTACGTGCAAGCGGAGAATGCCTCAAGGAAGGTGGCTGATGATGCGGTAGAACAGGCATCCGCCATCTTTCGACGGCGTTTTCCCAACTTAAATATCGGCGTGTCGACCAGCGTCGAACCTGGTCGTGCGGCAAGGATAATCGTTGAAACCGCCGCTGAATGGGAGGCAGACCTAATTGTGGTAGGTTCACACGGGCACGGTTTTTGGGCACGCAACCTGTTAGGGTCGGTTTCTGACGCAGTGCTCCACCACGCTCCATGTTCGGTGCTGATCGTTCGTACACCCCGTGTCGAGGAAGGTTCGTGAGTAGAATCAGTGAAAAACCTGCATGACTGCAAATAGCTTCACATTAGAATTCTCGAAAACCAAGATGCCGATAATCGTCATGGCGGCGGTTAACGTCGCTTGAGTTGCTTTCCGGCAATGCTGGCACAAGGTTTAGCGTAGATCGAAATGTCAGCAAGCGAGAAAAGCAAGAGCCAAGATTCGGACAAAACGGGGGAAGAGGCCGGACGTTACTCCGCAATGACGGTTAAGGAAATACTGACCGCGCTCGGCACAGATGGAATCGGTCTCAGTGAAGATGAAGCGGCACGACGGCTTTTGCTGTACGGCGCAAACAAATTGCCGACAATCGCGCAACGGGCTTGGTATTTGACCCTAGCTCAAAACTTCACACATCTTTTTGCACTGCTGTTATGGGCTGGAGCTGCATTGTCCTGGCTGGCAGGGCTCCCCGAATTATCCTGGGCGATAGTCGTTGTTATTATTGTAAACGGCATTTTTAGTTTCTGGCAGGAATATAAAGCCGAACGCTCCGCGGAAGCCTTGCAGGCATTACTTCCGCGTCAGGTAATCGTAAGACGTAACGGCAAGGAAAATCTTATTGCCGCCGAAGAAGTGGTTTTCGGCGACATTCTCATTCTAACCGAAGGCGAAGCGGTTCCGGCTGACGCGCGAATTATCTTTTCAGAAAGATTGCGGCTCGACATTTCATCACTTACCGGCGAATCAAGACCAGTCCCGCGCTCGCCTCTCGGTGTTTTCAAGGAGCAAGAAACCCTAACATCACTTCCTAATTTGGTTTTTGCCGGAACGACCATTGCTGCTGGTAGGGGCGAAGCCGCAGTTTTTGCCACGGGAACACACACGGAGTTTGGACGCATTGCACAACTGACGCAAGTGCAAACTGAACAGCCCAGTCCTTTGCAAAAAGAACTCAAGCGCGTCACCCGCATCGTCACCGTGATTGCCTGTGTTTTAGGATTATTATTCTTTCTTGTAGGCACGATGATCGGCGGTCTATCGGTCACCGCGTCTTTTATTTTTGCAGTCGGGATTATCGTTGCCAATGTGCCGGAAGGGTTGTTGCCGACGTTAACTCTTTCTCTTGCCCTTGGCGTGCGGCGGATGGCGAAGCGAAATGTTTTGGTCAAACGCCTCTCCTCGGTTGAAACTTTGGGAGCGACGACAATAATTCTAACCGACAAAACGGGAACCTTGACGGAAAACGAAATGTCCGTGCGCGAGATCTGGTTAAGCGAACGGTTTTTTGGCGTGACTGGACATGGCTACGAACCTGCGGGTGAAATCGAGCCTATTGATCACAACGCGGGGGATCGGCAGTCGATCATAACGCTGCTCAGAACCGCCGCTTTGTGCTGCGATGCACGTCTTGTTCCGCCAATTAATAAGGACCAGCGGTGGACGGTTATCGGTGACCCTACTGAAGCGGCAATCCTCGTCGCGGCGGCAAAGGTTTCGCTTTCAATTGATGTTTTGGCGGCGTGGAAGCGACTTGCCGAAATCCCTTTTGATTCAACGCGCAAACGTATGACGACGATTCAACAAATTGACGGATTTCCGGTTGCATGCGTCAAGGGAGCGTTGAATGAAATATTGCCGCTTTGCACCGAAATTTATTGGAAGGGCTCGAACAATCAGTTAACTCAAGGGCATCAAAAGACAATTCGTGCCGCACACGATTCTCTAGCCGATAAAGGTTTGCGTGTGCTTGCCGTTGCACTTCGCACCGTCGATCCTAGCGCGAAGCAAAATAGTGAATGGGAACCCGAAGAAGTCGAACAAGGATTAACATTGCTGGGGTTAATTGCAATGGAAGATCCGCCGCGACCTGAAGTTTCAGCGGCGATCGCGGCTTGCCGCACAGCGGGGGTTCGAGTCGTGATGGTAACGGGCGACGACGGTCTCACCGCAGCAGCCATCGGGCGTGAAATTGGTTTACATGAAACTGCGCCGCACATAATCACAGGAAAAGAACTTGACAGGCTTGAAGACGCCACGCTGAACTCCTTAATCTCGGGTTCAGAAGTTCTATTTGCCCGCGTTTCGCCGGAACATAAATTGAGATTAGTTGAAATTTGCCAAAGGCTCGGCGAAGTCGTGGCGGTTACCGGTGACGGTGTGAATGATGCTCCGGCCCTGAGAAAGGCCGACATTGGGGTGGCGATGGGAGCAACTGGTACTGATGTCGCCCGTGAAGCGGCAGACATGGTTCTGACCGATGACAATTTTGCCAGCATAGTAGCCGCGATAGAAGAAGGTCGCGCGGTCTACGACAATATCCGCAAGTTTGTGGTTTATATTTTCAGCAGTAACGTCCCTGAAATGATACCTTTTGTTCTTTTTATACTTTTTCAAATTCCACTTCCTTTAACAATTATGCAAGTCCTCGCCGTTGATGTGGGCACAGATCTTTTCCCGGCACTAGCGCTCGGTGCTGAAAAGTCAGAAACCGGCGTGATGCAACGTCCGCCCCGACGGCGGAACGAACGATTGCTTAATTTTCCGACCTTTCTACGTGCTTATGCATGGCTCGGAGCAATTGAAGCAGTATTGGCCATATCGGGATTCTTATTCGCGCAATGGTTGGAGGGTTGGAAACCCGGCTTGCCCTTCATTTCAAACGGCTCGGTTTATGTCGCAACGACGACAGTAACTTTCGCCGGAATTGTTATGGCGCAGATCGGAAATGCGTTCGCTTGTCGGAGCGGGAGTCAATCAATTTTTAAGCTGGGTCTGTTTACGAATCGTTGGTTGCTCTATGGCATCGCCGTAGAAATAATAATGCTTCTGTCCCTAATTTACATTCCGCCAATCGCCTCTTTGTTTAATATGTCGCCCCTCAGATATGAACATTGGCTGTTGATTATGACTTTTGGGTTGATTCTTTTGCTGTTTGAAGAAGGTCGAAAGTTGTTAGTACGTTCTAAGGTTCGACACAAATTTGACTAACTGTGCTCAAATCTTTTCAAAAGAAATCTTCTATTAGGCTCTACTTAAAAATTACTCCCAACACCGGCTCAGTGCAGTCCTTAACCACTTTTCGCCCCGCGTAGCAGTAAGAGTAGTAAATTTCTGATTTGTATATCTTTGGCCGCTTTTAATAGTTTTGCCTGACTTTGGTGAAATAATGCTTAGTAGGGAAGTCGACGGCCCGCATTACTACGTCAGGCCGTCGATATTTGGCGGGGCATTCAGCAGAGCTTATTAAAAATATGGATCGATTCTCAGATTATCGTTGATCTTCTTTACACCTGGAGCGTGGCTGATGGATCCAACCACGGCGTTTCGTTCCGGCCATGAATGGATCCGACCATACAGGCTGACCTCGCCGTCCTTAACGTCAATCCTAAGTCTCTCAGCTTCACGATCGGCTCGCCGCTCGAGTGCCGCCTCGACGGATTCACGCAGCGTGACCGCGTCAGTTTTGCTCGGCTCAACCTCAAGTTCATTAGTAATACCGGCGACGCCAGTCAGATTCTCTACCGCCCATTCGGCATCTGCCCGCTCTGTTAGGGATTTAACTTTGCCTTCGAGCTTGACCCATCCGTCGGAAACCGTAGAAGTAATTGTTTTATCTGGTAAAAGCGCGCCCCATTCGAGTGCCTGCCTTAGAGCATGAGCAATCTCGGCGTCGCTATGCCGATGCTGAATCTTGACCAATATATTGTTCGCCACATCCATTACACCGTTGACCCGATGGGCGGCGGTTTGGGCCGCTATCTTCTGAGCGTAACTTGGCACGATCCCGTCTAGCATCACAACTCCATCGGTGACCTCAACGACGATGTTTTTATTCCAAGTTCGTGTATCCCACGAAAGCTCTCGATTCACATCATGTTTAATTTCGTTATCTGTTTTCTTTTGCATGGCCATTTGTTCCTCTGGCTTGGATATGGCAAGGGACGTGCCGTAAAGCGGTGTCGTCTACAAGGCAGTAAAAAGCGGCTTTTTGATTCGTCCGAATTCGTTTTCATACGAGCAGGACGCGCAAAAATTCACGGCCTGCGTGGTTTTTCTCGCGCCGATAATAACAACCGCCTCCGCGCCGTTCATTACCGAAGTATTTAATTGCCCGAAAAAAAGCTCATAAATCCTGCATACTCGTTCAATGTTTATTCGACTGTTTACACATTCACCGTGATATTTTACCTGTCCGGGCGCGAAAATTTTCGCATAAGACCGACCTTCCAATCACGATTTTTGTCAAAACAACAATAAAGCTCCCTCGGCACGTCTTTTGCTAATTCAGAAGTAAGGGAGATTTTTACCGTTCAAAACGGCGTGGAAATCAAACACGAAGCCGAAGCATTACTGGGACGACTGAAAGTTGAAATTTTATCCGTAACAATCTAAAGGAAATTAATTTTATTGGGAAATTTTATATGAAAGTTTTAATTGCTTATGACGGCTCTGATTGCGCGAACCACGCGATTGAGGACTTAAGCCGCGCGGGACTCGCTGACGATGTTGAGGCTCTGATACTGACAGCGACTGAAACCTGGCTGCCGAAAGATTTTGAAAACGAATCGTTTGTCCAAACGCTTGGCTGGACGGGCGCGGAAAACTTTAAACAATTGCGCGGAGCGGCTTTGGAAAAAGTGGCGGAAGGCGACAAATTAGTCGAAGATGCGAGCCGCTGCGTGCAGGAAAAATTTCCTGCGTGGCAGATGCGGCACAAAGCAATCAGCGGTTTCCCCGAACATGAGATTGTCGCGGAAGCAAATAGCTGGGAGGCGGATCTAATCGTCATCGGCTCGCACGGGCGCGGCGGCGTGGGGCGGTTGTTTCTAGGCAGCGTTTCGCTCAAAGTTTTGTCGGAAGCCGACTGTTCGGTGCGCGTCGCTCGCGGGTCGAACGCCCGCGCCGCCGATGACGATTCGCCGCTCCGCATCGTCATTGCAATTGACGGCTCGCTTGATTCAACGAATGCGGTCGAAGCGGTTCTGCGGCGCGATTGGCAGGCGGAGACTTCCGTCAGACTGGTTTCGGCAGTCGAATCGCTTCCTTATTCGATCCTGATTGCCGAATTGCCGCAAGCCGAAAGATCACGAGAACACGCCGCCGCTCGATTAAAGGAAAAAGGACTTCACGTTTCAACGGTCGTTGAATTTGGACGGGCGAAAAGCGTCATTATAGAAGAGGCCGAAAAATGGGGCGCGGATTCGATTTTTATCGGAGCCAAAGGCCATCGCTTGATGGAATGCGTTTTGCTCGGCAGTGTTTCCTACGCGGTGGCCGCGCGCGCGCATTGCTCGGTCGAAGTCGTTCGTTAAATAAATGATAAATTGCGGCGCGTCAGGGGCGCAGAAAAAAGGAGTTTTATAATGACCACGGCAAATTATACTTTGGATTTTTCTGAAATCGCTCTGCGCGATCTACCTCGCGTGGGTGGGAAAAACGCATCGTTAGGCGAGCTTTATAATTTTCTCAAGCCGCAGGGCGTGAATGTTCTAGACGGATTTGCAACCACCGCCGAGGCTTTTCGCCATTTTCTAAAAGAAAACAATCTCGAAACCAGATTGCGCGAGATTCTTTCCGGTTTTGATCCGGACGATACTGCCGAACTGCAAAAACGGGGACACGATGTTCGCGCCGCCGTTTTGGAAACCGCGCTGCCTGATGAATTGAAGGAAAAGTTTCTCGCGGCTTACGGGCGTTTGTGCGAAAGATTGGGACGCGAGCCGGAACTGGCGGTGCGCTCGTCGGCAACGGCGGAAGATTTGCCGGAAGCCTCGTTCGCGGGCGCGTCGGAAACTTTTTTGAATGTGCGCGGGAGCGGTGATTTGCTGAAGGCGATTCACAATTGTTTCGCTTCGCTTTATACCGACCGGGCGATAAATTATCGCGCCCGGCTCGGTTTCGACAACCTGAAAATCGCGCTTTCCGTCGGCGTGCAGCCCATGGTGCGTTCGGATCTGGCGAGTTCCGGCGTTATTTTCACACTCGACACCGAATCCGGTTTTCGGGATGCGGTGCAAATTACGAGTTCCTACGGACTCGGCGAATTCGTTGTGCAAGGCGTGGTGACGCCCGATGAATGGACGGTTTTTAAGCCGACTCTAATGAAAGGACATAATGCGATTATCAATCGCCGTCCGGGAACGAAGGAAGTCAAACTCATCTATTCGGGCGGCACGCGTACGACGAAAAGCGAGCCGGTTGCCGAAGCCGAACGCCGCAAGTTTTCCCTCACGGATACCGAAGTAACAAAACTCGCACATTGGGCTTGTTCGATTGAAGACCATTATTCGGCTCTCGCCGGACACGCGACACCGATGGATATCGAGTGGGCTAAGGACGGTTTGACGGGCGAGCTTTTTATCGTTCAGGCGCGACCCGAAACCGTACATTCGGCGAAAAAGCGAGAAGCCTTCGGCGAGACCTACAAATTAAAGGAACAACCGAATGCACCGCTGGTGACGGGGCAAGCCGTTGGCGAGCGAATCGGCGCCGGCAAGGTGCGAGTAATGCGCGATGCCCCGGACTTATCGAAAGTCGAAGCGGGCGACATACTGGTTGCGCCGAACACGAATCCCGATTGGGAGCCGGTTATGAAGCGCGTTTCGGCAATCGTTACCAACAGCGGCGGGCGAACGTCTCACGCGGCAATCGTTTCACGCGAACTCGGCTTGCCGTGCATCGTCGGCTCAGGCAATGCGACGGAAATTCTACGCGACGGCACTGAAGTGACGGTTTGCTGCGCGGAAGGGGCGGAAGGCCACGTTTATGCCGGAAAACTCGAATTTGAAATCGAGCGCGTGGATTTTTCAATCGTTCCGCAGACACAAACAAAAGTAATGTTTAACGTCGCCGACCCCGAACAAGCCTTCACGCTTTCAATGATGCCGAACGACGGAGTCGGTCTCGTGCGAATCGAGTTTATCATCGCCAATCACATCGGCGTTCATCCGATGGCACTTGTTAAATACCCGAATTTGCAGGACAAGAAAGCCGTTGCGAAAATCGCAGAAATTCTGGCAGGCGTTGACCCGCGGGAATTTTTCGTGTCTCGCCTGGCGGAAGGCGTTGGAAAAATCGCGGCGGCATTTTACCCGAAGCCGGTGATCGTGCGGACGAGCGATTTTAAAACAAACGAGTATGCGCGGCTTTTGGGCGGCGCGGAATTTGAACCTGCCGAGGAAAACCCAATGCTCGGTTGGCGCGGCGCGTCCCGCTATACGGATGAGCGTTACCGCGACGGCTTCGCCCTCGAATGTGCGGCGCTCAAACGAGTCCGCGACGAAATGGGTTTGGTTAATGTCAAAGCGATGATTCCGTTTTGCCGGACGGTTAAAGAAGCCGAGAAAGTCGTTGCCGAGATGGCGAAAAACGGACTGAAGCAGGGCGACAACGGTTTGGAAATTTACGCGATGTGCGAGTTGCCGTCAAACGTCGTCCGGGCAGGTGATTTTCTCAAAGTTTTCGACGGCTATTCAATCGGCTCAAACGATTTAACGCAGCTTGTTTTGGGAATTGACCGCGATTCGGGAACGATTGCCGGACTTTTCGACGAAGAAGACGCAGCGGTCAAAGATATGATTTCAGCGGTAATCAAAGCAGCGCGGGAAGTCGGAAAACCGATCGGCATCTGCGGTCAGGCACCGTCAGACCGCCCGGAATTTGCCGCCTGGCTCGTCAGTGAGGGCATCACTTCGGTGTCGCTCAATCCCGATTCGGCTATTAAGACGGCACTCGTCATCGCCCAAGCGGAATCAACGTCACAGTCTCGAACGGCAAAGATAAATTGAATGTCAAAAAAGAGCTAATTTTATGGAAAAGATGCGGGCAAATGTTTTTCACGGCGTAAATGATATTCGGCTTGAAGAAGTTGAACGACCACGCGTCAGTGCGGGCGAAGCGGTGATTCGCGTTACGCTGACGACGATTTGTGGAACGGATCTGCACATTGTGCGCGGCGAATATCCCGTTAAATCCGGGTTGATTATCGGTCATGAACCGGTGGGTGTCATCGAGGAATTGGGCGTGAGCGTTGAAGGTTATGAAATTGGCGACCGCGTTTTAGTCGGTGCGGTTACGCCGTGCGGACAATGCCGGGCGTGCCTGTCGGGGCAGTGGGCACAATGCGGGTGCAGCGACCAGGGGTCGGGCTACAAAGCCATCGGCGGCTGGTGTTTCGGGAATATTATAAACGGCGCGCAAGCCGACTACCTGCTCGTTCCGCACGCGCAAGCCAACCTCGCCAAAATTCCCGATGAACTGACGGACGAACAAGTCGTTCTGCTTGCCGACATCGCTTCGACGGGTTTTAGCGGCGCGGAATCGGGCAATGTCAAAATCGGCGATGCCGTTGTTGTTTTCGCGCAGGGTCCTATTGGTTTATGCGCCAGCATCGGCGCGAAATTGATGGGCGCATCGCTCGTCATCGGCGTTGACGGCGACGAAGCACGGCTCAATATGGCACGGAAAATGGGCGTCGACGTGGTGCTGGATTACCGTGCGTCGGATGTCGTAGCCGAAGTCAAAAAACTAACGGATGGCGGCGCGGATGTCGCTATCGAAGCATTAGGGACACCGGAAACATTCGAGAATTGTTTGCGGAGTTTGCGCGCCGGCGGAACGCTATCGAGTCTCGGCGTTTATTCCGGCAAACTGCAAGTTCCGTACGATTCGTTCGCCGCCGGAATCGGCGATTATAAAATCGTCACCACGCTTTGTCCGGGTGGGAAGGAACGTATGCGCCGACTTATGGAAATAGTCAAAAACAAACGCGTTGATTTATCTCCGCTCATTACGCACCACTTTTCGTTAGAGGAAATCGGTGAAGCCTACCGCGTTTTCGGTGAGCGGCTCGACGGAGTGATGAAAATTGCCGTTACACCGTAAACTTAATGTTATTCTAAGAATATTTCTAAGAATTGACGTTAACAAAATTAACATTCAAGGGGGAATTATATGAATGAGCGAATAAAAATACTGATTGCCTACGACGGCTCGACTTGCGCTGACGATGCAATTAACGATTTGCCGCGTGCCGGACTGCCGCGCGAAGCCGATGCTTTAATCTGTCACGTTCAAGAGCGGTGGCTGCCGCCGCCTACAGATCATGAAAAGGTTTCCGTTTCAACAAATTCGGTTGCCGCGAAACCGGCGCGGGAAAAGGAGGAACCGAAGGCCGAAGCTGGTGGGGAATATCTTGAAAGTCTTGAGCGGGCTTTGCAACGACTCGGTTCGTATTTTCCCGATTGGAAGACTGAAACCCTGTCGTTGAAAGGTTCACCCGCGCGTGAAATCATCGCTCAAGCGAAAGACTGGAACGCCGATCTCATTGTCGTCGGCTCACATGGACGCACGGAAAGCAAACGGTTCATGCTTGGTTCGGTGTCGCAAAAAATCGTCAATGAAGCTGCTTGTTCGGTTCGCGTCGTGCGCGGCCAAGCTTGGAAAAACGGTTCGCCAAGCCGTCTCCTAATCGGCTTGGACGGCTCGAGCGGGTCAATGTCCGCGGTTGAAGAAGTGGCGCGGCGAATGTGGACGATGGGCAGTGAAGTTCGTCTGGTCGTCGCTCGTGATGCGTCTGAAAACAATTACAAGTGGGTGCGTGAGTATCTCGAAGATGCTAAGAAAATCTTGGAACACGCAGAACTCGCCGTTACCGAACTGATTGAAAAAAGTGACCCGAAACAAATCATTGTTGCATCTGCGGAAGAATGGGGCGCGGACTGCATTTTTCTCGGTGCGAACGACGCGAGGAACGTTTATGAAGATCTTCTTCTAGGCGGCGTTTCAACGGCGGTCGTCGCCCGCGCTCACTGCACAGTTGAAATTGTGCGAAAGAGGCGGGTAAGACCCCATAATGTTTGATTTTCTGAAATTCGGAACAGACGATGAGGTTTCGCAAAGGTTTACGGACGAAGACATATCGGCGACGAGACCGGAGATTTTCAGCCTTGAACATCTACAAGCGTGGGCGGCGGAACTAGCCGCGACGCACCGGATTGCAGCGCGTGGAAAACGTGGATTCGATTTGCTGGCGCGGCTCGAAGACAATAAAACCGAACTGATTAAGGTTTATCGCGCTCTTAACGACACGGCACAGCACGAACCGCTTACGCCTTCAGGGGAGTGGCTGGTTGATAATTTCCATATCGTCGAAGAGCAGCTTCGCGAGGTGCGGCAGGATTTGCCGCGCAAATATTACCGCGAACTTCCGAAATTGGAAACGGGAACGTTAACGGGCTTTCCACGAATTTACGAGCTTGCCGTCGAGGTTGTTGCCCACACCGACAATCGCCTCGAAACCGCAATTCTGAATGGCTTTCTGGAATCCTATCAGGACCAGTCGCCGCTCACAATCGGTGAAATTTGGGCGTTTCCGATTTCGTTACGACTGGCTTTGATTGAAAATTTGCGCCGCTTTGCCGTCATAATTCTCAAAGCGCGCGGCGACCGATCTGCTGCCGACCGATTAGCCAATGAATTAGCCAAATTTACCGATAAGGAATTTTCTGGCAGAACTTTTGAACTGCTCGCCGAAAACTTCGACGGCGGGCGGCTTACCGACAAATTCTCGCAAGCCTTTCTCGTTCAGTTTGCCGCTCGTCTGCACGAAGGCGATGATTATGTTGGTTTCGAACTTGAAAAACTACAGCAACGCCTGCGTCCCGAAGGCGTGACGCTCGAACATCTCGCGCACCGCGAACATAATCGCCAGGCTGCAGTGCAGTCTACCGTTTCCAACATCATCAGGAGCATGCGTCTGCTGTCGACGCTCGACTGGCGCGATTTTTTCGAGAGCGTCAGCCGTGTTGACCGCATTTTGCGCGAAGACCCGGCTGGCGCATACAGCGGGATGGATTTTGCGACCCGCGATTGCTATCGCCACAACATCGAACGCATCGCCAAACGCACCGATTCGGACGAGAAGATGGTGGCGCGGCGCGCCGTCCAATTTTCCGCCGGGCAGCCAAATGATCCGCGCAAAAATCACATCGGCTATTATCTGAATACCGACGAAGGTCTGGCTGAGCTCGAAAATTCGTGTAATTGTTCTCCACACCTGCACGAGCGCGTCGCGCGTTTTTTGCGCCGACATACGACGGTTTTTTACCTGACGGCAATTGTCGCGTTGACCTTTGTTTTTCTTGCCGCGCTTCTTAATTCCGCCGTTCAAACGTCGAATGTTTCCATTACAGCATTGATTTTTGCCGTTCTGCTGGCAATCATTCCGGCAAGCGAACTGGCGATAATTTTCGTCAACCGGCTGGTCAACGCCGTTCTCAAACCGAAACTTTTGCCGAAGATGGATTTGCGGGACGGCATTCCCGAAATAGCGCGAACTGTCGTCGTCGTTCCGACCTTGCTGACCGATAAGGCAACGATTGCCGAACTCTGTGGAAATCTGGAAGTTTATCACCTCGCCAATCGTGACAAGGAACTTTTCTTCGCTCTGCTTGGCGATTTGCCGGACGCGAGCGACGAAATTATGCCTTCCGACGCGGAGCTTTGTGCGGCGGCGCGGCAAACAATCACGGAACTCAATCGCAAATACGAGGCAGAAGAAAACGCCCGGCGCTTTATGTTTTTCACACGGCGACGGACTTGGAACAAGGGTGAAGGCAAATGGATTTGCACGGAACGTAAACGCGGAAATCTGCACGAATTTAACGGACTCTTGCGGGGCAAAGCGGACACGAATTTTGCTTTGGACGAAACGGTGCATTTCGATTTTCTCAAAACGGTGCGTTACGTCATCACGCTCGATGCCGACACGCAACTCCCGCGTGAAACGGCCCAAAAACTTATCGGCACCATCGAGCATCCGTTGAATCGCCCTATTTTCGACAAGCGTATAGGGCGCGTCACTCAGGGTTATGCCATCTTACAGCCGCGCATCGAAATAAGTTTGCCGAGTGCTTCGCGCTCATTTTTTTCTCAGATTTTTTCTTCGAGCAAAGGTTTTGATCCTTACACCAGCGCAGTTTCGGACGTCTATCAGGATTTGTTTGCCGAAGGCAGTTATGTAGGCAAGGGTTTGTATGACGTTGATGCCTTTGAAGCCGCGCTGGACCGCCGGATTCCCGAGAACAAACTCTTAAGTCATGACCTTTTCGAAGGTCTTTACGCCCGCGTCGCTCTGTTGACGGACGTTGTGCTCTATGACGATTACCCGTCAAATTACGAATCTTATGCCAAACGAAATCATCGTTGGACCCGCGGCGATTGGCAGATCGCGC
Organism: Chloracidobacterium sp.; assembly: GCA_043739565.1. Classification (GTDB taxonomy): domain Bacteria; phylum Acidobacteriota; class Blastocatellia; order Pyrinomonadales; family Pyrinomonadaceae; genus OLB17. Next base: position 41,980 of record JAYUDV010000357.1, read on the forward strand.
GGTGGCTTCTGCCACTTGTGCAAAATTCCGAAGGGCGAATTATGCGTAATCGCCTGCCCTTGATTGCGCGCTGGAAGATTTTGGACAATCTGCGTCGCAGTCTCATTGGTCCGACGCTTTTGATGTGGTTCGTTTTTTCGTGGACGTTTGCCGTCATTTCACCCTTTGCCGCGACGATTTTGGCGTTGATTGTTTTGACCGCGCCGCTATATTTACACATAGCCTCGACCTCGATGTCCGCAGTGGAAAATGATAGATGGAACCTCTTTTTGATTCGTTTTTCGAATCTGTGGAGCGATGTCAAAACGATTGTGCCGCAGATGTTTTTTCGACTCGCGTTTCTCGCCCACGAAGCCGCGCTGACGACCGACGCGATTTTGCGGATTGTTTATCGTAAATTTATTTCCGGAAAACGCCTGCTCGAATGGGTGACGGCGGCCCAGAGCGAGCGGTTGAGTCGGCAGAAATTGGGCGGCTACGTATTATTTATGGCGGCTTCGCCCGTGATTGCGATCGTCATTTTCGCGCTTCTGATTGCCCATGAGCCGAAAAGTCTAATCGTTGCCGCGCCGTTTCTCTTGTTATGGACGCTCGCGCCTTGGATCGCGTTTCGAATAAGCCTGATAGAAGAAAAAAACGAGAAAAAAAGCGCACTTGCGTCAAAAGATATTCGCTGGCTAAGACATGCGGCGCGGCGCACTTGGCGTTATTTTGAAACTTTTGTAGGCGAAACCGAGCATTGGCTGCCGCCCGATAATTTTCAGCAAGACCCTGTCAATAGTATTGCCCACCGAACATCCCCGACTAACATTGGTTTGCTGCTTCTTTCGACGCTCGCGGCACGTGATTTCGGGTTTATAGGAACGCTCGAAACTATCGAGCGTATTGAATTGACTTGTACGACGATGGAGAGCTTGCCCCGCTTTCGCGGGCATTTTTTAAACTGGTACGACACGCGCAGTTTGGAGCCGCTCGAACCGCAGTATGTTTCGACCGTTGACAGTGGTAATCTCGCCGGACATTTAATCGCCGTCGCAGAAGGGTGCCGCGAATTCATCGACACGCCGCTTTTCGGTGAACATACCTTGCACGGACTTCTCGATACGTTCGATTTTGTTAAAACCGAAGTCCTGAAAATCGAAAAAGAGGATTTGATAAAAGACTATGCTGAGCTTGCAAGCATTAAAAGTATAGTCGAAGACTGCGAAAATGCGCTTCGCTTAAAAAAGCCGCAAAATGCAGGAGAATGGCAGACGTTGTTTACAGTTTTAACCGAACGAGGTGAAGCGATTGCCGGAATTTCCGTCAATATATCGAAAACAGCGGAAGAATTTTCCGAGTTAACGTTCTGGACGACAGCACTTGTTAATCTGGCAAAGAACTTCAACCGTGATTGGCAGACGTTGTTTCCATCGGACGTTGAAAAAGCCCGCCAGGCGCGTGAAAATTTCGCCGCCCGAGTTGAAAGCATTGCCCGCTTCTGCCGCCGCATTGGCAACGAAATGGATTTCGCGTTTCTGTATGACGACGAGAAGAAAGTTTTGACCATCGGTTATCGTCCGACCGAAGGGGTTCGTGACAATTCTTTTTATGATTTGCTCGCATCCGAAGCGCGGCTGGCGAGTTTTATCGCGATCGCTTCAGGCGATGTCGAGCAGGAACATTGGTTTCGTCTCGGGCGCGGTTTGGTCGGAGCAAACCGCAATCGCTCCCTCGTTTCATGGTCGGGAACAATGTTTGAGTATTTGATGCCGCTGATCGTGATGCGAAATTACGAGCGCACTTTGCTCGACGAAACCTACCGCGCCGTCGTGCGGCGGCAAATCGAATACGGCAAAGAAAACAATATTGCATGGGGCGTTTCCGAATCGGCGTACAACGCCCGCGATTTGCAGCTTAACTATCAATACGGACCATTCGGCGTTCCCGGTTTGGGCTTGAAACGCGGACTGGCGGAAGATCTAGTGATTGCGCCCTATGCGACCGCGCTAGCTTTGCCGCTTGCGCCGCAATCCGCGATTGCGAATCTGCGGCGTCTGGCAAGCGAAGGAATGTTTGACCGGTATGGATTTTTTGAAGCAGTGGATTATACAAAAAATCGCTTGCCGCCCAAACAGATTTCCGCCCGCATTGAAGCCTATATGTCGCATCATCAGGGAATGATTTTGGTCGCGCTCGATAACTTTTTAAATGACGAAGCGATGCAAAAGCGTTTTCACCGCGACCCTATGATTGAATCGGCCGATTTGCTTCTTCAGGAAAGAATTCCGCGCCTTACTGAAGAAATTGAGCGTCCGCGCGAAGCCGAAGGTTTAAGCGGAAATCACGTCCGTGGGCTTGTCGCGGCAGCCTCGCGTCGGTATTCATCGGCAAATCAGCGGACTCCGCAAGTTTGTCTGCTCTCAAACGGCAATTACACGGTAATGCTGACGACTGCGGGAAGTGGTTTTTCGCGTTGTGGAGAACGTGCCGTTACACGTTGGCGGGAAGACGCGGTGAGCGACAATTGGGGAAGTTTCTTCTATCTGCGCGACGTGCGAAGCGGTGCTGTCTGGTCGAGCGGATTTCACCCCACTCTCCGAGAGCCGCAGGATTACGATGTGGTTTTTACCGAGAGCAAAGCCGATTTCCGGCGACGCGACGCGGGAATCTTTACGCACACGGAAGTTATCGTATCGACCGAAGACGACGCAGAACTGCGCCGTGTTATTGTCACTAACGAATCAAGCCGTGAGCGCGAAATTGAAATCACTAGCTACGCAGAAATCGTGTTGAACGAACAAGCCGCTGACGAAACGCATCCGGCATTTAGTAACATGTTCGTCGAAACCGAATACGTCGGAACACGGCAGACTTTACTGGCCCGCCGCCGCCCACGTTCCGATGAAGATGCGGAAATTTGGGGAGCGCAGACCGTAGCCATTTCCGGTAGCATGATTGGCAGAATAAGTTTTGAAACCGATAGGAGCCGGTTTCTGGGCCGCAATCGAACCGCGCAAAACCCTCTGGCAATCAATTCCGAAAATCAACTGGCGGAAACTGTTGGAGCGACACTCGACCCGATTTTCAGTTTGCGGGTTCGCGTTTTGATTCCGCCGGGCAAATCAGTAACTCTGGTTTTTACGACAATTGTTTCCGATTCCCGCGAAAAAACACTCGCCATATCCGATAAATATCGCGAAGCTCTATCCTTTGAGCGAGCACAAAAGCTCGCCTGGACGCGCTCACAGGTCGAACTGCGACATCTCGGAATTTCGACCGACGAAGCCAATCTTTTTCAACGACTTGCGGGGTACCTTATTTACGCCGACGGGGCGTTACGCCCGCGGCCTCGGATACTGAAACTCAACCTGGGAACGCAGACGGATTTGTGGAAATACGGCATAAGCGGCGATTTACCGCTGATGATTGTCCGTGTTAGCGAAGGCAAAGATGCCCGTTACGGTATTCGCCAGGTGCTGCGCGGACACGCCTATCTACACGGCAAGAAATTATTGTTCGACTTGCTGATTCTGAATGATCAGCCGTCAAGTTACGATCAATCGTTCGGCGACGATTTGCAGGGTATGATTCGTTCGGGCGGTATGCAGACGCGCCTCAACACTCCTGGCGGCATCTTTCTGCGGCGTACCGACATTATGACCGAAGCCGACCGCATTACGTTGCACACAGCCGCGCGGGTAACTTTCGTTACTGAAAGAGGTACGCTTGAAGAAGAGCTTGCGCGGGAGATCAAGGAAGCTGAATTTCAGCCCCTATTTATTCCGCAAAAATCACCACGCGTTTATGACGATCCACCCAAACCCTCTCCAGAACTCGAATTCCTAAATGAATACGGAGGTTTTACCCGAGATGGAAGCGAGTATCGCATCACCCTCGAAAACGAAAAAACCACGCCCGCCCCATGGGCAAACATCGTCGCGAACCAAAAAGGTTTCGGATTTTTGACGACGGAAACAGGCTCGGGCGTAACCTGGTCAAACAACAGCCGCGAAAATCGTCTGACCGGCTGGTCAAATGATGCGGTTAGCAATCCGCCGCCCGAATGCATCTTTCTGCGCGACGAGGAAACGGGGAGTTTCTGGACACCGACCGCTCTTCCGATTCGGGAAAATTCGCCCTACACGACGACGCACGGGCAGGGTTATTCGACTTTTGAACACACGAGTCACGGAATTCAGCAGGAATTGCTTGTCTTTGCCCCGGTCGACGGCAACGTCAAAATCTCACGTCTCCGGCTGAAAAATTTGACGCCTCGCAACCGGCAGATCTCGGTTACATATTTCGCGGAACTGGTTCTCGGCGTGAATCGCGCCCAGTCTGCACCGTTTGTTATCACGGAGATTGACGCTGCAACGGGAGCGATTCTCGCAAGAAATCCTTATAACAACGAGTTTGCCGGCCGCGTGGCTTTTGTTGCAACCAGCGCGGAAACGCTAACCTGGACGTGTGACCGGCAGGAATTTATCGGTCGTAACGGCTGTCTGGCGCGCCCCGCCGCGATGCTGCGGACGAATCTTTCGGGAGCAAGCGGAGCTGGGCTAGACCCGTGCGCCGCACTGCAAACCGACATCGAAATTAAACAGGGCGAGACCCGCGAAATTATTTTTCTGCTCGGTGAAGAAGACTCGCTCGAAAACGCGAGAGCGAGCGTTTCACGCTATCGTCAAAGACGAATGGTCGAAGAGGAATTCATCCGTGTACAAGAATTTTGGGATAAAACATTGAGCACAATTCAAGTAAAAACACCGGATAAATCTTTAAATTTGCTGATGAACCGTTGGCTCATCTATCAAACTCTCGCCTGTCGCTTCTGGGCACGAACTGCGTTTTATCAGTCGAGTGGTGCGTTCGGTTTCCGCGACCAACTGCAAGATGCAATGGCACTCGTCTACACGCGACCCGATTTGGCGCGGGCGCATATTCTTCATGCCGCCGCGCATCAATTTAAGGAAGGCGATGTGCAGCATTGGTGGCACGAGCCGTCAAATGCCGGAACGCGCACGCGCATTTCCGACAACTTGATTTGGCTCGTGTATGTCGCCTGTTTTTACGTTGAAAAAACAGCTGACGCCGGTATTTTTGACGAAGTAGTTGTGTTTCTTGACGCCCCAATTTTAGCAACCGGCGAGATGGAAACATATCTGCAACCGATTATTTCCGGCGAAAACGCGACTTTGTTTGAACATTGCAGTCGAGCTGTCGAGAAGAGTCTGACGAACGGAGAGCACGGCTTGCCGTTAATCGGAGCGGGCGATTGGAGTGACGGGTTAAATCACGTCGGCAAAGAAGGAAAAGGGGAAAGCATCTGGCTCGGCTGGTTTCTGGCAAAAAGTTTAGAAAAATTTGCAAAGATTTGCAAAGAACGCAAGGAAACCGAACGCGCCGAAAAATACCGCAAACATGCCAAACTTTTGATCAAAAACCTCGAAAAAAACGGCTGGGACGGCGATTGGTATCTGCGTGCATTTTTTGATAACGGAGCACCGCTCGGCTCGCACCAAAACGATGAATGTCAAATCGACTCGCTTTCGCAAAGCTGGAGTGTGATTTCCGGCAGAGGCAATCGGGAACGCGCTCAGAAAGCGATGCAGGCGGTTGACGAGCGATTGATAAAACCCGACGAAAAACTTGCCCTACTTTTAACGCCGCCGTTTGATAAAACCGCGCTCGACCCGGGATATATCAAAGGTTACCCGCCGGGAATCAGAGAAAATGGCGGGCAATACACCCACGCCGCCGCTTGGGCGATTATCGCTTTTGCCATGCTTGGCAAGGGCGACAAAGCGCATGAAATTTTCGCCCTTGTGAATCCTATAAATCACACGAAAACGGCTGACGAACTCGAAATTTACAAAACAGAACCTTACGCGATCGCCGCCGATGTCTATTCAAACCCGCAGCATATCGGGCGCGGTGGTTGGACGTGGTATACGGGAGCGGCGGGCTGGCTCTATCGCGCCGCGCTTGAAAACATTCTCGGCTTCCAAAAACACGGCGAAACTCTGTCAATCTTGCCGTGCATCCCAAGCGATTGGAAAGAGTTTGAAATCACCTATCGCTACAAAACTGCGACGTATCACATCAGAGTTGAAAACCCAGACAGTGTTTGCGGCCGTTCGGTAACGATTGAGGCAGACGGCAAAATGCTTTCATCAAATCGAATCAAACTCCTTGACGACGGAGGGGAGCATAACGTGCATGTAATTCTACGAGGAGCGGTGATCAAAGAAGTTGTGGATTTGCCAAAATAGTCGCCTCCTGCGGGACCATCTCGTGAGATTTCTCATTTCTTTCAAGCGGTTATGCGACTGCCTTCTACAAATTCGGAGATTCCTACAAAACTTCTCTTGCCTTATCGATTTATGATCTTCGCATCTCGTCAATCATCGTTTGAATTGTCTGTTTGAGATGCGCGGTTAAGGCTTTATATTTTGCTTCGTCGTCCATCGAAGCATCAACAATTTCCTTTGGATAAATCGGCTTGCCGAAACGCACCTTTACTTTTGCGAGACTGATTTTGTTGGAGCTGCGCGCCCAGACTTTGTAAGGCCCGTCGAGCGCGACGGGAACAATCGGCAAATCGAGTTCGGTGGCGAGAATCGCCGCGCCTTTTTTGAATTCGTTCAGGCCGCCGTCGAAAGTGCGTTCACCTTCCGGGAATATATTTAAAACCTTGCCGTGTTTCAAGCCGGTCGCGCTCGCTTTTATCGCTTTTAGTAATTGCGTGTCAGGGTCAATCGGGATGACGTTAATCAGCCGCGCGACCGACTGCATAAAGCCCGATTGGAAATATTCGCTCGCGCCGACGGAGAAGATGTTTTTCAAAACGTCATATGGATACGCGCTGGAGACGAAAAATGGGTCGAGATAACTCTGGTGATTCGGGCAAACGAGAAACGGGCGTCTGATTTTTGAGACTTCATCCGCACCTATTACTTCCAAACTGAAAAGAGTCCGGCTCAATAAACCGACGGTTTTGAGAAAAGTGAAAGCGATGGGCGCAAAAATCGGGTGGTCTCTCAAAATGCCCTGCACTTCCGGCAGATTGTCGTCCGTTTCCGAAACGATTTTGCCCCAATTGAAATCCGTGCCGACGACTTCGGCGTTGACATCGCCGGTCATTTCCCGCGTGAGTTTGACGACTTCGCCTACTGTTAAGGCATTGGCGGCTTTGTCCGCATCGAACTCGATATTAAACGCCTGTTCCAAAGACGCGAAAACTTCGGCGCGCGAAAGGGAATCAAGACCTAAATCAATTTCCAGACTCATTCCGGGATGAATTTTCTCGACATCAGCCGCGTTTTGTTTTATCGCTTTGATTAAAGTTTGCCCGACATTCGACGCGAGCGTCGTTTCGTCTTCGGCGGTAAAATTCCACTGCTTTTTAGCGGGCGAGCCTTTTGTGTTGTAGCCGTGTTCTTCGATTTCCTTTTGCAGTTCGAAACGTTTGATCTTCCGTGTCGCCGTTCGCGGCAGCGGTTCGGAGCGGACAACGTAATCGTAGACGCGCTGATATTCGGGCAATTCCCGACCCACATTGTCGAGTTCGAAACGAATGGCCTCCCGCGAATTGGCAATGTTGTTTTGTTTTAGATAAGCAAAATCAGGAACGACAATAGCGATGAGTTTTTCCGCGCCCGTGAGATTTGATGTTTCGTCTTTTACGCCGAGAATGCAGATTTCTTCGACAAGCGGCGTTTTCGAGTATCGAACTTCCAAATCTTCGGGGTGAACTTTTTTTCCGTTCGGCAAAACGATAACGTCCTTTGAACGTCCGACGATAAAAAGATGGCCGTTTTCGTCAAGTCTTCCAAGATCGCCCGACTTAAACCAGCCGTCTTCGGTGAAAGCCCCTTTAGTCGCTTCCTCGTTTTTGTAATAGCCTTGAAAGACCATTTTGCCTTTGATTAAAATTTCGCCCGCGCCTTCGTCGTTTAATTCGCCGAGTTTTATTTCCGCGTAATTAACCGCCGTTCCGACCGAGCCGACGACGTTGTCTTCAAAACGCGTCGCCGTTACCGCGCCGCTCGTTTCCGTCAAACCGTAGCCTTGAATCAATGTAAAACCGAGCGCGTGATAATCGCGTGCGATCTTTTCGTCGAAACGCG
>JAYUDV010000358.1:0-1034 GCA_043739565.1 Chloracidobacterium sp.
GCGAAAGATTGCTTCGCGTCGGTCCGAGATCACCTCGTAAGCCAAAATTTTCTCTTTTACACCAATCTCGATCTCCGAAATGATCCGCAGCGGATCCTCATTTCGCGGGTTGTCCGAAGTAATAACGACAAGATCACTGTATTCACCCGCGATCTCGCCCATTGGAATGCGTTTGGTGCGGTCGCGGTCGCCGCCGCAGCCGAAAACTGTGATTATGCGTCCAGTGGTTAAATCCCGAGCGGTTTTGAGGGTATTAAGCAAAGCGTCATCCGTGTGGGCATAGTCAACGACGACAGCGAAATCACCATCGTGCGGCACTCGCTCAAATCTGCCGGGAGCGCCGACGCAAACCGATAATCCTTTCGAAATCGAGTCAAGATCATAGCCGAGTTCGAGAGCAGTTGCGGTCGCCGCCAGCATATTGTAAACGTGCGGCTTGCCGACGAGCGGGGAAGTTATGTTTAATTCGCCCTTCGGCGTCTTGAGCAGAAACGACGTACCAAGGATGAGAGAAACCTCGATATTTGATGCCGTCAGATTTGCTTCTCGATCTTGCGAGAATGTCACGACCCGCTGAAGCGCGCTTCGCAATTCATCAGCCAGCTTTAAGCCCCATTCGTCGTCGATATTTATCACGCTCGTGCCCGGACGCTCACCCAAACGCCCGTCAAACAGCTTCCGTTTCGCATCGAAATAATTCTCCATCGTCAGATGGTAATCGAGGTGATCGCGGGTCAGATTTGTGAAAATCGCAACCTTGAATCGCAACCAGTCGCACCGATGCAGATCAATCGCTTGTGATGACGTCTCCATCACGGCCACGGTGCAGCCGTCATCGACAGCATCACTCAGGAATCTATTTGTGTCGGAAGCCTCGGGTGTTGTGCGGACGGCAGGCTCACTTTTCCCGCCGATTCGATATTCGACCGTCGTCAACATCGCTGGTTTTCGGCCAGCGGCTTCGGCGAGGGCGAAGCAGAGATACGCCGTCGTGGTTTTGCCGTTAGTGCCGGTAATGCCGACCAGATCGAGCT
>JAYUDV010000359.1:0-18783 GCA_043739565.1 Chloracidobacterium sp.
GCTCCCATTGCCGCGTTCGCGGCCACGGCATTTGTCGTTTCCGCCACCGAGCATCCGCCGATCACGGCAAACAGGAACAATACACCGATCAAACCGCACACGTATCTAATTCGAAAACGGGGCATCAACGAATTTCTCATTTCTTAAGGGCCGGGGACTATCGCCTTATAGGTAAACGGGTGAAGAAAACAAAATTGCAACACGCTAAATCGTATTATAGCGTGTCACAACCTAAAATGTAAAACAAAATTTTACTTACAGTTCTATTTATCCGGTTTGCTTCTTACCGGCCAGCCACAACTCACGGCCAACGGCGTACAGTACGACCGCGAGGACAATGAATGGCAGCAATCCGAGCAGATCTGAATATCCGCCCTCAAAAAACGGATTGCCCTTTGTCGCCCAATCCTCCATACCCTTTTGGAAGGTTTTGAGAGCAGGTACGACGGCAAATACCGCGATCAGAATACCTGCGATCGCACCGCCCGCAATATAGCCCGACGCAAGCAGAACGCCATTCGATTTGTCGGTTTCGGCGATCATTTGCTCCTCGGTGAGGTTTTTGTGCGCAAGTTTTCGTTTCAGATAAATATCGACCAGATATCGAACGACACCGCCGATAAAGATCGGCGTCGAGGTTGATATAGGCAGATAGATACCGACGGCGAAAGCAAGAGAGGGAACGCCGGAGATCTCGAGCACGACAGCCATCATCGCACCGAGAATGACGAGTCCCCACGGCAGATTTTGCCCCAAAACGCCTTTGATGATATAGCTCATCAGCGTTGCTTTCGGTGCGTTAAAACGCTCAAGATCGCGGCCTTCGTCATCCTTTTTGAGAATGCCGTTGATGCCGGGATCAACGAAATAGGTTGGTTTGCCTGACGCATCTACGAGATATCTGCCGACCTGTCCCGCGGCCGGATCGGTGTTTTGCCAGACGTGATACTCTGCTGTATCGGTGTCCTTAAATTTGCCGCCCGCTTTCTCAGTCTTGACCTTCCCGCCGTCTTGGAAGAATTTGTCCTCGGTCACTACAACGCGGGCCTCCGGCGAATTTGCGTCAACCTTTTGATAATACGTCCGTGAGCTGTTCAAAAAGATGAGGAGCGAACCCAGCACCAATGCCGACGCAAGGGCTCCGACCAAGATTGCGATCTGCTGACGCCATGGCGTGCTACCGACCCAAAAACCTGTTTTAAGATCTTGCGAAGTTGTGCCGCCGTTTGATGCGGCGATACAGACAATGCCGCCAATCGAGAGAGCCGTCACAAAATACGGATCAGCCGCCGTCCATCCCAGGCCTAAGAAGACCAAACATGTGATAAGCAGCGTCGCAACCGTCATCCCCGAGATCGGATTTGACGAAGATCCGACCTCGCCCGTCAGCCGTGATGAGACGGTCACGAACAAAAATCCAAGAATAATGATCAGTATCGCCCCGAGAAAAGAAACGACCGGGCTGACAAAAACGCTCAGCCCCAACTGGGGGAAGAGCATTATCGCAGCGATCAAAATGATCACGCCGATGACCACCCACTTCATCGAAAGGTCCTGGTCGGTTCGCGGAAGGTTAGCATTCGCTTCGCCTGAACCGCCCCGAAGATCCGCCAACCCGCCTTTCAATCCGTGCCAGATCGTCGGCAAACTGCGCGCCAATGAAATCATTCCGGCCATCGCAACCGCTCCGGCCCCGATATACAAAATGTAGGCACTGCGAACTTGCCCCGGATCCATCTCGGCGATGGTTTTGCTTAATTCAGGGGCCACCGGGCCGGTCGCAGATGCACCAAAAAACTTGATGATCGGTATCAGGACCAGATACGACAGCACACCGCCGCCCATCATAAGTCCCGCGATCTTTGGCCCGATGATGTATCCGACACCAAGCAGCGTCGGGTCGTTGTCCGAATTGATCGAACCACCCTTAAAACCTTTGTTCGTAAAATCGTATCCCGGCGATCCCTTCCAAAAGAAAAGAACATTCATCAATGAATTGAACACAAATCCAACAAGAAAGCCGATCGAGATGATCTTGCCGCCGCGAAGAGCCGCATCGTCATCGCCCGCGACACCGGCCTCGGTTGAGGCATCCCGCGATTCCTTCGATGCGCCGGCTTTTAGCACCTCGGCGCAGGCTGTTCCCTCAGGATATTTGAGAAAACCGTGCTGTTCCTTTATCAATGCCCGGCGAAGCGGGATCATCATAAGGATACCGAGCAGACCGCCTAATATTGCAACCAGCATGACGCGACTAATTTCAAGGTCAAAACCGAGGATCATGATCGCCGGCATTGTCACGCCGAGGCCAAAAGCGATGGATTCGCCCGCCGACCCGGCCGTCTGCATCACATTTGCCTCAAGGATCGTCGCGTCGCGCATGCCGATTTTCGACAACAGCCGAAAGACCGTGATCGCAATAACCGCCACCGGAATCGACGCCGAAACCGTCAAACCCGTCTTTAACACCAAATACAGCGACGAAGCGCCAAAAATAATACCGAGCAGCGTGCCGATTATCAGCGGCAGCGGCGTCAATTCGCGCAAAGTTGTCGAATCGGGAATATACGGGCGGAAATTCTCGAGAAATGGATTTTTCATGCGTTTCTGGTCTCCTGCTTATTTTTGTCTACGCCACCTGATTACGGGTGGCGAAAATTATCGGACAGATCGGGGAAAAGTATTGGCTAAACTTGGGTTAATTTACCTTGCATTCGAAAAAAAGGCAATCACAGGCGATTGTGATGCCCACGCTCTCGGGTTGGGTTACTTCTTCTTTTTCCCGACACCGGGCTTGAATAAGAAAATCAGGGGGATCACGCAGATAACCAAAATCATCATCACGTAAAATACGTCAATGAAGGCGAGCATTGCCCCCTGGCGGTGGATTTCCGCCACCATCATCCCGTGCGCCCGGCCGGATGCGTCGGCTGCGGTCAGGCCCGCATCCTGCAGCGACCGCGTTGCTCGCCCGATCCATGCGACGTAGTTGGGATTATAGTCGGATGCCTGGGCGCTGAGAACGCCTACGTGATATTTGGTGTTAGAGGCCAACAGCGTCGTCAGCAGTGCGATACCGAAGCTGCCGCCAAGCCCGGCCGCCGTGGTGATCACCGATGAGGCGTTATCCGCTTTGCCGTCCGGCACACCGCGAAAGGCGGCAGCCATTACCGGCGAAAAAAGAAACGCACCGGCAAAGGTCTGCAGCCCGCGTCGAAACGCCAGATCCCAATACCCGGCCTCCGCGTTGAGACCCGCCAGATTCCACAGGGCAAATGCCGCAAATGAGAGCCCGGCTATCGCCAAATACCGGGCGTCAATCCTCTTCATCATAAAGCCGGCGATCGGGATCATGATCAGCGAAACGACCCCGCCGACGGTATTTATCATTCCCGAATCCTGGGCGGTAAATCCGAGCAATCGTTGGGCAAAAAGCGGTATCAACACCGAGGTTCCATATATCATAAACGCGATCACAAAAACGACGATTGCCCCGGCTCCGATGCTGCGGTTTGCGAGCAGCCTGACATCTACCGCTGGATGCTCCCGCGTCAGTTCCCAGGTAACGCCGATTACCAGAGCAACCAGGGCGACGATCGAAAAAGTGACAATAAAACTTGATTCGAACCAATCCTCGCGATTGCCTTTGTCCAAAACAATCGTCATGGCGGCAATCCCGACGCTGATCAGTAATATTCCCACCCAATCGATGCGCCGGCCCGAAGCACGCAGTTTCTTTCTTTCTTCGGTCGTTGATTTAGACTCGGTTAAAAAACTTGAAACGAGAAAAAGCGACAGCAGGCCGATCGGCACATTTATAAAAAACACCCAGTGCCAACTGTAAGTATCGGTTAGCCAACCGCCCAGGGCCGGGGCAAAGATCGGAGCACAAACAATGGTTGCGCCATAGATGGAAAATGCCATTCCCCGCTGCTCGGCCGGAACGCGGTCAATGATAAACGCCTGTTCGAGTACGACGAGGTTGCCGCCGGCCAAACCCTGAACAATCCGAAAAAAAACGAGCATTTCGAGACTTGTCGAGACGCCGCACATAAAAGATGCGCCCACAAAAATAGCGACGCACGCCAAATAAAGCCGTTTACGCCCAAAGTAGCTCGAGAGCCAGCCCGTGATCGGGACTATCACGGTATTTGCCACGAGGTAGGAGCTTGTTACAAGTGAGGCTTCTTCCGGGGTGATCGATAGATTGCCCGCGATATTGGGAAGGGCGACATTGGCGATCCCGGAATCCAGAATCTCCATAAAGCTCGCGATCGTCAGGATCACAACCATCGCAAGCGGATGCGATGTAAAAAAGGATTTTTTTTCGTAATGCGGTTCGAGTGCGATTGCTTCGGCGGACATACAAATTATGGAGTCTTATGACGAACCAAAGCTACCATGCGTCTATTGCACCCTGACCCGCGACGAGACGCTCATTCCGGGTACGAGAAGGCGCGCGTCATCGGGCTTTTCATCAAACAGTATCTTGACGGGAACGCGCTGGACGACCTTAACGAAATTTCCGCTTGCGTTTTCAGGCGGCAAAACGCTGAATGCCGAACCGGTCCCGGCCTGAAAACTCTCGATCCGGCCGCGAAAGGTCCTGCCGGGGAATGCGTCAACCTTAATGTCCACGGTCTGTCCCGTCTGCATTCTCTCAAGCTGAGTTTCCTTAAAATTTGCCACGACCCACACTTCGGTTTTCGATATTGCCATGAGCGCCGCCCCGGGTTGAACAAGCTGGCCCTCCTGAACGTTTTTTCGCGCCACAAAGCCATCCTCCGGGGCAAGTATTTTTGTGTAGGACAGCTCCAGCTCGGCCTCGCGGACCAACGCCTCGGCTTTTTCGATTCCGGCCTCGGCGGTGCCAATCTCGGACTGGTCGACCGCGATCCGTTCGGGCGCGGCATCCGCATCCTTTTGCCGTCCGAGCGATTCGTCAACGGCGGATTGCGTGCTGTTGATCCGCGAAAGCGACTGCCGGTAATTACCCTGGGCCGTGGCCACTTTGGCCTCGGCTTCATCAATACGCGATTCGGCGGCGGTCACCTGATTTTGGGCCGAATTCAGCTCGGCCGTGGCGCGCCCAAGGGCGTTTTCCGCAATATCCAGGCTTTGGCGGGAAACCGACCCCGATTTAAAGAGTGAAAGCGTGCGGTCATGTTCCAGCTTGGCAAGCCGTAGATTCGATTCGGCGTGTGGGACCTGCGACTGGGCCAGCATACGGTTTGCCCTGGCGGTTTTTACCGCCGACTCCAACTGTCGTATTTCGGTACGTTTTGCTTCCGCGATGAGACCGGATTCGACGACGTTATTTCGCGCCGTCTCGACATTTGAGCGGGCCTGAACAGCCGAGGCATTGGTTACCTTGCGTGTAAGGTTGGTCTGAGCCTGCGATCGCTGACGCAGGGCCTGGGCTTCGTGAAGCTGTGATTTTGCATTTTCGAGGCGGGCCGTCAGAGCATCGGAATTAAGCTCGACCAGCAAATCGCCTTTCTTTACAAACTGATTTTCCTTTACATAAACCTTGGTCACATACGCCGAAATTTTCGGGCTGATCTGAACGATCTCGCCATCTACAAAAGCGTCGTCCGTATATTCAAATTGCCGCGCGTAAACCCAATAGACGAGACCCGCGACGGCCGCGACGACCAAAACGCCGCCGGCAATGTAAAAGGGGCGCCGATTTCGTTTTTTGGGGCCGGTTTGCTCCGGCGGGTCGATCGGATCGGTCTCGACCAACAGTTGATAATCCTCGATATGCGCCCCGGAGCCGCCGAGCGTGTTTTCACGCGCATCGCCGTTAGTGGATGCCATGATCGTATCTTTTTCTTTACTGAGAGTATCGCTCATTTACGGTAAATCATTGAAAAACCTATATTATTGAGAGTGGTACGAGGCTGCAAGATAATTTAACATAGTATTTGCGGGTTTTACCAGTCGTTTTTGCAGCTCGGTGGCATATATAACCGCCGACAAATTTTCACGCGGCAAACAAAGAGATTTCAAAACAGATCAGAAATCAACTAAACTAAAAAACATCCGGACTCGAATAGATAGCTCCAAAATATGAAACGATTTCCTTTTTTATCCGCGCCTCTGCGGATCTGTAGTTTAATTCTATTAACGGTCATCGCAGTCGCGGCCCAGACCGTGCCCGCTCCGAAGGACGTCCTCGGCTGGACACCCGGCGATGATAGGAAGCTCGCAAGCTGGGCACAGGTTGTCGATTATTTTCAAAAACTCGACAAAGCCTCCGACCGCGTAATGTTTCAGGAGATCGGCAAGACGACGATGGGAGCGCCGTTTGTTTATGCGACGATCTCATCGCCCGAAAACCTAAAAAATCTCGAAAAATATAAGCAGATCAACGCCAAGCTTGCCGATCCTCGTACATTTAAGAGCGACGACAAAGCGGCAAAAGCCTTGATCGCTCAGGGCAAAACGATCGTCCTTATCACCTGCGGCGTTCACTCGGACGAAGTCGGAAGCTATCTGTCGTCGATGCTGATCGCTTACAAACTGGCAAGTGCCACCGATCCAGAAACGAAAAAAATCCTTGATAACACAATCATTTTGCTTGTGCCGAGTCTTAATCCTGACGGCGTCGATATCATCAATAACTGGTATCAAAAAACGCTTGGTACAAAGTTCGAAGGCACTTCCCCGCCGGAGCTTTACAATAAATACGTCGGCCACGACGACAACCGTGACTGGTATGCCTTTACTCAGGTCGAGACGCAGCTGACGGTCGATAAAATTCACAACGTCTGGCACCCGCAGATCGTCAACGACATCCACCAGCAGGGCGAATTCGGCTCTCGCCTTTTTCTGCCGCCGTATATGGCGCCCGTCGAACCGAACGTGCCAAATCAGATCGTCGAAGGCTACACCGAACTCGGTAATTACATGGCCGCCGATCTGCGCAAACAAGGCTTTCAGGGAATTACGACCAACTCTACCTACGACGCATGGACACCATCGCGTGCCTATTCCCACTACCACGGCGGTGTCCGAATCCTGTCCGAAACCGCTTCATGCAAGCTCGCGACGCCTATCACGGTCAATTTTCCAGACCTCCGCCCCGGCGAGCACTACGACCCGCGAAAAGAAGCCCCAAACTTCGGCCCCGTCTGGCGCGGCGGCGAATGGCACATCGGTGACATCACCCGCTACATGACGACCGCCGCGTTTTCGCTACTGAATAACGCCGCAAACGAGCGTGAGCATTGGCTGTCAAGGTTTTATGAGATCGGGAAAGAGGCGGTGCGCCCAAGGAAGGACGGTGAGCTAACCGCTTATGCAATACGACCTATGGGAAATGAATTTCTGGCTGCACGCATTTTGGAGCGGGCCGGTGTCGAAATCGAAAAAAGGGGAATACTAAACAGTCCGATAAATGACAAGCTCGTGTCATTGATAAAAATGGATCAGCCCTACGCCGCATTTGCGAAAGCACTGCTTGAGCCGCAGAGGTACCCTGATCTGAAAGATGAAAAAGGAAATCCGATACCGCCTTACGACGTAACTGCCCATACAATCTCGCTTTTGTTCGGGATAGAGGCCATTCCAATCTCGGAACCAATAAAATATTCGACATCCGGCATTGGCGGTAGCGGCACCTCAGTTTCCGGAGGATTCGGAAAAAGAAAAATTGGTATATTTCGTTCGGAAATACCTTCGATGGACGAGGGTTGGACCAGGTGGCTATTTGACAGCCGCAAGTCGTGGCCCGGTGGTACGGGCGGCGTGGAATTTAACACACAATCCGTTTTGAGTTCAGTGATTCGCGAAACCAGCCTGCTTGAACCGGATCCCGAAGCACCGCCACCACCGCCCACTCGGCCTGGCGAAAAACCCGCTCAACCAGATCTAAGACCGGCGTATCAGGCCATAATCTTCCCCGACCAGTCGCCCAACCAGATCCTCAACGGCTTTGCAAAAGGCTCGATGCCGGATGAATACACTGGCGGCGTCGGCAAGGAAGGCGTTGAAAATCTCAGGAAGTTTGTCGAGGCCGGCGGCACTCTCGTCTTTCTAAACCGCGCGTCTGATTTTGCCATCGAGCAATTCAACCTGCCGATCCGCGACGTAACAAAGGGCCTCGCCCGCAAGGATTTCTACATCCCCGGCTCGATCCTTCGCACCGAACTCGACCTCACCAGCCCCATCGCTAAAGGAATGCCGAAAGAGTCGATTGCATGGTTCGAAGGCGGCCCGGCATTCGAAATTGGAAGACAGGAGACAGGAGACAAGAGTCGGGAGACAAATCCTCCATCTCCTGTCTCCGCTGTAACGGTCATCGCCCGCTACCCGTCCGACCCCAAACAAATACTCCTCTCCGGCTGGGCGCTCGGCGCAGAAAAGATCGCCGGAAAGGCGGCTCTTGTACAGGTAAACATGAGCAAAGGTAAAATAATCCTCTTCGGCTTTCGCCCGCAGTATCGGGGCCAAAGCTTGGCGACATTTCCGCTTTTATTCAACGCTATCAGTAATTAGAGTAATTTTTTTGCCGCAGATGAACGCAGATATACGCAGATCAGAAAAGTAGTAATTTTATTTTTTCTATCCGCATCATCCGCCTTTATCTGCGGCTAAATTTCTTAGCCGTATTTTGGCACGCTCCCTACCGGTCGTGTTTCCGCCTTTCGCATGCTAGTCTCTATAATTCGCTCATGAAGGAAGACATACAAGAAACACGGCTCGATAGTGGCCTGACGATACTGACCGACCGTATGCCGGGCGTGCGAAGCGCGACGCTTGGGTTCTTTTTTCGGACGGGCGCGCGCCACGAACCTCGCGAACTCAACGGCATTTCGCACTTTATCGAGCACACTGTTTTTAAAGGCACTGGGAAACGCACGGCCCTCGACATCGCCATCGAAACCGATCGGCTCGGCGGCAATCTCGATGCATTTACCTCGCACGAGGAAACGGGATTTGCCATCAAGGTCATCGACGATCAACTGCCGCACGCCTTTGACCTGATCGCAGATATGCTAACCAATCCGCGATTTGATGACACCGATCTCGAAAGCGAGCAGCGCGTCATCATCGAAGAAATGAAGATGATCGAGGATTCGCCCGAAGACTATCTCGGCGACCTGTTTAACGAGGCGGTATTTGCCACGCATCCGCTAGGATTGTCGATTGCCGGAACGCCGGAGACGGTAAGATCGTTTAACCTCGAAAAAACGCGAAAATATCATACGGAAACTTTTAATGCTTCGAATCTCGTAATCGCGGCGGCGGGAAATGCAAATCATGAGCAGATCGTAAAGTTGGCGATGGCAAGTTTCGCTACGCCGGAGGAACCGGCGTCTGCAAGCGGTGGGAGCAGCGCTCCAGTTATGGCATCGCCGATCTTTATCAAACAAAATCCGAATCTCGAACAGGCTCATATTATCATCGCGACGCCGCTGGTTTCGGCAACCGACGAACGCAGATACGCAGCCGATTTAATGGCAAACATCATCGGCGGCGGAACTTCGAGCCGCCTTTGGCAAAAGGTGCGTGAGGAACGCGGCCTGGCATACAGCGTCGGTGCGTCGGCGGTGATGTATCAGGATTGCGGGATGTTTTCGGTCTTTGCCGGCACGTCGCCGGAACAAGTCGCTGAGGTAGTTGATCTCGCCATCGCCGAGATGCGTGATGTGGTCAAAAACGGCGTGACGGACGACGAACTCGAACTCGCCAAACATCAGGCGGTCGCATCGATCCTGCTCAGCCTCGAAGACTCGGCCGCCCGTGCCGCCACGCTCGCCCAAGCCGAAATGACCCACGGCCGCCAGATCTCGCTCGACGAATCGCTCGCAAACCTCAACGCCGTCACACTCGAAGATATTCAAGCACTTGCACGCGAGTATTTTAAGACTGAGCATGTGGCTTTCGCCGCGTTGGGGAATTTGAAAGGCTTGAAGATCGATAGAGAAAGATTAGGAATTGTTTAGCCACGAATTGCACGAATGACACTAATAAAACTTTGTTCAGAAACAGCGAATTGGTCATTTTGAAGATCGTTATGCTTGGGATTTTGAATTCGTGATATTCGTGTAATTCGTGGCTAATCTTCTTTGTATTTTATTGGATCGATCATACAGGCCTGCTCAAATCCACGCAATCTCAACGCACACGAGTCACAGTTACCGCAGGCCACATCTTCGCTGCGGTAGCATGACCATGTGAGATGCAGCGGAGCGTCAAGTTCGATCCCCTTTTTCACGATCTTGGATTTGGACAAATGAATGATCGGAGTGCGAATCTCGATGTGAGTGTCGGGTTTTGTGCCGGTGTCGATGGCCCGCTGAAACGCCTCGTAAAACTCCGGCCGGCAGTCGGGATAGCCACTTGAGTCTTCGGCGACCGCGCCGATGTAGATCGCGTTCGCTCCGATGACCTCGGCCCAACTCACCGCGATCGACAGCATATTTGCATTGCGAAACGGGACGTAGCTGGTCGGGATCTCTTTTGATTCGAGATCGGCTTCGGACACAGCAATGTTCTCATCTGTCAGCGATGAGCCGCCGATCTTTGCGAGATGCTCTATCGAAATATCAAGCCGCCTATCGACGCTGTAATGGTCGGCGATGTTGTTAAACGCCTGTCGCTCGCGAGCCTCTGTTCGCTGGCCGTAGGATACATGCAGAAAAGCGAGATAGTCATTTTCGGAATGAGCGATCGCCGCCGTCACGCATGAATCCATACCTCCTGAAACTAAAACTATCGAACTCGAAGCCATATTATTTTGCCCGCGAATAACGCGAATTAACGCAAATAAAAAACCTACCCATCTAATTCTTATTCGCGAACATTTGCGTTATTCGCGGGCCATTTCTTAAACTCCTCTGACATCCGCCCCCCAAATGTATTTATGCAGTTGTAGATTCAGCCGCACTTTTATGCCGCTCTTCGACACTACCTCGGCGATCTCGGCGAGATTCTCGATGCCGTGAACCGGCGAGATCAGTATCTCTTTTGTACGGTTTGCAAGATCGTATTTCTCAATAATTTCTTTTGCAAACTCCCAATCAGGCATATCGGCAATCACAAATTTCACTTCGTCCATGTCCGGCCGCAGGCGTTCGAGATTTGGCCAATGATTCCGCTCAGCCTCGCCGGATACCGGGCATTTTACATCGAGGATGATTTTTGCACGCGGGTCGACATCTTCGGTGGAGACGAAGCCGCCGGTCTCGATCAGCGTTTCATACCCTTTGTTGCAGAGCTGTGAGGTGAAATGAAATGCGTTTTTTTGCGCGAGTGGCTCGCCGCCCGTGACTTCGACAAGATTACAGCCAAATTCCTCAAGCCGTGCGAAAATATCGTCGAAAGAAATCCGCTCGCCGCCGGTGAATGTGTATTCGCTGTCGCACCAGACGCACCGCATCGGGCAGCCCGTCAACCGCACAAAAGAACAAGGCCGTCCCGCATGAGACGACTCGCCTTGTATAGACAAAAATATTTCGGTAATGCGCAGATCCATCGGAATTGAAACCACAGATTAACACAGATGAACACGGATTTTTGCTTTCCAATCCGTGTCCATCTGTGGTTTCACATTCTTAGAACAAGCCAAACCAGCCATAGTGATTTAAAATCTCGCCCGCACCGAATGACGCGAGATTTGCGATGACGATCGCGATTAGACAGCGTATCCAATCGCCCGTTTCGAGCAGACCCTTGCTCCGAAACGCGAGCCAAAACAGAAAGCATTCGCCGACCGGGGCAAACGTCTCGGCGACAAAAAGGTACAGAAAACGAGACGAGCCTAAAAAGATCGCCGGCAGCACGAGAATGACGATCGGATATGTGCATGCCGTCAGCCAGACGCCGCACCAGAGCTTTTGCTTGAAGGAAACCTTGGGCGAAAGGCCGACGAGCAGAACGGGCGTTTCTATCAAGATGGAGAACAAATAGCCGATAGGCAGAAACTTCCAAAGCTCCGTTAGCGGCAGGCTTTGCGTCCGGACAAAATCGATGTCGTCGAAAAGGAACATAAGATCAATGGATAACGGAAAACGGATAATGGAAAATGGAAATCTAAGAGTGTTGTCTTAATTTTCCGTTTTCCACTTTCCGTTTTCCACTGCTCAAAGCATTTTGATCAAAAATGGAAATTCGGCCATTACGTGTGCTATCGCAAACGCGAAATAGACGTCGCGGGTCGTCGTGTAATCTACCGCGAAACCAAACCACAACGCGAGAACCAAAACGACGCTCAAGGCTAAAACTGCGAACACGATCTTAGGAAATCCACTCTTGTTTGATAGCAACGGTATCTGATTCAATTTCCAGGGAATTGCCCGCCAATCGACAAGCGGTATCAGCAATATCCATACAAAGTAATGGATCGATTCGAGAAAGACGTGCGTCGCGACCAGTGCGTGACTCGAAATGCCGGGCAGGATCTCGCTGCCGGCGTGCTGCGTGATCCGCCAGAAAAGGTTGGTTTCCTCGGACAGGTTCGGTCTGCCAGCAAAAGCGAGCCAAATGCCAGCGAGAAAAACAGGAATCGACGCCAGGCAATAGTGATACGACCGCAGCCACTCGGGCCGCGTCCGGCGGATCTGCCGTTCGAGAAACCACATCGCGATAAACGGATGAATATAAACGAGCGACAGGCTCCAATACTGCGGCACGACCCACGCAAGGGCGACAAGCAAAAAGGCCACGGGAAACGCCCACGCCCAATCGCTTTTCGGTCGTTGTTTTCCTCGCAAATAGAACAATAACCCGAGCCAGAGCACAAACGCCGTATTCCACGATGCGGTCAGCGTCGCCCAACTATCCAGACTCCAAAGCCAGTTTCCGCTCGCGAAATACAGCGTCAAATACCCGGACGCCAGCACAACCACGCCGCCGATCCCGACCGAATAAAACGTCTTCGATTTTCCCCACCGCAGCGGCATTCGGGCAGCGAAATAGCGAAACTCCATAAAATTATGGACGCCCGCAAAGAGAAAGATCGTCGCGATCGACATTTGCAGCGGTGCCGCACCGATGACCGACGCCGCGACGGCGCACGATACCACGAACACGGTCAAAAACACGTGAGCGCTCGTCAATTCGAATCTGGAAACCCGAATTTCCTGCATCGGTTATTACCTATTCTTCGCCCTTCGGTTTGTCGGACGGATCCGGCACAATCAACTCGACCTGACTGGTATTCGCGGCTTCGAGCCGTATCTTGCCCGATCCAAACTTATAAATGTGTACCGACTGCGAGAACATTTTTCCGGTGATGCTGCGAGCCTCCTGCGGTGGACCGGCGTTGGCATAGACAAGTGTGGCGGCCGACCCGAGACCTGCGAGAACCGCGAGAATGACAAGAGTCTTTCCCTTTCCGGTAGACGCCTTGCCGGAGCGGACAAACCACATGCCGCCAAAAACGAGTGCTAGGCTCAGGAACGAACCACTTACGATCGTCTGCGTTCGCGAAAAGCTGGCCGGAGTCGTGACGGCGGCGGTGTTATCCGCGTTGTCATCCATTTGCTCCAGCTCGGCACGGAGCTGCTTGATCTGCGATTTCGGGATGATGAGCCGGGCCTCTTTGGCTTCGGGGTCGAGACGGATCATCATCGTGGTATTGACACCTTTGGCCAATTTCGGCGTTTTCGCGGGTTCGGGCCGGGCAATGTCGGCAAATGCAACGGCCGAAGCCATAAGCATCAGTATCGTCAGGCAAATTGTTCTTTTCATTGCGTTGTCTCCTTGTCATTTAGAATTTTCGAAATTATATCAGCAATTGTCTTGTCAGAACCACCTGCGATAGCGGGTGGTTTAAGCTTATTGAGTAGAACGCTTATCAAGGCTCTGATTTGCAATGTTCAACCACCCGCTACCGTAGGCAGTTCTGACTTTTGTTCCTTTGCGTCTTTGCGTTAAACTCTCTGAATATGCGAGCACAACTAAAGCAATTTATCGAGGCGATGGATGAGAATTCGATCGCGATCATTCCGGCCGCCCACGAAGCGACCCGTAGCTACGACACTGAGTTTAAATTTCATCAGGATCCCGATTTCCTGTACCTGACCGGATTTCCCGAACCCGACGCCGTCGCGGTGATCGATCCGTCTTCAAAAAAGCCGTTCACGCTCTACGTCCGCCCACGCGATCCACTAATGGAAACGTGGTACGGCCGCCGTCAGGGCGTCGAGGGAGCGGTTAAGAATTACGGAGCTGATAAAGCGTCGCCGATTGAGAAATTATCCGCCGATCTTGCCAAGCTGCTCGACGGACACGATGTGTTTTACTATCGATTTTCGGTTGACACGGCTCTTGACCAGCAGATCCTTGCGTACCTCTCTAACCAACGCCAACGCCGCCTAAAAACGGCCTACCCGCCGCACACGATCAAGGACCCGACGATCATCACCGGCGAAATGCGTCTGCACAAATCTGACAAAGAGATCGCGTTTATGCAAAAAGCCGCCGATATCGCCGGCGAGGCACACATTTTGGCGATGAAAAAGGTAAAACCCGGCATGAACGAGGGTCAGGTCGAGTCTTTGATGGAAGCCTATATGCGTGACAAAGGCGCTAGTGGCGTTGCCTATAATTCGATCATCGGCGGCGGCGACAATGCGACGATCCTGCATTATGTCGAGAACAATATGCCGCTCAAGGACGGTGATCTGATCCTCATCGACGCCGGTGCCGAGTACGAAGGCTATGCGTCGGACATCACGCGCACTTTCCCGATCAACGGCATGTACACTAAAGCCCAGCGTGAGGTTTACGACATCGTGCTCGACGTCCAGCTACAGTGTATCGAATACACAAAAACCGGCAATACGGTGAAAGGCCGTCAGGAATTCTCGATCGAGTTACTTACCGAGGGCATGAAAAAGCTCGGCCTGCTCAAGGGCAAAACTAAGGAGCTGATTAAGAAGAAGTCGTATTTGAAATACTATATGCACGGCGTCGGCCACTACCTCGGCCTCGACGTACACGACGCCGGGCGATACTTTACCGATCAGACAGCCAAGCATTCGCGGCCGTTCGCGCCGGGCATGGTGCTAACGGTCGAGCCTGGCCTATACATCCCGCCCGACGACAAATCGGCTCCGGCCAAATACCGCGGCATCGGCGTCCGCATCGAAGACGACGTGCTGGTTACTGCCGACGGCAATCACAACCTGACCGGCAAAGTGCCAAAGGACCCGGACGAGATCGAGGCGTTGATGGGTAAAAGGATTTAGTCGTAACATGTTGGTACGACCCTAAAAAGTGGATATTTGCTCACGCCATGAATTTCGAATGGAGCCAAAACAAGAACGAAGCAAATATCCGAAAACACGATTTGGATTTTTCGGACGCTTGGACAGTCTTCGAAGCCCCGATGCTTATTGAGGTTGATGATCGAGACGATTACGGCGAAATTCGGTTTATCGGCGTTGGTTTTCTTCGGGATTTGGTTGTGCTTCTAGTTTTTTCTGAGAAGGAAAATGATATAATTCGCATTATCTCCCTAAGGAGAGCGGTGAAATATGAACGGGAAAAATTCTTCAAGTATCTCCAGGACGAACTGGGAACGGCTGAGGACGATGTCGGATGACGAAATCGATACGTCTGACATTCCTCTCTTAGACGAAAGCTTTTTCGCTAACGCAAAACTTCGCTTACCCGAGGGCAAAGTCCCCGTCATGCTAAACGTTGACGAGGAGATTATGGAGTGGTATCAGAAACAGGGTGGCAGCTTCCAAGGCCTTCTCAATACCGCACTTCGGGATTACGCCGAATCCCATCGATAGATGATAGCCCGGACCCTCAATGCACCTCGACGACATTGCCAAAAACCTCCCCGCACTCTTTGCGGCCTTGCTCGTGAGCATACTTTTCATCCAGTCGGGACTCGATAAGGTCTTTGACTGGAAAGGGAATCTCGAGTGGCTAACCGGCCATTTCGCTAAGACCTTTTTGAAGGGAATGGTTCCGATAATGATGGCGACGATCACGTTGATGGAAGTGGCTGCAGGATTGGTGACCGTGGCTGGAATTGTCTATCTTATCGTGGCTGGTTCGACTGTTCTGATATTTTACGGCTCGGTCATTGGCGCGGCCTCGATAACGGCCCTTTTCTTCGGGCAGCGGATTGCCAAAGATTACCCGGGCGCAGCCGTCCTCGTCCCGTATTTCATCCTGCTGATCGTTTTGATGTTTTTGACTGGACCGTTTTTGAAGATTTAGGCAGAAAAAAAGCCTCAGGGATTATCGATCTTTTGCAATAGTGCCTGAAATCGCGGATTCGTCCTAAGAGTGAAAAAATGTCGGGACCATGCGCAATCCAACAAATCCCGAACCTTCACTAAACTCATTAACCTCCAAATTCCTGTCGATTCTTTTCCCATTGAGCCTTCTCATCCACCATGAACTGGACAAATTCCGGCGTCTGTCTGATGCGATCTAAATAAGCATCGCGCTCGAAAAGAGGATAGTTCGGAAAGCCCGTTGCGGCAGTCTCTTTCAACCATTTGACGGCCTCCGCGCTATTCCCCGCGAGTGCATAGATACAGGCAATGTCGTAAGTGTTGTGATGACGAGCTCGGTCATTCGGCCTGAGTTTAGTAATGATGTCTGGAACCTGAGCCTCGGCTCCGGAAAAGTCGCCCTTTAAGGCAAGGAGCAAACCCTTGTAGCACAAGAGATCGGGACCAGGGTTATCTGGCAAGGCAGCGTCGATCGCATTTTGGGCATCTTCCAGGTGGCCTTTACGCAGGTTATACCAAATCCAATTGGGTTTTCCTGGATCGAGTTTTTGGTTCGCGGCAAACCATTCATCGGTTCTACCGGCCAGGAAGTGTAGGATGAGGATATTATCATTATTGGTCTTACTCGTCGGGTCAATATCTAACGAGCGCTGCAGTTCACGAGATGCCAAATCTTCAAGCCCGGTATGCTGATATAAAGGAGCCAAATCAGTATGGCCAACACTTGGGTTGATTTGCTGGGCCAATATTAGCTCACGAATGGCTGCTTCATTTTGATAACCTTCGTAGGCGCTCCAAAGCAATAACGCCTTAGCGACGTGAGATTCGGCAATCTCCGGATCGAGAGATTGCGACTTGTCTATCTCTTCCTTAGCAAGGATAACCCACTTAGGATTGGTGGACTCAATTGACGTTGCGGTCCATAAATATGCGTAGCCGAGCTGCGCGTGCGCAAGAGCATAATTTGGGTCGGCTTCGATCGCTTTTTTAAAGTAATCGATGGTCAGATCCATCTGTGATTTAGTATCTCCGTAGAAGCGTAAATCCAGACTATAAATACCCTTTACATAAAAATCGTAAGCGATGGGGTTTGACGTGTATCGCTTTGCGAGACGCTCTTGCTGCGACGAGTCGAGTCGCAGCCGCAATCGCGTGGAAACCTGTTGGGCGACCGTGTCCTGGATCGTAAAAATGTCAGCCGCGCGCATGTCAAAACTGTCGGCCCAAAGCGACATGCCGTCACTGGTGCGTAATAGATTAACACTAACACGCAGACGGTCTTCGACCCGCTGCACGCTGCCTTCAAGCACCGCATCCGCATTTAATTGCCGGGCGGCCGTTAGGGCATCCGTATCATCGTTAGCATACCGGCGAACGGCGCTCGACGGCCTCACGGTCAACTCACCCGTCTGACTGATTCTTCTGATAACCGCATCGGCTATTCCCACTCCGAGATAATTTTCGCCCGCCTCGAATGATTTGAGCGGCAAAACAGCAAGGGATTTTATTTGCCTGCTTGGCGTTAAGAAACGTTCGTAACCGATCCAAATGGTGGCAAATAAGAGCAGGATCAAGGGAATTGTCCAAAGCCATTTTTTCGAAAAACTCTCTGCATCGGTCGAATTTAAGATTTCATCCGTCTGCGGAATCTCACCGGGCAGTTCCGCCTTTCCTTTACCGTTCAATGATCCAACATCCGCTACAAACCGGTAGCCACGGCCCTGAATCGTAAATATGTATTTATGTTCTTTCCCTGTATCACTGAGAGCTTTTCTGAGGGTCGAGACGTTGCGGGCAAGATTTCCTTCTTCGACGAATTCCAAGTGCCACACCTTATCGATCAATTCGTCTTTGTTGAGCAGCCGGCCGGGATTTTCGGCAAAAACGAGCAGTACATCAAAGACTTTTCCGGTCAGCGGAATAATTTCACCGTCGCGCAGTAATATCCGATTCGCCGGATCAATCTCGAAATTATCGAAAGCCAGCCGGTGACCGTTGGAACTATGCCCGTTTTTACTGCCGTTTGTTGTTTCCAAATTTTTTCCGAAAAATTTCCGAAATTACTAAGGACTTGCACGGAGCTTATTTGATACAAATTTTTTCAATACATTTGAATAGCGCGATTATAGAGCACTTTCCAGACAGGACAAAGCTTTTTCGCAATCACTATTCAAGTGCTCGGAACGAAGATCAGGAGTAGGGGGCTTCTTATCTCGATTTTCGTCGTTGGGCTAATTCATTAAGAGAAATTTCTATATCAATAAGGCGGTACTTTTAAGATGTTATCGAAAAATTTGACTTTCATCCGCATCGCCGTTCTATTGGCGATCACAGCAGGTTCATCAATATTTGGAGCCGCTAACGAGACCGTGGTCTATCCGACCGGCAGTTTTCCGCAGGACGTGCAGAATGTGCAGGCGGCCGTCAACGCGGGCGGTCGCGTTCGACTGAAAGCCGTTGACGTAAACGGCCATCCGACGGCATTTAATTTTGGAACGCCTGAAAACCTTTCGGGCCGACGGGTATTTCTACTTACTAATGTCAGTATTTCGGGCGAGAGAATCGGCCGAAA
>JAYUDV010000360.1:0-8167 GCA_043739565.1 Chloracidobacterium sp.
AAGCATGCGAACGACCTCGTGCTCGACTTCATCCTCATCGACATTTTCCTCGTGCAGCCGATAGGCGACGTTGTCATAGACTGACAAGGAATCGAATAAGGCCCCTTCTTGAAAGACCATTCCGATCCGTTTGCGTATCCGCATCAATTCCTGATCATCGAAATCGCAAATATTCTCACCCGCGATAAGGATTTCGCCCGCATCGGGTTTTAGCAGGCCCAGCACAAGATTGATGATCGTTGATTTACCGCTGCCCGAGCCGCCCAGAACGATCTTGGCCTCGCCGCGTCTAACCGTAAAATTAACCTTGTCGAGGATAATCTCATCGTCAAAGGCTAATTCAACGTCGCGAAACTCAATCGCCGGAACAACGCGGTCGCCAAAAATAGTCGAATTTCCGACATCCCCGGCTTGATCGCGGCCATTTTCAGTTCCGAGCGTCATAAAGGTCAAAACAGAGTACTGCTAAAGAATGTTTGCAATATTTTGGAAAGGAAAAAGTCCGCGATGATAATATTTATCGACGACATAACAACGGCGTTGGTTGTCGACCGGCCGACACCGACGGTTCCGCCAGTCGTGCTCAGACCTTTATAACACGACACGAGCGCTATTATTAGTCCGAACGTCAACGGTTTTATCAGGCCGCCTATTAAATCCGACATTGCAACGCCTGCTCGGACCGACTGTATATAGACTCTGGGATCGAGTCCGTGCAGTTGGCGAGCGACCAAACCGCCGCCCACAAGCCCAAAAAAATCAGCCGAGATCGTCAGCAAAGGCAAGGCGATGATCAACGCAATTATCCTCGGCGTGACGAGCTTTCGCACCGGCGAAGTTCCGAGTGCCCGCATTGCATCGATCTGCTGCGAGACGACCATTGAACCCAGCTCCGCCGAGATTGCCGACCCAACGCGCCCCGCGACCATTAACGCCGTCAAAACCGGGCCAAGCTCGCGGATCAACGATGTGGCCACGCCCTGGCCCGCGCTGCTCTGAGCGCCGTAATATTCCAAGGTCGGATATGCCTGTAGGATGAGCACGCCGCCAGTAAAAAACCCGTTTAGTATTACGATCCCAAGTGATCCAACGCCAACCTGATCGATCTGCTCTACGATCTCCTTAAAGTATCTGGGCCGCTTTTTAAGTCCTTTTATAGAGCGCCATAAAAGATTAGTAATCTGCTGGACCTCGAAAATAAATTTCTTAATGGGATTCATTAAAGCTAGACCGGCTATGTGAATATCTGGTCAAGAATATAACGAACTCCGTTCAAACATCAAACACGAAAAAGGCCAACCCTTTTTCAGGTCGGCCCACGTCGAATAGGAGGAACATATTCAACATTACGAAATCAAGGGCGTTGTCGATTTGTACGGTTCACCTGTCTAAGCTGCTGTTTCACTTCGCGAAGTGGTTTGGCGTTGGCCGGATCTTTGCGGGGGAACGGACGATCTCGGTTAACCGGGCGATCTTTTTCGATATTCGCCCGCGTTTGCTCGAACTGACGACGCAAATCTCGAAACCGGACGAGTTGATCGGGGGTCAGAATACGCCGAACCGCAAATTCATTCATAAATCGAATTTTTGCCACGTCAGCCTGAGCAAGCTGTGCTTCCTTAAGCCGTGACTGGATATCGCTCTCGTTAACCTGATCGGAATAGATCGTTTCATCGAGCAAACGAATGGCTTCGCGAAGACGCTTTTGAGCCTCCTCCATTAGAGGCTTTCTCTCGATATTAACCTTGCGGATCTGTTGTATCTGGTCTCGCGAGAGCCCAAGCTGACCCAGTACCGTCGTTCGCATATCCTGAGGTTTTTTTACCGCCGGCGGCTGAGTTTCCGGCGGAGTCGGGTCCTGGCCAAATACAGCCGAGCCAAAAATTAACACTGACGCGGCAATTAGGATCGAATTGATGCAAATACTGTTTTTCATATATGTATCACGCAACTTACTTGTCGTTACGAACCTCCCTCGTCAAACAGATCGGCGAGCCGCAGGGAACGATCGTCTTCGTCGTCGTAGACCGTCAAAGCCGGGGCTTTGCGTTTCTGCTGAGCAGGTTCGGCCTGGGTACTCGCGGTCAAATTTTTGTCGTATTGTATTCGCTGCGGTTTTATGGAAGCTCTAATTGGCCGGATCTCGCGGTTCGGTGTTGACTTGGCCGAAGCAGTTGTCGTATGGGTCAGATTCTGTTCCTTCGGCAATGGATCGTTCGACACGGCCAAATTGTTCTCAGGAGTTTGAACCGCAACCGGTGGAACCGCCTTTTCATTCACGATCTTATTATTATCAGCAGTTTGCTGACCGCTGCCGACGTAGTTTATCGCGACAAAGCCCAATCCAACGCAAAGAGCCAAAACACCGGCGGCCAACGCGAGCGAAGGCCAGCCGGGCAATGACAATAATTTGCGAAGCCCGGCCCAAAGGCCCGCAGTTTCGGTAGCGCCGTGTTTCGATGCATACGGAATCACGATCTGAGGCGTCGAGAGGTGTGCAAATTCTTCTTTCTGCCACTCGAAAACCGAAAACCGCGCATTCGAAATGCCTGCAAATTCGTCTGTACAGGCCGTACAGCCCGAAAGATGCGATTCAAATTTTCCGCGTTCGGCCTGACCGATCTCGTCGTAAATATACGCGACCATGTCGTCCGAAAACCCGCAATTGTTTTTATTACCGTTATTCAACATAACTTTATCCTACTGCCGTTATACGACCTCAACCGGCGTTCGTTCCAATCTCATTTTCAACTGTTTCAAGGCCGTATACAGGCGGCTCTTGACCGTGCTCAACGGCAGCTTTAACGTCTCGGAGATCTCCTGAAAGGTCATCTCCTCAAATTCCTTCATCACGATCACCTGCCGCAGATCCGTGGGCAACGCACCGACCGCTTGTCTGACCAGGATCATTCGCTCGGCTTTTTCGATCGTCTTGGCCGGTGAAAGCAACGGCGAAGCGAGGAACGCACGATCCTCGGCGTCGTCGTCGTCGTTAAGAAAATCCTCGGCCCTTGATTTTGCCCGCCGTTTGGTTGTCAAACACTGGTTGACCGCTATCCGGTGCAGCCATGACGAAACTTTGGCCTCGCCTCTAAAATTCTTCAAGTTGCGATACGCGGCGATAAACGCCTCCTGGGCCGCATCGCGGGCATCATCCTCGCGTCCGAGCATACCGAAGCAGAGAGCGAAGATCTTTCGCTCCCACCTTCTAACGATTTCGCCGAAGGCATCCGGGTCAACCGTAACCGCCTGCTCGACAAGCTGCTCATCCGTCAAATCAATGTACATCAACTCGTGTTAACCAAGCTCTTTCACGAGCATAATATCTCAAATACCGCGCTCGATGCGAAACGTTATCGCATTCACCTACTTTGACGCTAAAATCTGTGCAAAAGTCTTAATTCCGTCCGCCTTTCTGAAATTTTTGATTTGAGATATTCTTGAAGAAGGAGTTCAGAAATTAAGCCTATCGTCTCGAAAGAGGAAACATTCGACATGTTAGAAATCGGCGTTGGCCGAGTCATATCCACTGACGTGGCATTAGGTTCTCCAACACCATCGTATTTCATAACCGCCGATTTTGGGAAATTCGGTGTCCGCACCTCGGTCGGCAGGTTTACACATTACTCGACAAACGAAATGTTAGGAAAGCAGATACTCGGTGTGTTGAATTTCGAACCGCGCGAGATCGGCGGCGTAATCTCTGAGTTTCTATGCCTAGGCGTCCAATATCCAAAGGCCGACCGCGGCGATGCGACCATCATCACGCAGCCTGCCCCGGCTAAGATTGGTGGTAAATTATTTCAAGAAAACTGATATTGGTTAAGTGGTAAAGTTAGGAAAGACATCTTCAAATGGTTAGTGACTATAGAAAACATTGCGACGAACTGAATGTGTTGAGGGACAAAGCCTACGACATTGGTATCCAAAATGAAAAATCATTTGGACTGGGCGACGTACGGGTTCATTTCTTTGGGAAAATGCTATCAGTCATAGATTTTTACCGAGCGTGCTTTGAGTTAGGTACAAAAATGGAAGTTGAAAATAGGGAAGGAATAGCAACTTGCGATTCAGCTTCCTTAAGCGGTTTCGTGACGGTAAATAAGGCTGCCTATATTCTCGGATGTTGGAGTTGTTTTGAAAGTTCTTTGGACCTACTTTATAAAGCAATCTCAAGTGAAGATGATCGCGAAAGAATTGAACTAAAAGATTACAATAAGATCAGAACAGCTCTAAACAAATGCGAAATCAATTCTGAACTACTTGAAAAACTAAAAAAGATAGTTAGGATTAAACACGTTCCCATCACTGATAAATATAATCTGCTTTATGAAAGGCTTAGCGATACCTACAAAGGCGTAAGAGACAGAAAAAAAGACAAGTTGTTCTTAGGCTTCTTTGGAGCTAGCAGAAATGCTGTCCATAATAACTTCCACTCCGGCTCAGACCTAGTTTTTAATACTCGAATTGGTGAATTCAAGTTCGAAAGAAATAAGCCAATTGACTTCTTTACTGAAGATTTGCTGATTCAAGTTGCGAATGAACTAATCGATATCTTTCATCAAATAGTTCTCTCCTTACCCCATGTCGAGCGGATCAATGATATTTATCTTCGATTAAATTAGTTTTTTACGATCGATTTTAATACGCTCTCGCAAATACAACCCGCATTTTAGAATCAGCACCGGAATATATACATCTTCCGGCCTCTTCGACGCCGTCCATCGGGATGAGGCGGATGGTGGCTTTTGTTTCGGCTTTGATCTTTTCTTCGGTTTCGGCGGTGCCGTCCCAGTGAGCGAGGATGAATCCGCCTTTTTCGATCTGCACTTTAAACTCATCCCACGTTTCGACCTTGAACGTGTTTTCTTCACGAAACCGCAAGGCTTTTTGATAAATGGCCTGCTGGATCTGATCGAGAAGAGTTTTTACCGTTTCGACAACCGTATCCAGGGCAACCGATTCCTTTGTTAAAGTGTCGCGGCGGGCGACCTCGACGGTGCCGGCTTCGAGATCGCGCATGCCGAGGCCGAGACGGACGGGTACGCCGCGAAGCTCGTATTCGGCAAACTTCCAGCCCGAACGCTGATTGTCGTTATCGTCATATTTTACCGAGATACCGGCGGTTTTCAGCTCCTCAACGATGGGAGCGACCGCCTCAGAGATCGTCGCGAAGTCCTCGGGCGATCTGTAGATCGGGATGATCACGACCTGAATTGGCGCGAGTTTTGGCGGCAAAACGAGACCCTGATCGTCGGAATGGGCCATTATGAGAGCACCCATCAGACGCGTCGAAACGCCCCAGCTTGTCGCCCATGCGTATTCCTGTTCGTTTTCTTTGTTAACGAATTTCACGTCAAAGGATTTCGCGAAATTTTGTCCGAGAAAATGCGATGTTCCGGCTTGCAGAGCCTTACCGTCCTGCATCAACGCCTCGATGCAATAGGTTTCGATCGCACCCGCAAATCGTTCATTCGGCGATTTCAAACCTTTAAGGACGGGTACGCCCATCCATTCCTCGGCAAATGTCGCGTAAACGCCCAGCATCCGTTCCGTCTCTTCGACGGCTTCCTGTTCGGTAGAGTGTGCCGTGTGGCCCTCTTGCCACAGAAATTCCGTGGTTCGCAAAAACAGCCGTGTACGCATTTCCCAACGGACGACGTTGCACCATTGATTTATGAGCAGCGGCAGGTCGCGCCACGATTGGATCCAATTGCGATATGTGTTCCAGATCACCGCCTCGGAGGTCGGGCGGATGATGAGTTCCTCCTCGAGCTTGGCGTTTGGATCGACCATCAGGCCGCCCTCAGGATTTGCCTTGAGGCGATAATGCGTGACAACGGCGCATTCCTTGGCAAAACCTTCGGCGTGCTCCTCTTCTTTTTCGAGAAAAGATTTCGGCACAAAAAGAGGGAAGTATGCGTTCTGGTGCCCGGTCGCTTTGAACATATCGTCCAGCGCGCGCTGCATCTTTTCCCAGATCGCAAAGCCGTAAGGCTTGATAACCATACAGCCGCGAACGGCCGAGTTTTCAGCCAAATCGGCACGTTTTACGATCTCGTTATACCACTCGGAATAATTTTCCGATCTTTTTGGAAGCGACTTACTCATAAGATAATTTCACCATACAGACACCGCAAAACACGGAGTAAAAATATAGATAGTACGGTAAAATCCGGCGTCAGACAATTTTAGCCGATGTAATTGGCCTCGTCTTGCCTCTGTGTTCTCGGTGTCTCTATGATAAAATCCCCTCTTTATGAGTGATTTCCGACTCGATTTTCAAGACACCGCGACGGCTTTTGCGGACAAAACCGACTACGAATTAAGAAAGAAGTACCGCATGTTCAGGCTCCTGAATTCGCCATTACTGAATGCGATCGGAACTGGAATAACGAAGTTTGCCTTGTCGCTTGGCCTGCCGGTCGAAGGTTTAATTAAGGCAACGATATTCGAGCAATTTTGCGGTGGCGAGACTATCAGAGAATGCGAGGGAACAATCGAATCGCTCGGTGATTCCAATATTGGCACCATTCTCGATTATTCCGTCGAAGGAAAATCGACCGAGGAAGATTTTAACAATACGAAAGACGAGATCATCCGTACGATAGAACGGGCCAAGGACGATCCAAATATTCCGTTCGCTGTGTTTAAAGTTACCGGCGTCGCTCCGCTCGGGACGCTTGAGCGGATGAGCGCCAAAAAAAAGCTGGACGCAAAAGGCCAGGCGAAATGCGAGCGTATCCACAATCGTGTCGCTGAGATTTGCGAATACGCGTATTCGGTCGGCCAGCCTGTTTTTATTGACGCTGAGGACTCATGGATACAGGACGCGATCGACCGCATCGCCGCCGAAATGATGGAGCGGTTTAACCGCGAGACGGCTATTGTTTTCAATACGCTGCAAATGTATCGGACCGACCGGCTCCAGTATTTAAAAACCAACCGCCGTCAGGCCAAAAACGACGGGTATATTCTTGCGGTTAAGCTTGTTCGCGGAGCCTACATGGAAAAGGAACGTGAACGCGCGGCCGAGATGGGCTATCCGTCGCCGATCCACGCCGATAAGGCCGGAACCGACGCCGATTATAACGCCGCTATTGAATATTGCATGCGCCATTTTAAAGAGGTTTCGTTTGTCGCCGCGACGCATAATGAGATCAGTAGTCAACGCCTGGCCGCTCTGATGCACGAAATGGGAATCGCTCCAGACCATCCCAATATTTTCTATTCGCAGCTTTACGGCATGGGCGACAATATTTCGTATGTGCTGGCAAATAATGGTTACAACATCTCAAAATATGTCCCGTACGGCCCGGTGGCCGACGCCGTGCCATATCTGATCCGTCGCGCGCACGAAAATTCGTCCGCCGCCGGTCAGGTGAGCCGCGAATTGGAAATGATCGGCAGAGAGCTTAAACGGCGAAAGCTGGATTGAACTATCCCTCAAATGCCATCGTAATAATTTTCAGAAAAGCTATTCTGATTACTGGCTACTGACCACTCATTTATGTTTTGCCCAAAATGCGGAAAATCCGATCAATCTCCCGAAACGTATTGCCGACAATGCGGCATTTTCCTACCCGATCTCTCAACACCCGCCAAACGCGAAAGCCCGCCCGAAGAAAATATTAAGGTAAACTCGGTCCTCTCGCTTATGACCGTGATCGTCAGCTTTACGCTGGCTATATTGCTCTATGCATTTTTAGGATTTCGACCGGGCACACATCCGATGATCTATGTGACCGCCGGCCTCTTGACGGCGATGGGCGCCTGGCATATCCAGACATTTATCCGAACGCGAAAGCTTAAAAAACAGTGGAAGCGGAGGAATCCGAATATCGAGAATGAGACTGACCCGTCCGTCAGTGCCGTCCCAACCGGGAAACTGCTGGATCAGCCGGATTTTGAGAATATTGTGCCGGCCAGCGTGACGGATCACACGACCAGGCATCTCGCCGATAGAACGTTTAAATCATCTTAGGCCGAGCATCAGCCGAACGGATCGGTCGGAAACCAGGCGATTTGGATCGTTTCGCCATTGCGTGAGCGGCGCCGTCTCATCGTCTGTCAGCGGTGCGTTCAAGATTTTTGCAACCTGCGTACTCTCGAACGCACGGTTGGTCAACGCGATGTGCGGCGTTGTGACGGCAATGCTCAGTGGATC
>JAYUDV010000361.1:0-8167 GCA_043739565.1 Chloracidobacterium sp.
GGTAATGGCCTTGTCCGTCAGATTACGCCCGCCCGAACTACGACCATAGCCGCTCCGGAGCTAAATGCCGCGTTTAACGAAGCCAGACAGCTTCAGACGGCAAATGCTATTGGTGAAAGCGTGACCCAACTCGTGCCAGACGAAACAGCAAACTATTCCCTCGTCACGTTGAGCGCTCCGCGAGCTATGCACGTCTTATTTAAGGGCGAAGGATTGCTCGAAAAAATGCAGACCGAGGGCCGCACGACCATCCAGCTTGACGTGCCAAACCGCGATCCCGCTTCGGCGAATAAACGACTTACCGCCAATTCCGTCACGACGCTGTTCAACGACAACGGCAAGGATATTCGCCGCACCGAAGCCGTCGGCGACGCCGAGATTTATATCGAACCGCTCCGGGCTGCGGCCGACAATTATAAAACGACTGTAAATGCTACGAGGTTTAACTGCGACTTTTTCCCGACCGGAAATAATGCAAAAACCTGCGTCGGCGGCAAAAAGACAAAAACTGTTCGAGTTCCAACCGTCGCCAAACAAGGGCGAGGCACGCAAGTTTTAACAGCGGATCATTTGACCGCAAACTTTAACGCTCAATCAAAAGACGTCGAGCGTTTTGACGCGATGGGCGGCACAAAATTTGTCGAGCTTGACCGGACCGCGATCGCGTCGCAGATCTCATTTACGAGCGCCGACGAGATGCTGCGGCTACGCGGCGGCGAACCGACGATCTGGGATTCGAAGGCACGTGCAAAGGCCCGCGAGATCGACTGGGATACCAAAAACAAACGCTCGTATCTTCGCGGCGGCGTCAGCACGACCTATTACAGCCGCAAGCAGATGGCCGATGCGGCTCCGTTCGCGTCGTCTGACAAGCCGGTTTTTGTAACCGCCGAGGCGGCCGAATTTGACCAGGACGCCGAAACCGCCGTTTACACTGGCAACGCCCGTGGCTGGCAGGAAAATAACTACGTTCGGGCCGACCGCCTCCTTATCAAACAGGCCGAGGGCAAGTTTTTGGCTGACGGCAATGTTCAAAGCGTCGTGTATAACGCGAAACAAAAACAGAAAGGTAGGGAAAGCAGTGTCCCGGTATATGCCGCCGCCAAATCGATGGTCTATGACCGGAACACGCGCCTTATCCAATATCGCGAAAACGTGGATATTCGTCAGGGAACCGACAGGCTCACATCCGGCTCGGCCGATGTTTATCTCGATGAGAAAAATGAGCTTTCACGCACCGTTGCCGAAAACGGAGTCGTCATCACTCAACCGGGCCGCCGTGCAAGCGGAAATTGGGTGCAATATTCGGCGAGCGATGAGGTGGCGGTAATTCGCGGCGATCCGGCATCCGTCAGCGATGCCGTCAGCGGATCTTCGCAGGCTGGGGAATTGACTTTCCTTATGCGTGAAAACCGTGTAGTCACCGAGGGAAAGACCAAGCAAAATACATCCGGCCGTATCAGGACGGTTTACAAGGTTAATCCGAAACAATGATGATCCGGATCTCGTTGGCGGAGGCAAAAAGACTGGTTGCCCAGTGGTCAAAAGGCACTTTCTCGACCGTTTCGGAATCGATAGAGTATCATTTTATGAGACACGGAAGCGAGGTTTCAGCCAAAAGCATCTGGCAATATTTGAGGAAAGCTGACGCCTTTGCACGAAATCCGCGTGGTGCAAAGATCTATATTTTGGAAAACGATTCTACGCGTTATGTGAAAAAAGGTTATTATGTAATCAAAGATCGGTCGGGGAAAATCCTTTCGTTCGGCATCGAATAAAAAATCGAGATGAAGGAAGAAGTTCAAAAAAAGCTTGAAATTTTGCAATCGCTTTACAAAACGGATATGTTAAATCTGTTCCCTTATGACGATTGTCGGAAATTGGTGGCGGGTAAGATAAATGAGTTCGAAGACTTGATCCCGTGTCTGGATATTTATTTTTCGGACATTGCGGGCCTTTGCAGTTGGGGAGAAAGAAGCTTGAACTGGACGGACGAATATATCGATGAATTTTCACCGTCGCTTCAAAAGTCTTTTTTCCAAAAGTTTCCCGTATTTGCTCCGTTAGAGGCTTCGATCACCGAAAAGAATACACCTAAGCTGTTCGACCAGTTTTTGATATACGATTTAATGCGGTTAACTTTGCTTGATATTCTGCCGGACATCAAGAAGGCAAAAAATCCTCAACAACGAAAATCTCCGGAACTTTCACTTGCCAGCTAGAAAATGTCGAAATCGTCCCGTCATTCCGAATCAAATAACGGCAAAAGCGAAAATATTCCCTCCGCCGGTATGCTTGCGGGCGTTGATCTGCAAAAGACATATGGCCGCCGCCGCGTTGTCGACGATGTCAGCATAAATGTCCGAAAGGGCGAGGTCGTCGGCCTTTTAGGCGCCAACGGTGCGGGGAAAACTACGACTTTTTATATGCTTGTCGGCCTCGAACCGGCGGAAACCGGTAAGATTACGCTCAACGGCCGCGATGTCACCTCTTTACCGGTTTACCTGCGCGCACGGCTCGGCCTCGGCTATCTGCCGCAGGAGCCGTCGATATTTCGCAAGCTTACGGCCGAGCAAA
Source organism: Chloracidobacterium sp. (assembly GCA_043739565.1). Lineage (GTDB taxonomy): Bacteria > Acidobacteriota > Blastocatellia > Pyrinomonadales > Pyrinomonadaceae > OLB17. Next base: position 2,578 of record JAYUDV010000361.1, read on the forward strand.
ATATACTCGCCGTGCTCGAAACGATGAAAATGTCACGCGACGAGCGTTTTGCGCGTCTTGACGAGCTGCTTGAGGAGTTTGGCGTGGCCCACGTACGCAGAATTCGCGGCGATACTCTTTCCGGCGGCGAGCGGCGGCGTGTCGAGATCGCCCGATGTCTAGCAACCGAACCCGAATTCATACTTCTCGACGAACCTTTCGCCGGCATTGACCCGCTCGCGATCGATGATATTCGCGAGATTATCCTTTATCTCAAGCAGCAGGGAATTGGCATCCTGATCACTGATCACAACGTTCGCGAAACGCTCGGCATCACCGACCGCGCCTACATCATGTCGGAGGGCCGCATCCTACGTTCCGGTAAACCGTCCGAGCTTGTCGAAGACGTCGATGTCCGGCGTCTGTATTTGGGCGAAAGATTTGAGTTATAGCATGCCCGGATTTTCCATTTTCAATTCAATATCGGTATAATTTAGTTTAGGAACAGTATTTGCGTACGCTGGCTCTCCTGGTTCTTTTCGTGATCACACAAAACGGATATGTCGTCCTTAAGGCTCACCCATCAATTACAGCAAAAAATGGTACTAACGCCGCAATTGCGGCAGCGTATCGAGATGCTGCAGATGACCTCGCTTGAGCTGGCCGACCTTGTCGAACAGGAAATGGTCGTCAATCCCATCCTCGAGGAAGTCCAGCCCGGCGATGAAATGCAAGAGATCGCCGACAATATCCTTGATCAAAATTCCGATGGCCACGACGCCGAATTTGAGAATGGCAACGATCCGACATCGGACACGATGATCGAAGCCGGACAATCGATGGCTGAGTATGAGGCCTTTGATGCGGGTGCGCCGTCGGAAAACGGGTTTGATTCGACCGTCGTTGGCGATGCTGACGCCGGTGACGAGGTTCACACTGAGACATCCGATGCGTTTGACGAGATCGATTACGGACGCGAATTTCAGGATTATCTCGACCCCGGATACCGCACTCAGGAGATCGAATATAAGGACGACGCTCCGAGTTTTGAACAATTTTTGACGCATTCGCCAAACCTGAGCGAGCATCTCGAATGGCAGCTCAATCTGCTTAGCCTGAACGGCCAGCACGAGGAAGCGGCGATCCAGATAATCGGCAATCTTGACGAAGACGGTCGTTTTTCGGCCACTTTCGAGGAAATTGCCGAGGCCAGCGAGTGTTCGGTCGAAACTGTGGAAGAGGCGCGACAGACTGTAATGCAGCTCGATCCGGTCGGCTGCGCCGCCATCGACGTCAAGGAATGCCTACTCGCCCAGCTACAGGCGATTGGCGAGGCCGAAAGCCTTGCGGCCCGGCTTGTAAAACATCATCTCGAAGACCTCGTGCCGCACCGCCTGCAGCACCTCGCAAAGGCGACCGGCGTTGATGTCCATGTACTTGATAAAGAAATCGAAAAGATCCGCGAGCTTGACCCGTTTCCGGGGCGGCGTTATTCGACCGAGGATTCGATATTTGTCTCGCCCGAGGTTTATATCGAAAAGCTCGATGAGGATTACGTGATTTTTTTCGCCGACGACGGCAGCCCGAGATTACGTATCAGCCCGACCTATCACAAGCTGTTGGATCAAACCGAAACGACCAAAGAGACCAAGGATTTTATCAAGGATAAGGTTCGGTCAGCGGTTGATCTGCTCAGAAATATCGAGCACCGCCGCCAGACCATTTACCGTGTCGTCGAGTGCATCGTGAAACGGCAGACCGATTTTCTGGATAAAGGCGTCGAGTATATTAAGCCGATGATGCTAAAGGACGTCGCCGAGGATATCGGCATGCATCTCTCGACGATCTCGCGCGTGGTCAATCGTAAATATGCTCACACGCCGCAAGGCGTCATAGAGTTAAGGCGTTTCTTTAGTGAAGGGATGTTAAATGAAGAGGGCGAAGAGGTTTCGACTCGTATTCTCAAGCTGAGAATTAAGAAAATGGTCGAGGATGAGGACTCCAAAAAACCGATGACAGACGACCAGATTGCTCGGGTTATGAGTAAAGAGGGAGTTAAATTATCGCGGCGTACCGTGGCGAAATATCGCGACCAGATGAGTATCGCGGGTTCCCGAGAAAGAAGGACGGTAATTTAATAAGATTTTCTATTTTGCAATCACTAAAAAGGGGAGACTATGAATATTGAATTTACGGGACGACATATCGAAGTAACGCCGGCGATTCGTTCGCACATCGAGGAACATTTTAAAAAGATCGAGCACGTTTTTGACGGCAAACCAGCAAATGCTCACGTTATCATCGAGGTCGAACGCGGATTTAGCCGCTCCGAGGTAATTATCAACTGGCGAAACGAAGTGTTGACTGCTAATTCAAACATCCCGGACATGTACCTGTCGATCTCGCAAACCATCGATAAGATCGAAAAACAGGCTCGGCGGCTGAAGGACAAGATTATAGACAAATCGCACAAGGCGACGAAATCCGCGGAAATTGCCATAGGCCTCGATGCGGCGGAAGAGGCCGCGTGAGCTCGAATTACACCGTCTCGATACACGGTACACTGGTGAACGTTTTTGGCGTCGGAGTATTGATAAAAGGCGAATCGGGAAGCGGAAAATCCGAATGCGCATTAGAGATCGTCGCCCGTGGACACAATTTGGTCGCCGATGACGCGGTTATTGTCAGCAGAGAGGGAAATGAGCTTTTCGGCTCTTCACCGGCGGAATTATTTGGCCTGATCGAGGTTCGCGGGCTTGGAATTTGCGATATTCGCCGCTTATTTGGCAAGGCGTGGGTGGCCGAAAAAAGTACGATCGGCGTGATTATTGAATTGCATAGCGAAAAAGCACCCGATGAGATTGAATGCCTTACCGGCAAACAGAATAAAGCCGAAATTTTGGGTGTCACGCTGCCGCATTTCGTCATCGCAAATTCGAGCGTTCGATCGCTGCCGGTGATAGTCGAAACGGCCGCCCGTATAATTAACACCGGCGGAAAAACGGCGGAATCGGATCTGATCGCCCGTTACAATAAGGCTGCGGCAGCGTAAAAGCGCGAATTTATGTCGGACAAAAGCATGGACAAAGACGAGCTGCCTGGATTTGTCGTTATCACGGGACTGAGCGGCTCCGGGATGAGCTCGGCGACGGATTCGTTTGAGGATTTGGGCTACTTTTGCGTCGATAATCTGCCGCTGACGATGCTTTCGACATTTGGCCGTTTGCTTATCGCGACTAACGGTGAGCATCCGGCAATCGGCAAGGCCGCTCTCGTCATAAATATCCGCGAACGCCATTTTCTCTCCGAGTTTCCGGGTGAATTGCTAAAGCTCACGAAGCGCAACCTCGCCCCGTATGTTGTATTTTTCGAGGCTTCGGACGAAGTGCTCCAACGCCGATTTTCTGAAACTCGCCGTCCGCATCCGGCCGACAACGGCAAGGGATTGCTCGCCGCGATCCGCGCCGAACGCCGTGCTCTCAAGGACGTTCGCAAGCTCGCAGACTTGATAATCGACACCTCGGAGCACACCGTTCACACGCTGCGGCATCTGCTCGTCCAAAAATTTAGCGGCTCGGATGAGGGCGTTCCGCTCAAGGTCGAGGTCGTCAGCTTTGGCCACAAATACGGCGGTCCGCGCGGATCCGATCTGCTGTTTGACGTCCGCCATTTGCCAAATCCGTATTTTCAAAAAGACCTCAAACACCTCGTCGGCGAAGATCCGAAGATAATCGAATATTTGCTCGCGCAGCCCGAGGTGACCGAGACGATCGAGCGTTTTACCGATCTGCTGCTCTATTTGTTGCCACGGTATCAACGCGAGGGTAAATCGTATCTCACGATCGGCATCGGCTGCACCGGCGGACGACATCGCTCGGTTATGGTCGCTAACAGCCTCAAAAAGATATTAAAGGAAAACAATTTCGATGCGTCCGTCACGCATCGGGATATGCAGAAATAAGCCTGATACTCACCATTGTAGGAGCGTAAATATGGAGACGATTGAAACAAAACGGATAGGCGGCGTTATCGTATCGCACGGACAGGTGGCGAATGAACTGTTGTCGGCGGCCGAAGCGGTCGTCGGCGATCTGAGCCACATCACGGCTGTCTCGATCGGGTGGCACGACGATGTCGAGATGGCCAAGAGCGAGATCGCGCGGGCGATCGCCGAGGTGTCGCAGGGCATCGGCGTTTTGCTGCTGACCGACATGTTTGGCGGCACACCGACCAATATCTCGGCAATGTTTCTGGACAGCGACGACATCGAAATAGTCACTGGCGTCAATCTGCCGATGGTAATCAAACTCGCGTCGGTCAACGGGGAAGTGACGCTCCACGACCTTGCCGTCGAGGTTGAGGAGCAGGGAAAAGAGGCGATCTGCCGCGCAAAGCCGCTGCTCGTGCCTCAAAAAATGAAGAAAGATGCTTGAGACCACGGTCCGTCTGACTAACATTTTAGGGCTTCACGCACGGGCGGCAGCCCAACTTGTCCGGCTTTCAAATCGATTCGAGAGCAGCATTGTCCTGACACGATTCGACAACGCCGTTACCGCAAACGCCAAATCGATCCTGAGCGTGCTCAGCATCGCCGCGAGCTACGGCGTCGAATTGCAAATCACCGCTGACGGCGTTGATGAACGGGATGCGATAAATCAAATAACAAAGCTGTTCGCCGACAAATTTGGCGAGGAATGAATTTGCAGAAGCCCGCGCGTAAGCAAGGGCGTAACACGGACGTCGAGTTAAATGTTACGCCCTCCCTAACGGTCAGGCCTTTGCATACAGTATATGACCAAAAAAAAAGTTGGAATATTAGGCATCCCACTCGGTTTCGGTGCCGGGCAAACTGGTAGCGAGCTTGGCGTTAATGCCATGCGACTGTCGAAGATCCGTGGCCAAAACCTCGCCGGCCACATTCGGGAGCTCGGATACGACGTGACCGACCATGGCGACGCGCAGATCGTCCAGCCCGGCGAAACATCAGTCGATGGGAACCCAAAGCATCTTAGCGAGATGCTCGCCTCAAGCGTGAATATCATCGACGCTCTCTCCGTCATACTGAAAAACGGCGAGATGCCGATCATTCTCGGCGGTGACCACGCGATCGCGATTCCGACTTTTTCGGCAATTGCATCCCATTATCGTGAAAAAGGCTCCGAGATTGGATTGATCTGGTTTGACGCCCATGCCGACATCAACACGCCCGAAACATCGCCGTCGGGCAATATACACGGCATGCCGCTAGGTGCAATCCTTGGTCACGGCCACCCCGATCTGACGGGAATGTGCGGCTATTCGCCAAAGCTGGATCCAAAATATTTTGCCCACATCGGAGCTCGCGACGTCGACAGCGGCGAACGCAGCCAGATCGAAAAGTTGGGCCTTCGCGATAATTTTTTTACAATGAGCGACATCGACAGCCGAGGCATGGCCGCATGCGTCAGTGATGCTCTTGCTATTGTCTCAAAAGCTCCCGGCGGCTATGCCGTGACATTTGATATTGACGGCATCGACCCCAACTTCGCGCCCGGCTCAGGCACGCTCGTCCGCGGCGGCGCGACCTATCGCGAGGCCCACCTCACATTAGAGATGATCGCCGCCCACGGCG
>JAYUDV010000362.1:0-1029 GCA_043739565.1 Chloracidobacterium sp.
GAATGGAAAATTGACGGTCGTAAAGGTCGCAAAACCCGATCAGGATATGCGGTTTGACGTTCCCGTAGTCGGCATTCCGACGATCGAAACGATGATCGCCGCCGGAGTAACCTGCCTGTCGATCACGGCCGGTAAGACATTGATCTTCGACCGCGAAGAAATGCTCAAACTGGCTAACACAAATAAAATTTGCATCATCGGGTCAGTCAAGGAAACAAATTATCCCAACATTGCGTAAAATAACCAGAAATTTGCACCACAGAAACACAGCGATATTCAAGAATGGCATCCGGAATTTTCGGCCCATGCCTTTTTACTCTGTCCCTCTGCGGTGAATAAACATTTGAGGAAAAAATGAAACGAAACGTATTTGCACTATTTTTACTAGTAACCTTTGTATTTCAATCCGTTGCTTCGGCCCAGGCTCCGGCCATAAAGGTCACGGATGCCGAAAAAAAGCTCGCTGCGGGTGTGACTGCAAAGCAACTGAGCGACTATCTTTATTTTGTCGCATCCGACGAGATGGAAGGCCGCGATACCCCGTCACGCGGGCTCGACACGACCGCAAAATTTATCGGGATGAACCTTTCAAAATGGGGTTTCAAACCGGCGGGTGACAACGGCACGTTTTATCAAAAAATCGCTTTGCGTCGTGATTCCGTTGACGCAGCCGCGACATCGGTCGAGGTCGCGGGGCAGAAGTTTCCATACGGTGATGATCTGATTCGGGCTCAGGGGAATTCGACCGGTCCGGTTTCAGCCCCAATCGTTTTCGTCGGTAACGGCTGGATGGTCAAATCAAAAAATCTGAATCCTTACCAGAGTATTGATATAAAGGGAAAGATCGTCGCGGTTTACGGTGAAGGCCAGATCTCGAATCGCGGTCTCGTTCCTATGCCGGCGGGTCTTACTCAGGCCGATATGACCGGTACGCGAGGCACCGACTGGGCAGACCCCGTAACCTACGCTCGGGCGAACGGAGCTGCCGGTGTGCTCGTTTTGCCTTCGAAATTCCTTACGGAAAATTGG
>JAYUDV010000363.1:0-3168 GCA_043739565.1 Chloracidobacterium sp.
GTTGCGTGATCGTATTTTTGACAGTCTTCCCGAAGAAATCTTTTCGGCGGTCATATCGGCATTGGAATCTAAGGGTAGCATCGTGTCCGCGAAGGAAACTATCAGATCGGCGACCTTTCGAACGGAATTTTCCGCCACTGAACTCATCCTAAACGAACAGATCCGTGCGATATTTGTAAACGCTGGCCTCGCAGTGCTAAAGCTCGATGACGCGTTGATAGACGCCGTTTCCGGCACAAATTTTTCGACCCAAGACGCCAGAAGATTTTTTCAAACATTTCTAGATTCCGGCGAAATAATTAAAGTTACAGACGAGTATTATTTTTTGTGCGAGGCGATAGATCGGCTGATTACGATGATGCAAAATTATGCCGATGGAACAGCGGATCGCCTTATCGACGTTCCGCATTTTAAGGAGCTTGCGGGAGTTTCGCGAAAATATGCGATCCCTTTGTTAGAATATTTTGACCGCTCGAAAATAACCCGGCGGATCGGCGACAAGCGCCTTATTGTGTAATGGACAGATTTCTTACGGCAAGATGGCAGGACCTGATAATGGCGAATTACGCAGTCGATCCGTCGCTGATCGAGCACCGCGTGCCGGACGGAACCGAACTCGATCTGCAAGACGGCAAATGCTTTGTCAGCCTTGTCGGTTTTATGTTTCTCGATACTCGCGTACTCGGGTTGCCGATACCATTTCACATCAATTTTGAGGAAGTGAATTTACGGTTTTACAATAAACGCGTGACCGATGGCGAGATTCGCCGGGCCGTGTGTTTTGTAAAGGAGATCGTGCCGCGATTTGCGATCGCGACGGTCGCGCGAGTCGTATATGGCGAGCCTTACGAGTGTTGGCGTATGGATCACACACGAACCGAAACGCGTGTAAGTTATTCATGGCAAAGAGCTGGTTGTGAAAATCATCTTGGGGTTGAGATCGGCGAAGGCTTGGGCGTACCGGTGGCCGGTTCACACGGTGAATTTATTATCGAGCATTATTGGGGCTATACGATGCGGAGCGGCGGCCGCGTTGACGAATACAAGGTCGAACATCCGAAATGGGAACTCTTTTCGGTCAAGAATGAACAGATAGACGTCGATTTTGGCGGGACATATGGCGACGAATTTGCGTTTTTGAGTGATGAAACGCCGCATTCTGTTTTTATGGCAAAAGGATCGGAAGTAGCGGTGTACAAAGGTAAACGAATTTTTGTATAGATCATTTCTTACTTTGCGACCTTAGCGTTAAAAATTTCTTATGATTATCGGCATCGTCGCAATTTCCAGGAACTACGCCATTGGCAAGAACGGCAAACTGCCATGGCACTTTTCCGCCGATCTCAAATTCTTTAGGGAAACGACAACCGGAAACGCTGTCGTAATGGGTGCCAACACGTGGCGTTCGATCGCTAAGCCGCTGCCCGGCAGGCTTAACATTGTGCTCAGCCGCACGGGCAATGTCGAGACGTCGGCTGAGGTAATGAAACTCGAAAGCAAGGACGACGTTGTCGTGTTGGCGGAATATCTTAACCGGGATGTCTTTATCATCGGTGGTGCCAAAACATACGCCGATTTTGCCGATGTGATCGAAAAATGGATCGTCACCGAGGTGCCGATGACGGTTGATGACGCTGATACATTTATGCCGGCTAACTTTCTGGATGGGTTCGAAATCGATGACATTAGAGATTTGGGTGACGATCTGCGGGTCAAAATCCTGCATCGGCGGTGAAATTGGTGTAAGATAATCGAAAAATTCCCAGAGGAGACAAATCGTATGATGGGTGGACGAACGTGGGACGAATGGATTGATGAGTATTCCGAAAGTCATCAAAACCCGATCAATAAGTTAACGCACAAGATCGGCATACCGATGATTGCCCTGTCGCTGCTGCTCGTGCCGGCCTCATTCTTTGTCGGCGGTTTGTGGCGAATTGCAATCGGCCTGTTTGTCGTCGGCTGGATTTTGCAATTTATCGGGCATTATTTCGAGGGCAAACCGCCCGAATTTATGAAGGATTACCGGTTTCTCTTCGTCGGCATGCGCTGGTGGATCAAGAAGACGTTCGGTTAATTTTCAGTTTTCAGGTATTCCGGATCGAAATCTGCGATAACCCACAACTTTGGATCAGCCATTAATTTTAGCTCTGGATATCGGCACGTCGAGCGTTCGTGCCGCTCTTTACGATGGCAACGCTAACCCGGTTCCGCGCGCGTCGGTCAAGATTGATCGCAACCTGTCCGTGACGACCGGCGGTGGTGCCGAGATCGGCGCCGACGAAGCGTTTGCTCAGGTTGTCGACGCCATTGAGCAAGTCCTTGGAAAAACAACGAAGCTAAAGGGTGAGATCGAGTACGTTGCGACCTCGTGCTTTTGGCACAGCCTCGTTGGGGTAGACGCGAACGCGAAGCCGACGACGAAAGTCTTTGGCTGGGCCGACATGCGTAGCAGAAAATACACGGGTGTTTTGCGAAAGAGGTTCGACGAAACTCGGATGCACAATCGCACCGGTGCCAGGTTTCACTCGAGCTACTGGCCCACAAAATTGCTTTGGCTGCGGAAGGATTTTCCGGATGTCTTTGCCAAAACCCTGCAATGGCTTTCTTTCAGCGACTACGTTGCTCTAAAGCTTTTTGGCAATTCGACGACCAGCGTCTCGATAGCATCGGGAACCGGCATTTTCGATATTCGAAAATGTGTGTGGGATAGAGAATTGTTGAAATTTCTAAAGATCGAGCCTTCGAACCTGCCCGCGATCGGAACGAAAGATTCCGATACACGCATCCTTAATAAAAACCGAGCAAAACGCTGGCCCCGCCTCGCTAACGCAAAGTGGTTTCCCGCAATTGCCGACGGCGCGGCCGATAATATAGGTGCGGGTTGCGTGACAAAATCACGAGCCGCATTGATGATTGGCACCTCCGGTGCGATGCGCGTCGCCTATTTGGGTGAGCCGCCCGAGAATATTCCGAGCGGTTTGTGGTGTTATCGCATCGACCGAAAACGAGTCATAATGGGTGGTGCGTTGTCCGATGGCGGCAATCTATACGCGTGGCTGAAAGCAAACCTGAACCTACCAAAAGACGCCGAAGAACAAATCGCAAAACGTGAACCCAACGCTCAGGGCCTCACATTTTTGCCGTTTCTCGCCGGCGAACGCAGCA
>JAYUDV010000364.1:0-8113 GCA_043739565.1 Chloracidobacterium sp.
CCAACCCCCCCCCCCCCCCCCCCGACCGTGCTCCCGCACGGCGCTCCCGCGCGCATGAGGTATTGCGTCATTTGCGTACACTAATATCACTGCACAGCAAGAAAGCTAAGCTGCATTTTTGTCTAATTGAATTATGTTAGGATATAGCTCGTTGGATTGCGAAACCACGATTGGAGTGAGTTATGACAATTAGCAAATTTCGCATCATTCTCTTATCCTTTTCGATCACCCTTTTGCCGGTAACCGCAATTGGGATGGATTTTTATTGGGAAAAAACTCCCTACACTCGATTGGTTCTATCGGGTGAAGTGGTCAAGGACGATGGTGAGAAGTTCAGACGTTTCCTTCGATTAAATTTTGAGAAGTATAAGGCTAACCCGACCGTTAGACTGGCCTCAAATGGTGGTAACCTTATGGAGACTCTGAGGATCGCAGTAATTCTTCGTTCAATTTACCCAACCATAACAGTCGAGGGGGACAAATGTGCCAGCGCTTGCTTTTTCCTCTATTTAAGCGGTGTTGAACGTCGAACAGAAGATTCCTCCCTGATCGGTATACATCGGGCTTATTTCGATCCCTCGTATTTCAAGAATCTGAAACTTGAAGAGGCAAAGGCTAAATTGACCGAACTCACGAAAATCATGGGTTCTATTCTTGACGAGAATCAGGTTTCGCAGAATTTGAAAGACCGATTAAACAGCACGTCATCGGATGAAATATACTGGCTCAAACCTGAAGACATCGTTAGCATTGGAATGATGCCCGGATGGTTTGAGGAATTACTACTCGCGAAGTGCGAATGTGGTGCATATCTTGCCTCTCAAAAAAGTATGTGGTATCAGCGTCCAGAGGACAAAGAGCATGAATTTGATGCTGATAAAGTGGCTAAAAGCTTTTGGAGTTGTTCTACGTGTAGGGACAAACTAATAAAGGAGCAGCTTTCTGTTTTGCCATCCACTCTGTCGGTCAAAGAGCCGAAGCCAGTCCCTCGAAAATAGGCTTTAAGTCATGGCAGTTATGTTCGAACAGCATTATTTTTGAATCGGACAAGACATGTTCTTATCTAATCCTAATCCGGCCGGAAAAGCTCTTCAGGTACTTCTTGCCGCCTGCCGTCTCATAATTTTTTGACGCTTTCTCGTATATCTCTAACTCAAATACATAACAGTCAGCAACTTGATTGCCAGATGCATAGATCACTTGATGAAATTCAAGCCAATAATCCGTTACAGGAAGGATTTGTGGGCTTATGGTGCTCAGTTTATTTTCGACCGTCTTCTGAACCATGTCTCGGGCCTTCAAATCGACTGTTATGCCGACTACTGTGTGGTCTTCATCCCGTATGCCAAAAAGGACGCGGCCCCCGGCTTGAGTCAGATATGCAACGGCATATTCGTAGGCCTCTCCCGCGATATTGTTCAACGAAACTTCCTTATATTCGACGTGAAGGCCCTCGTCTTCTGGAACAGACTGACCAATTACAAACTGCTCATCTGCAGGCGCGGGCGGTTTCGCTATTCCAGTAGGCATGACGGAATCAATCGCTTTCACTTGTCGATTCAATAGGTAATTAAACTTCCCAGATGGGAACGAAATTGGGCCGCGAAGCTCATCACGACTCTGGAGTTCGTTTCGGCCAATCATGACCGGCTTGATTGCTCCTTTGCTAATCTTTATGTAACCCTGCTCTCCTGGGGTTTGGGGTAGGGTGACATCTAAAACCATGCCCCAAGCGTAAATGCCGGTTTCAGGATTCATAAGATACACAAAATCCCCTTCATCTACGCGGCTCTTTGATGCATCGCATTCAACGGTCCATTCAGATGAATGTAGCAACCAATGCTGAAAATCGCCGACATAAACAACGTGGGGAACCAACCAGTATTTAGTTAGGGTTCTCGTCATAGCCTTAACGAATCCAATTACAAAACAAGATACCACGATATGCGGCGTGTTTGTATTCAAACATGTTCGAAAGTGAGTATAACCGAATCGTGGACATTTCGTACGGTCTCTGCGGGCTTAGCCCAATGTTCGGCTAAAGCCGAAAATATTTTTGGATCCCCATCCGCTCTAAAGAGCGTGGCAATTCATTCTGTTGCCCGCTTCTTGTGTGAATCGCGTCAGGAGACCGTGTCAAAAAGGAAAACTCGCGTCTAAAACCCGCAATATCGTGTCCAAGTAAGTAGATCTTGCGTCAGCGACGGCGTAATGAACGCCGAGCAAACCCCAGATGGCTTTGACTTCGGCAGTAAATAGTAAACGGAGATTATTAAATATTCGGAAACGATATTTCCAAGTAGTTGCCGTCTGAGATATTCGCAATGGCATCGACGACGAATGATATGTTTTTCTCGATTCGCGGCCAGTTTGTGGTCAGAAGCGCGACGACGGCTATTCTTCTTCCCAAAAAATTCTGCTGATATCGGAGGTTTTGATCGGTGGTGATCAGTACGTCAAAGCCTTCGGATTCGGCGGCGGCGAGCAACTCGCCATTTTTGAGTTCACTCCAACCCTTTTACCACCGTGTGATCAGGAAGATAGTTCCGCAGCGGCAAAGGAGTTCCCTGATCGAATAAAAGCCGCATTGCTTAAGCTGCCAGACGCTCCACATCAAGCGTTCGGATCGTATGTTCGAGGACTGCCTCAACTTGTTCTTTCGTGACCCCGGGAAACCAGGAGAGGAAGTCATCGATCGATGCACCTGCTTCGAGATTCTCGAACAATGCCGTGACTGGCACACGGGTGCCGCGAAAGATCCAGACACCGCTGACCTTCCTCGCGTTTTGCTCGACCTCAGGGCATGTTGACCATTCCATCATAGGATAACAATACAACGCCTCGGCCACTTGGCGCAAGGAAATTAAGGCATCCGGTTCGGAGACACGGTTAAAAAGGAAACCTCGTGTCTAAGTTCCCTATTCTTGCGTAAAAGCAGCTTTGATCTTGCGTCAGCGACGGCGTAGTGTAAGCGTAAAAAGTAAAGCAATTCCAGTGACGGTAACGCCTTATGTCGTTAAACGAAAACGAAAAGGCGGATGTTGCTCCGCTCTTCTCGTCGCTGTCGATGACCAAGAAATATCAGATTCAGGTACGCACTTTTGACAGTAAATAGATCCCGAACATCGAGAAAATAACGAGGGGCGACCAGACGGCGAGCGACGGCGAGAGCAGGCCGTTGAGGCCGAGTTGTTCAAAAATGCTGCTAGTTCCGGTAAAGAGAAGCCAAAGGCCGATGGCATAGCCAACGGTCACCGCCTTCCCTTTTCGGCTAAGTGAGAGCGAAAATGGTGCGGTGAACAACGCCATTACGAATGGCAGAAAGAGCGTTGTATATTTTTTCTCAAGCGCAACCATGAGGTTGCTGCGTTCGAGATCAGAATCGCTGGCGGCGATCTGGAGTTTAATTTCGGTAGTATTTAGGTGGCTCGGTTTGGCGCGAAGACCCGAAAACGGATTGGTCGTCTCGGCGAGTTCCCCGCCGTTGATCGTTTCGGTCTCGATCTTCCCTTCCCGCATCACACTTTTCTCGATATTTCCGAGCAAAACAACGCGCCCGCGTGTCCAAACCGCCTTTTTTACGCGGTACACGGATTGCAGTTGCGTGCCGCCCTCGCCAAATTGGTAAACCGAGAGATCTTTAACACAGCCGGTAGAGCACGAGACATCTCGCCTTTCGTTATCAGACGCGGTTGCGGTATTAGAGGGATCTTCAAGTTTGTTTGGGCTGTTATTCGCTTCTTGTTTTTCGTTATCAGACGCAGAAACCTGATCTTGCAGCTTAAAGGAATAAATGCGTTCGTCGTTTGCAACCCAGTATATACCGGGCTGACTAGCCGCGACACCGCGATTTCGTATCAGATCGCGGGTCGCATCCTGTAATTGATTCGCTCGCGGCAGCATCCGCTCCTGAATCAGCCAGTTTACGCCGCCAAGCAACACCATGAGCATGAAACATGGCAACAGCAGCCGGTAAACGCTCTGCCCGGCAGAGGTCCATGTAACGATTTCGTTTTGCCGAGATTTGATAACATAGGTCGCAAGCGTACCGATCATCGCCGCTGACGGCACAAGCTGTAGGTAGACAAAAGGCAACAGGTAAAAGAGATATTTAATTAACAGAACGATACCGCCATCCATCGCACCCGCGAATTTCCATAGCTCGAACGCCGTGAAAATTATGAAAATCGTCAACAAAAATGCTAACGTAAGCAGAAAATTTTTGAGCAGGTTCCGGATAAGATCAAAGTCACGGAGGCCCGTGGTCACATCAACAAAGAGATTTCGCCCGTGGATTTTGTTCGGTGCTGTCCGCAGTCCTGCCCATATTGACATAAAATGCTCCCACCAGCCGCTCCAAAAATCGATCTTTCGTGAAAAACTAAACCACAGAACCATTACGAGGCTTGCCGCGATAGGTATCAGGCTTCCCTGAAAAACACTGATCTTTGCGGTGCGGGCAAGCTGTTCGCCCAAGAAGGCAAGCATATAAAATCCGATCAAAACCGCCAGTGCAAGCACAATGCCAAAACCGCGGCCACCGCGATTAAACCGGAGCACGATCACCGTCCCCAGAATGCAGAAAATAAATGGCGTGATCGAAAGCAATATTCGCCGCTGCCATATAATCTCGGCCTCGATCCACTCTTTACCGTCTTTTGCGGCGGCGTACTCCGATAATTGCGACAGCCCGAGTTCCTCAGGCATGAGGCTCGAACTGGTCAATTTTTCGATCAGATCACTGCGTCTCGTCTTGATCGCGAGCCGCACCTCGCCAATACTCTCTGACACGTATTTTCCCTGTCCCGGCACGATTGGCAACGTAGAAACCGAGGCGTTTTCGAGAACAAGCTCCGAAAACTGGCCGGTAGTGTCGACGCGGCCTTGCTGCGATGTAATTAAACGCACGCTCCCCGCTGCGGCGTCCTCGGTGTATATGAAAAGATTGGTCCATCGTCCCGTCTCGAGATCTCCGCCTTTGACATAGATGGTGGAACCGGCGAGTTCCGTATTAAAAACACCAGGTTCGAGCGGTGATTCGAGCTTTTTAATGGCCGTCTGGAGCGCGACGCCGCGAACGATCGAGGCTGCCACCGGAACGCCTTTGAGATTTACAAAAAATGCAAAGACCGACAGCATTACACCAAGGATCATGATCGGAATTGCTATCTGCCAATTGCCCACCCCGGATGCACGGATCGCAACCAACTCGTTATCGCCCTGCATCTTAGCCAGTCCGATGATCGTCCCGACGAGCATCGCCATCGGACATGTAAAGGCGATCACGTTCGGGATCAGAGCGATAGTGAGCTGCCATAACAAGTTGGCGGGAATATTGACGCTAAAGAAAATGTCGGAGTAGCGACTCGCTTGCTGGACAAACAGGATTACGCTCAGAAGCAGCCACGAAAAGACGAAATACGGGACAATCGTCCTCAGCAGGTATTTTGAAATTAGCCAGCCGATCCTTTTCATGTGTCTTTAATTATTTAACGCTAACGAAATTTCGCCGGGTACTTCCCGGCCGATCGAGCTTGAGATCATAAGCTTTAGAATGATGGAGATCGCTTTAAGCTCATCGTGGTTACGGGAAGTAAATTCAGCAAATTCTCTCGGGCCGAGACGCCTCGCCGCCGCAGCGATTGACCGGCTGACGCCGTCAAATGACCGTGCTGACGACCCACGGCGACACGACGAGCACATCAGATGAAAATTGGACTGAATCGTGGCACCCTCAGTTTCATTGAACATTCGTCCACAGCCATCGCATCGACCCCAATCCGGCATATAACCTGCGAGGCGAAGTATCCATAATTCGAAATAAACGCCAGTGCTCAAAAGAGTTGCCGGGTCAGCGGCGGCCGTTTCGATACATGCATTTACCATCCGGTAAAGCGTTTCGTTAGGATCATGCGGTGGCGACATCGTGATGAGCATGTCCGCCAGATACGAAAATTTTTGCAGAAAATCCGGGTTGCTCGCGGCTGCAAAATTTGATCGGACCAGATCGATCCTTTGTATCGAAACCAGCTCGACTGCGTCCTTATGAAAGTAAGTTGCGTGTACAACCGAAAACGGTTCGAGCCCGCTGCCAAACTTGCTCTTGAGACGCTTCGCCCCTTTCGCAACGCCGCGAACAACGCCGTGATCATGCGTCAAGAGAACGACGATCCGATCCGCCTCGGCCAGATTATAGCTTTTGAGAACCAGGCTTTCGGTCTCGATCAAGGCCATTATTTACCACGGTATAAAGTACAGAATCCAAGCGAGTACAAGACTTACAACAACGAATTGGCCGAATGTTTTTGCGCCGTATATTACACGATCACGAGCGGGGCCGTTGGCAAAAACCGCGAAAAGGATCGAGACGAAAAAAGCGAAACCGACCAGGTAAAGAAAGTGGATCATTTTTTCCTCCCGAGTGCGATATCTACGGCGTCGATCGCCGCCAGATAATTAAGCAGTCCGGCGACCTCTAGAAATCTGCCGCCATATTCAAATGTCGCCAGAGCGGCGACTTGCGGCGACGGCGTGCCGGCCATTACAAAACTTACGATCGCACCCAGGCCATTGCCAAAACGCGCGAAAACATTCAACAAATACAGTAACGCGCCGTCTTTGAACGAAAATCCGGGATAATGTGCACCGCCGCTAATGATAGCGACCACAAACATTATCCAAACAACGGCCGCGATAATCCCGCCGCGTATGTATCGCCCTTGTACAAGGTGTCCTGCACCGGGAACGAACCACGAAATTATTCCAATTAAAATTGGATTATCCATTATTTATACTCTCAACTTCTACAACGAACGCTATATTATTTCTATAATCAACCTTAAGTTATATTATGTATTTAATACGTCTAAAGATGTTGACGATATTAATAAAACTTAAAGAATTACTTTATCAATCAGCTTTCCGCAAACTCAATAATTAATACGCTCCGATTCCCTCTTAGTTATCACTTTTTACCCGCCGACCGGCATTTCTCGACAAATAGCTCGAATATCTCACGAGAAAGATCGTCAAAATCTACAGATACTTCGGGATGCCACTGCACACCAAGCAAAAATCTGTTCTTCCGCGTATCCTGAATTCCTTCGATCACGCCATCCTTGGCCCATGCGATCGCCTTTAGATTCTTCCCGACCTTGCCCAGAGCCTGATGATGCGACGAATTTACACGTATCGGGCCGGTCGCGTTCTTTACCGCCACAAGGTCGGCGAGAAGATTTCCCTTCGCGATCTTCAGGCTATGAGAATTTCGCGTAGCCGGAATGCCTTGTTCATGCTTGATACTGCCTTTGATCTGCGATTCGGTATCCTGCACCAGCGTGCCGCCACGCACGACGTTTAGGATCTGCATACCGAAACATATCGCCAGGACAGGCAGATTTAGCCGTTCGGCCTCATCCAGCACGAGCATATCAGTCTCGTCTTTTACCGGTATCACCGGACCGAGCCGGTGATGCGGCTCCTCGCCATAATAGTGCGGATCAACGTCCGTGTTGCTTCCGGGCAGCAAAATTCCGTCCAGATCGGTCAAAACCTCCGCGATATACTCGCGTTTAGGGATCAAACTAATATGCACTGGCACGCCGCCCGCGGCCTCAACGGCCTCGCTGTAGTCGCGGCCGAGATAAAACCGCCCCGTCTGCAACTCCAGCCGCATTGTAATGCCGATTCGAGGACGTTTTCCCATAAACTCTTTTATGTTCAATCAATACGACCATTTATGTCAAAGAGGCAGTTGACAGAGTTGGCCGAGCTGACAGAGTTACAGAGTTGCCGAGTCAGAGCGGCGACTCCGAAACTTCCTGTAACTCGGTCAACTCGGTGAACTCGGCCAACTGTCCCCCGTTTGAGCATTTGAATGTAAAGCCTTATCATTTATCTCAAATGCGATCAGAAGATTTTATACCAAAAATTCGTTCGACGACAGTCCTGCTCGTAAAACGCGGCGGCCAGATCGCAATGGCCGGCGATGGTCAGGTGACGCTTGGCGAAACTGTGATAAAAGGCAATGCGCGCAAGGTCCGTCGCATCTCAAACGGAGAGATACTAGCTGGTTTTGCGGGCTCGACGGCGGATGCATTTTCGCTTTTGACGC
>JAYUDV010000365.1:0-1022 GCA_043739565.1 Chloracidobacterium sp.
TGGTGTCGATACAACCAGCCGTCGCGAGACTGATTATAGTAATCTGAGCGACGCGATGGAGCTCGATGCGTTGATCTACCCAATCCGTTACGATACATACGCGGACGTGCAGAGAATGAAAAATCGGTCTGTGATCTTGACGCAACCGCCGCCCGGCAGCACGGGTCCGACAATTGGCGGCATTCATCTACCGGTCCCAAATCCGACGATGGGATCGACATCAACTGCGGGAACGACCGAGGAAGACTACAGGCGGGCCGAAGAATACCTGAACAACCTTGCCCTGCGAACCGGAGGCAGAACATATCTGGCAAGCACGTTTGGGAATCTGGGAGATGCGTTCTCTA
Organism: Chloracidobacterium sp.; assembly: GCA_043739565.1. Lineage (GTDB taxonomy): Bacteria > Acidobacteriota > Blastocatellia > Pyrinomonadales > Pyrinomonadaceae > OLB17. Next base: position 348 of record JAYUDV010000365.1, read on the forward strand.
AGATTGCGAGCGAATTGCGTGAATTTTACAGTATCGGTTATTACCCGAAAGACGATCGCATTGTCGGAAAGTCGACGAGCATCAAGGTGCATGTCGATCAGCCGGGCCTCGTCGTGCGAACGCGCGAGGGTTATATCGTCCCCAAAAAGACTAAAATCAGCACTCACTAATTGCCGTTAGATCTCGGTGCCGTCCTGTATCAAGGCGTTTTTCGGCACGATGACGATGCCCTCGCGAACGTAAAATGAACGGTCCGGTGCGTCATAGTTCTCAATATTATCCCGGTTCAGTATCTTGACGTTTTTGCCGATTCGGACGTTTTTATCGATGATCGCGCGGCGGATAATGGTATTTTCGCCAACGCCGATGTGCGGCTTATTATTTTCCAGGTTGCGGTGAATCTCTTCGATCGACTCGAAAAAATCGGTTCCCATGATGATCGAGGCTTCGATATCGACGCCGTGGTCGATCCGGCTCCGCAGTCCGATAATCGATTTGCGGATGCGGACGCCGTTGAGGATGCAGCCCTCGCTAACCATCGAATTGTCGATGTCGCAGTTATGCAGTTTAGACGGCGGCAAATAGCGGCTGCGAGTGTAGATCGGTGCCGCGGTGTCAAAAAAGTTAAATTTTGGAAGCGGTGCCGCGAGATCGAGGTTGGCTTCGTAAAACGAA
>JAYUDV010000366.1:0-1022 GCA_043739565.1 Chloracidobacterium sp.
AACTACCTCCCAAGATCAAGAAAACGATCAAATAAGAGCCGGCCAAAGCCGCAACCCCAAACTGATGATAATCGCCATTGACGGCCCAAGCGGAGCGGGCAAATCCACGCTCGGCAAAATGCTTGCCAAAAAACTGAATCTCCTCTATCTCGATACCGGAGCGATGTACCGCGCCGTCGCGCTTGCCGTAACGCGTGATCGAGTGCCGTATCGCGACATCGACCGGATCGCCGATATTGCCGAAAATGCGGAGATCGACCTCATCGGCGAGCCGGACGCGATGAAAGTAATGCTCGACGGCGAAGATGTATCGATCGATATCCGGACGCTTGAGGCAGCTCAGGCCGCGTCTGTTGTCTCGACAATCTCCGAGGTTCGCCGGATCATGGTCGAGCATCAACGCATCATCGGCGAAACGGCGCCAACCGGCTGCGTACTCGAGGGCCGTGATATCGGCAGTGTCGTATTTCCAAATGCCGACATCAAATTTTTCCTCACCGCCAAACCCGGGGCCCGCGCCCGCCGCCGCTATACCGAAGATCAGTCAAAGGGCCGCATCTCGACCTACGAACAAACGCTTGCCGAGATAAACGAGCGTGACGAACGCGATGTCTCCCGCGAAGATTCGCCTCTTACTATCGCCGACGATGCGGTCGTCATCGACACAAGCGAACTCGACCTTTCAGAGGTATTCGAGCAGATGCTTGCCAAGATCGGCGAAACGGGAGCTTACGCCCTATAAAAGTTGACTTAGACGCCCTCAATCGCTAACATAATGAGTTGCTCTTTGTATGCTCCCGTAGCTCAGTTGGATAGAGCGACGGCCTTCTAAGCCGTAGGTCGCACGTTCGAGCCGTGCCGGGGGTACCAAGATCCAAATTGAGAATGGAAAACTGAAAACGGAAAATATAGGAACGGTTCTTAATTTTTCATTTTCAATTATCCATTTTCCATTGTTTTATGGCGGCTATAGTTCAGTTGGTTAGAACGCCTGATTGTGGTTCAGGAGGTCGTGGGTTCGA
>JAYUDV010000367.1:0-1019 GCA_043739565.1 Chloracidobacterium sp.
GCGTGTCACAGCGTTGTCGATCTCAACATCGACATAGGTCTGGAAAAATTCGGTTTGCGGAAACTCGTTGGTCATATCGACCTTCTGCGTCTGTTTGACGTTGAGTGTTAGTTTCTTAGACGCGTTGTCGTAACTCTGCGTAATATCAAATATCGGATGCCCCATCCGGTAAAGCCACTCGTCAAAGAACCAATCCATCGACTGGCCGGACGTTTTCTCAACCGCGATCCTCAGATCCTCGGTCGATACAGGTTGATGGGCATTCGTCGTCAAATAGTTTTTTAACGATGCAAAGAAAAGCTTGTCGCCAAGGTGTTTACGCAGCATGTGCAGCACCGAGCCGCCGCCAGGATACGCATAGTTATCAAACATCGCGTCTTTATTTGCGTAATATTTCGTCACGATCGGACGCCGGTTACCTTGATTCCATGTACCGATGACCTGATTTTGATTACTGGAGGTATCAGCGTATAGAAATTCCTCGTGACCTTTGAATTTCTCGTCCCACATTGCCTGCATATAGGTCGCAAAGCTCTCGTTTAGCCATATTTGACCCCAATCGCGACACGTCACGTAGTCGCCAAACCACTGGTGAGCAAGCTCATGCGATTGCAGCGATTCGCTGTCGCCATCGAGCAGCTCGCGGTCGTCATGGATCATCTCCTCGATCTGCGTCGTCGCCGAAATATTCTCCATTCCGCCGCCAAAGTCTTCGACAAATGCCTGAGAATACTTTGGATACGGATACTTTACGCCTGTAATCTCAGAGAAAAATCTTATTGTCGCCGGTAGGTTCTTGACCGTCGCTGCAACCTCTTTCGTTTCGTTCGTGTAGCCGTAATTGTAAACCGGAACGCCGTCAAAATCCTGAACGACAGGCGTTGTCTCAGACACGACGATTGACGACAGGTAATTCGCGAAGGGCTGATCCATCTTCCAGTCAAATGTCCGCGTGTTGTTGCCATTGTCTTTGGTCGACATCAATTTACCGTTCGAAACGACGAAGAAGGGTTTATCGA
>JAYUDV010000368.1:0-3152 GCA_043739565.1 Chloracidobacterium sp.
TCGGCCTTCAACGCCGAGATAAACTCAGCATATTCATTTGTAATAATCGATTCGGAACTCATAACCTCTCTATTCCGGCAGACCCATCCGTTTCAGCAGGTCCTTGAATCGCGGGTCATCGCGGAGAGATTCATACGGGATTTCCCATCTGATAAATGTTAAATCCCCTTTGGTCTGAAAGTCTTTTTCCAACCATTCAAATGCCTTATCTTTTTCACCAAGTCCTGAATACACGCCGGCGACGTATCGTCCATTTGCTTCCTTTCTGGCATACTTTTCCTCCAACTCTTTGACAATGGCGATTGCATCCGTGCGTTTTCCCACAATGCCGTATCCATAACCCAAGTACATTAGAGTAAAACTACCTCTATTACTCAGTTCGACCGCCTTTTCCAAACTTGCGATGGCTTCGGCGTTGCGTCCCTGTTTTATATAGGACAGTCCCAAAACATCATAGGCATCCGCATAATTTGGATCGAGTTCAATTACTTTGAGACTATTTTCAATGCTCGCATTCTGGTCGTTTTGAATCTGATACATCTCCGAAACATTGATACCAATCACACTCGAGAGCGGGTCAATGTCCTTTGCTCGCTTAATCATCAAAGCTGCTTCATCAAACCGTCCAAGAGTTCTAAGGAGACTAGAATACCAGTGATACTCAGTTGCATAACTCGGGTTAAGTTCGATAGCCCTCAAGTATTCCCGTTCCGCTTCCATCCATTTCCATGATTGTTTATTCACCTGTCCTAGTGATGCGTGCGGTTCAGCCAATTGGTCGTCAATGGCTATCGCTCGCTCTGCATATGCCTTCGCCTGCGGTATTGTTTCGCTGGTTGGGGTTCCGGCGAAATAATTCAAAACTACATAACAATCGGCGAGACCGGCGTAAGCGAGTGCGTAATTCGGGTCTCGATCAGTCGCGGCTTTGAATTGCTCGATCGCTTTTTTGAGGTTTTCCGCCGTTCGCCGGTTCCAGTAATAGCGTCCTTTCAAATACGCTTGATAGGCTTCGGGGTTTGCCGTTGAGGTTTTGGTTACTTTTGCTTCGTCCGCACCGGAAAGTTTTAATTTGAGTTTGGCCGAAACATCTTTGGCGATCTCGCTTTGTAGGCTGACGAGGTCTGTTTGCTTTCGGTTATATTGCTCGCTCCAGAGCACAACGTCTTTTTGAACATCGATCAGTTCCAAATTAAGGGTCAGTTGGTCGCCACGCTGGATCACTCTGCCATTCAAAATAGCCTGAACATTCAGTTCCTTGCCGATGGTCTTTGCATCCGTTTCCTTGCCCTTGTAACGAAAGACCGACGAACGCGGCTTGACCTGCAAATTAGCCAATTGCGACAAACTCCTAATTAACGTCTCAGTCATTCCATCTGAAAGATATTCAACATCTGCATTCCCGCTCTCATTAACAAACGGCATAACGGCAATTGATTCGATTTGTTTGGCTGGAGAAAAATATTTGTAGCCGAAAAATCCGCCGACAAGAATCACAACGGCAATAGCGAAAACTGCCACCTGCCGCTGCCTACCGCCAACTTTCCCCTGCGGCTTCGCCGCCGCTCCGGCGTTAAGAATAGCGGTTTGGTCGGTTGTATTGATCTGAGCGCGGGTTGGCGATTCGGACGAAGAGCCGCCTAAAGGCGGGACTCTGAACTCAGACAAGATCGCCGTCGCTGGTTCATGGACAGAAGCCGGGCCTTCGAGTAGCGCATTTCCATCGTCGAGACAATAAAGCAGCGTATCGTCGTAATAATCCCGCCTGCATTCAGGGCATCGTTTCATAAAATTCTATTCGGGAAAGCCGACGCGACGAATTAGATCGGCAAAGCGCTGATCGGAGCGCAGACTGTCCAGTTGTGGATCGGACTTGAGCCACGTCATATAAAAAGAACGGTCAGCGTATGCTCGCTCAAGCCAAGCAAACGCCTGATCCTTATCTCCCAGGCCGGCATAAACAATGGCGATATTGTAAGGCGGGACGTACGTGCCCGAAGACCTTAGTTGCTGCAGGATCCTTTCGGCCTCGCCTTTTTTACCGGACAATGCATTGGCATGCGCCAGCATAGCCGAGTTTTCCGCTACATTCTTCTCGATCTGAAGCGCCCGCTGAAACTCTACAATGGCATCATCAAATTTACCTTCCTGCTCGTATGCTCTTCCCAGGAATGAATGCGCGAGCCAGTAATTCTGATCCATGTCGACCGTAGCCCGGAGTTGCTCTATCGCCTGATCGTAACGGCGAGCGAAATACAGGCTCTGTCCAAACAAGGTGTTGGTTTCAACTGAGAGCGGATCCTGCGTCTGGGCATGCCTGTTCTGTTCAATGCCCTCGTCAATTCTGCCGATCACTATTAAATACCAACCGTAAAATTCAAGTGTTTTTGCATCATTTGGATTTAGTTGGATCGCGCGCTTGAATTCCGCCTCGGCACCCGCCCAGTCCCAATCAAACCACCATTTTACCGTTGCCAGAGAGGTATGTGCTTCAGCTACCTGGTCGTCCAACTCCAGGGCCTTCTTTGCTGCGGCCCCTGCCTTTGGTAAGGCTTCCTTAGATGACATGAACCAGTCTGATGCCGCGATGTAGTTTTCGGCCACTCCGGCATACGCGAGTGCAAACTGCGGGTCTGTCGCAATAGCTTGGTTAAAATATTCACGTCCCTTATCCAAACCTTCTTTCGTATATCGCGAAGTGTGATAACGGCCCTTTAGGTAGAGTAAATAAGCTTCAGGGTTTGCCGTATAGGTTTTTGCGAGCTTCTGCTCATCCGCGCCTGACAGTTTGGTTTTGAGTTTGCTCGAAACGTCACGGGCAACTTCACTTTGAAGCGCTATTAGATCAGTCTGCTTGCGATTGTATTGCTGACTCCAGATCGCATTTTCGGTTGAAACATCAACAAGTTCCAAACTTAAAATTAGTTGGTCGCCGCGTTGAATTACTCGTCCGTTCAGGATCGCCTGGACACCTAATTCCTTGCCGATAGTTTTTGTGTCCGTTTCTTTGCCTTTATACCGGAACACCGATGACCGTGCCTTCACATTCAGATTCGGCAGTTGCGACAAACTGCTGATCAGCGTCTCGGTCATGCCGTCCGACAAATACTCAACATCAGCGTTGCCGCTATCGTTGACAAACGGCATCACGG
>JAYUDV010000369.1:0-18668 GCA_043739565.1 Chloracidobacterium sp.
ACGGGGTGGTGAGAGGTGTCCCGGTTCTTGATAATCCTGATAGGTTAATGCTACATTTCCCATGCAAGAGGTCGGTATCGCGAGCGGTAGCGACCGGGGGTATTTTTCCCATGAACAAACTCTTTTACGGCGACAATCTTGATGTGATGCGGAAGTTTATCCGTGATGAGACGGTTGATCTTTGTTACATTGATCCGCCGTTTAATTCCAAACGCAATTACAACCAGATATACAACAACATCGGCACCGAAGACCGTGCTCAGGCACAGGCGTTTACCGACACATGGACGTGGGACGACCACGCCAACCAATGTTACGAAGAGATCCTAACTAACAAAAACGGCGTGCAGACGCAGCAGTCAATCGCTCTACGAGTGGAATCATTCCGCTCAATCATAAGTTCGACGCTTTCTTTTTCGCAGGCACGTTGTATTTGTTTCAGTATGAATTAGGTATAACTTTATGAAGATGAATCGTAGAAACTTCGTCAAGCTGGCATCTACTGCTCCTATGCTGGGGATGTCTCAAACAAACGTCTTTTCCAATAATCTACCAAACATAAATGAAAGGGATAATAAAAATGAAGTGCATTTTACGGGAGATGGCTTGCACCTCACGCCATTAGATTATTCAAAACTTCTCGTGCAACTTGCCGAAGATGGCAAAATAAAGCCCGACAGTTACTCGTTGGAAGGTTCAATTGAAGAACTTGAATTAAAGTTCGCAAAACTTCTTGGTAAAGAAAGTGCCATATTTATGCCAACGGGAACATTAGCGAACCAAATCGCCATACGTTCCTTGGCAAACGGTGCGAGTAAAGTAATCGTTCAAGATGTCAGCCACATTTATAACGATTCGGGCGATTGCTTGCAGACTTTGAGTGATCTGAATCTAATTCCTCTCGCTGCTGGCAAAGCGACATTCACTTTAGAGGACGTAGAGAAAGTAATAAAAAGAACGAATTCAGGTAGAGTCGCAACTAGAGTGGGGGTTATTTCAATAGAGTCTCCGGTGAGGAGAAAAGAGGGAGAGATGTTCGATTATGACGAAATGAAAAAAGTATCGGGTTTTGCCAGAAAGAACGAGATAAAACTCCACTTGGATGGCGCACGATTATTTCTCGCCTCTGCTTATTCGGGAATATCTCCTTCCGAATACGCATCTCATTTCGATACCGTTTATGTTTCTCTTTACAAGTATTTTAATTCTGCTTCAGGTGCGATTCTCGCTGGGTCGAAAGATGTGATTAAAGATTTGTATCATGTGCGGAGAATGTTCGGTTCAGGTCTTCCTCAAGCGTGGCTGTTTGCTGCTGTCGCGTCCTATTATGCAGATGGCTTCGTCGATCGGTTTAATGAGGCCGTCAAAATCTCGGAAGAATTGTTCAAAAAGTTAGACGCTCACGCAGGATTTAAAGTGGAGAGAGTAAAGCTCGGAACAAACATTGCATATATCAAACCAAACGAAACGGACGCGAAAATATACAAAAAGCGTTTAGCGGAGAAAGGAGTGTTATTGACCGAACCCGATCATGAAAATTATTTCACTTTAATCGTAAACGAAAGTTTGAGACGGAAGAAAAGTGCAGAGCTGGCGGATATTTTTATTCAGTCCCTAAAATAAATATAAAATCTGATGAAGCCTGTAATTAATGCCGCGTCGAATAAGTAATTCGAGCAGGCTGCCCGCCACTTGCTTGTCATCTGCGTTGTGTGGATTCTTTGAGAATGCATGTTGCGGGCGGGCAGCCGCTCGATTCCAGCGTTCACAAGAAGGACGACCGCGTTCGCAAAGAGTTTGAAAAGTGGGCGATCCTGACATATTCCGACAACCGCGCCGTTATCAACGAAACGAAAGGCGCCGACAAAGGCATCGACGGCGTTGCCTACACGCGTAAGTCCAAAGACGAAGTTTCGCCCGTGATGATCTCGGTAAAAAGCGGCAATATCACTTCGGCAGTAATCCGTGACCTGCGTGGCGTAGTCGAACGTGAAGGCGCCGCATGTGGAATCTTGATAACCCGCAACCCGCCGTCAAAACCGATGATACAAGAAGCAAAAGAAGCCGGAACATTCAAGCCCGAAATGTTCCAACCCTTCGACCGCCTACAGATCGTAACCGTCCAACAAATCCTCGACGGCGAACGAATCAATCTCCCGCTAATGGAAGAAGTCACCAAGAAAGCCAAGAAAGCCAAAAAAGACGACCAGCCGACGCTTTTATCCGAATAATCTAACCAAACCCTTTCGCCGCATTGTGTTTCCCTCGCGCGTTATATACTGTGGAAGAAATTTCATTCTGGAGATGGATAATGATGATTTTTACTACTCGCTTTGTTTTGTTTGCCGCGTTATTAACAGCGGCATTGATGATGGCTACTGGATGCTCTCAAACGGCGTCGCCGAATACCGAGAGGTCGTTCGCTTCTACGCCAAATCCTGCGGCGAATAAGCCTGCAAATGCTCCCTTAAATTCCACAGCAGCGAACACCACCGCAAACACCGCCGTTAAGACTACGACACCGGCAACCGGCATGCCCGCAAAGACAGCGACCGTTTCAAAAACAAAGAAACTGGACAAGAAAGCTGCAAAGGCTCTAAATAACGCTGTCGTGCCGAATACCAAGCCGCTTACACCGACGAACAAGACGCCTGCGGGAAAACCAGCAACTATTTCAAACTCAAAGGATCCCAATCTTTTGCCTGCTATCGGAGCAAAGCCAGCAAAGACCGCGAAAAAGGTTATCGCGCCCGTAGCGCCTGTTACAACAACCACAACGGCTACCCCTGAGACCGTGAATCCATCTGCCAATCCATCGACCGTAAAACCCCCCGGAACAACTACCGCGCCTCAGGAACCAAACACTTCGCCTGCCGCGAAAAATATTCCCAGCAACACAACCCCTCCGGCCACCCGAACTACCGCTACCCACACTTACCTACGCGGCAAAGAAGGCGGCTGCTACTACATAAACAGCAAAGGTCATAAGGAATACGTTTCCCGAGACAAATGCCCGCAATAATGGCAAGGGCCGGTGGCGCTCAAACCACCGGCCCAAAATAAAACAAATAGGAGAAAAGAAATGAATTTTGGAGATTTAAAAGATAGTTTGATGAATTTAGGCAAGGAAAAAACTAAAGAAGTTGGCGATCAATTTTTGACCGAACAGCAGGGTCAAGAAGGCATAGTCGGACAAGGTGCGGGAATGGCCAAAAGTATGTTCGACAACGTCTTTGGCGCAGATGAGCAAAGTGGTAATCCCGAATCACATGAAGCTGAGCCTGAGCCGCCCAAAGATGCTTAAGATGTGATTTTGATTGCGGCGGTTAAAGGAGTAAAAAACTGCTGCATTCCACGGAACACTGGCTGAAACGCGACTGGGAATAGTAAATCGTCAATCGTGAATTGGGCGGCTGTTGGAGGTTGCCGGATGAACGCGGCTTTGCCGCTCTATTTGCGGTGAAGCTGAGCTTCACCAGAACGCTACCCCCTCAACTCTTTGAGGCTTTGCCTCCGTGCGGCGGCGGAGCCGCGATAAACATGATGAGACCAACGGAAAAGCATAGCTTTTCCGCAAATAGACGAGCAAAGCTCGAAGAATCCACTTGCAAACGCTCTTGGTACTGACACGTTCCACCAGTCTACGTAGCGATCACTCATTACCTCGCCAGCTCTACCCGGATCCTAAGTCTTGTTGCATCAGTAATATGTCTTTACATCTGTGCAAATCTCCGTTAAGACAAGCTTACTCGGAAGTGGATGTTTGACAGAGTGAGAAAAAGGCAAAAGGTGCGAGAAGCGGAGCGAACAACCGCCAAAAGCTGTAAACTTATTTCAGGACGACACATGGACGGTTGGGACGCATTCTGGTTAATTTTTTTTCGGCGGGACACGGGACAAACGGCACTAAGCGTTGTATTTTTAGTGGGTTAGCCTGTTCCACTTTAAGGACAGCATTGATACGCGATACAAAGGATGACTTTTCATTATCCATCAGAAGTTTCGATTTTTCCAAACTAGCAGTATAATCTCCACTTTATGGCGGAAAACAGGGTCATCCTGATAACTTACACGACTAAATATCGTCTCGGCGGACTCCAATTTCCGGCCGTTGCGGAAACATTGGCGGCTGAAAAAAAGGCGTCAGGTTTTGACGGTGCGATCATTACGCGGGCGGTCGAGAGCAAGCTCGACGTAATGAGGGTGATGGACGAGATCAGGCAGGCGGGCATGACGATCAAAGAGTTTCACTTCGTCGGGCACTCGGGGATGTACGGGCCGATGTACGGCACGGTCGCGTTTCCGGAGCAGTTTTCGCCGTACGAATGGGAACAGATGGAGATACCGTTTGCCGGAGACGCATCGGCCTACTTTTTCTGCTGCCGGTCGGCAAGGTGGTTCGCACCATTCTTTGCCCGGACATTTAATGTGCCGACTTATGGCTTTTTTTGGTACACGACATTTTCCCGCAGCAAATCAAAGTACCTGTCGGCGGGCGACATCTCAGACGGCCATCTCTATACGATCGGCTGCAAGGGTCGCAAATCGCATGGCATGCTCGCCTCCGTGCAAAAACGGCTCGGATTTATGCCGGCCGAGGAGATGAAGCGGTTCGAGCCGCTGCCGCCTGACGGCGACACGTCTTACGATCACGTTGCCCAATTGTACGACGCGGTCTTTGTCGATATTCGAGTCCGAAAAGACGAGTGGCGCTGGCTGAATGAGCATCTACCATCGGGCAATATCGATATGCTCGACATCGGCTGCGGCAACGGAGCGCTGCTCAATGCACTCCGCGACCGGCTCGCCTCCGGCAACGGCGTTGACGAATCGGCGGGAATTATCGAACGCGCGAAATTGAAAAACGCCGGTCTGGAACACCTGACATTCCAAAAGATCAATGGCCCCGTGCTGCCTTTCGCGGACGCTTCGTTTGATGTGGTCACGTCGCTGATGTCGTTTCGGTATCTCGACTGGGATCCGCTTTTGAAGGAGATCAAACGCGTAATGAAACCCGGCGGCAAGTTTCTAATTATTGATATGGTTACGGTTCCGGTCACGATTGCCGAGTATCCACGATTACTGAAAGACAAGATGCGCACCAAACGCGACCAGAAATCGAACACGAAATTTAACGCGGCTCTACAAAAACTCGTTTCTCACCCGGATTGGAAAATGATGCTCGAATATAACCCGATCCGCTCTGAGCACGAGATGAAATGGTATCTCGAAAGCCGCTTTCCGGGCCAAAAAATGGAGACGCTCAATATGGCCTGGAACTCGCGTATCGTCGCCTTTGACAGCGGCCCGGTTGAACGCGGCGTTGAGGTCGGGTTAAGTTATCCGTAAGAATTTGACCGCGAATTACGCGAATAAACGCGAATCAAAGAAGTTGCTGAACACTCGGCCTAATTATGATTCGACTTCTTAAGACCCGCACTTGAATAGGTTTTTCTTATTCGCGTTTATTCGCGTTTTTCGCGGGCAAATCTTTCCCTATGAATAGACTTGCAATAATAGACTGGGGCATCGGCGGCGTGAGCATTTATAAGCTCATCAAGGAGCAGCTTGGCGATCTTCCTGTTACCTATTTCTCCGATACGGGCGTCACGCCATATGGCAAAATGTCGCGTCGCGAGCTCGTTTCGCGGCTCGATGCCGTGATCGACTTTCTCAAGTCACGAGGCGTGACGCACATCGTGATCGGCTGTAATGCTGCGAGCACGGCTATCTCGTTTTTGAACGACCCCGGTATTCCGGTCGAAGGCGTAATCGAAAGCGCAGTCGCGGCGGCCGTAAAGCTAAAGCCAGCGCGGCTTGGGCTTATCGGCGGACGGCGAACGGTGGTTTCAGGCATTTATCGGCGAGCATTTGCTAAACAAAATATTGATGTCCGGCAGCGAATTGCCCAGCCTCTGTCGGCGTTGATCGAGAGCGGCGACACCTCGTCGAAGAAGTTGCGCCACGAAACCAAACGCATTCTGGCTCCTATAAAAAATTGTTCCCATATTCTGCTTGCCTGCACCCATTATCCGGCGGTAACGGAGGTTTTAAAGGATCACGTTTCGTCTAAAACACAATTCATCGATCCGACCTCCGATCTTGTGCACCGTGTCGCGCGATGGAAGCTGTCACCCGGCGGAAGCGACCAATTTTTAACGAGCGGCGACCCGAAAGCAATGAAAAAAGCCGCAAAAGCGGCGTTTGGCGTGAAAGTCTCAAGAGTACTAAAGGTCCGCCTGTAAGATAATTTCTTTGTTATCCGACTTTGATGTGCGAGAATATTTGAGAAAAGCTATGACCATTAAAAACGATCTCCCGATAATTGTCGATAGCGAAATACTGAGCGGAACGCCGGTGTTTGCTGGGACCCGCGTACCGGTTTCAGCCCTGCTCGACAATTTGGAGATTGGCATTTCGCTGGACGAATTCCTCGACAATTTTCCGACCGTTCGGCGGGAGCAGGCCATCAGCGTTTTAGAACATTTTAAATCAACATTAAATGACATCAAGCAAGCCGCATGAAGATCATAATCGATGAATGCGTTCCAAGCATTGTTAAGAAAGGATTGCCTCATCGACAAATCTTTACTGTGCAGGACATGGGCTGGGCCGGTATCAAGAATGGTGAGCTGCTCAAACTGGTGACGAACGATTTTAATGTTTTATAACCTCAGATAAGAATTTACGTCACCAGCAGAATCTAACCGGCTATGCAATCGCTGTAATTCTTCTTCCAAGCAATCGGGTGCCGGTAGTAAAAGCTCTCCTGCCAAGGATTGACGATGCTCTTGAGGTGGCACAATCCCAGAAATTTCAGGAACTCTAGACACCGACAATTTCCGGTGAGCTTTCCTGTCCCGCAAATAATAGATAGGAGTACATCGCGATGCCCGTGCCGACGCCGGTGCCGATCTTTATGATCGGCGGTAGATCGGACGGCGATAGAAAACCTTCGATCGTGCCGGCTACGACCAGGAAACTGGCACAGCCGATAACGATCCGCGCCGCTTCGATGCCTTTCTTTTTTAACGCCTGTGCGCGGGTGAGATCGCCCGGATTTATCATCGCGTATCCGATCATCATACCGGCGCCGCCGCAAAAGAAAATAGTCGAAAGTTCGATTACGCCGTGTCCGACCACAAAAGTCGCAAGCGCGTTGCCAAACGGCGGATTTAGTTTGTAACACGCGGCAAAAACGCTACCGAGGCGTGCTCCCTCAAACGCCAGGTCGTAAAACGCCCCGATCCCGAAAAATGCACCCATCGCAAAAACGCGAAATGTGACCAGAATATTGTTTGAGAGTATTTGGCTGGCGCCGACCTGATTTGCGTGATTGAGATCGAGCCACCATTGATTATTCGAATTGATCTCCTGAGTAATACCCGACAGCATTACGAAATGTGTGAAATCGGTATCGATCCACGTGGCGACAAAGCCAAATAACGCAAACCCCGCGAACACGCCGAATGCGACCGCCATGTAAACCCAGTTTTGCCGAAACGTCCGTGGAAAATCCTCAGAAAAGAATCTCCAGATAAGATTCACGCCCCGGCTCTCGGCGCGGTAGATCTTACCGTGAGCACGGATAACGAGGCTGTTGAGGTAATTAATCAGCTTCGGATCGCGTGTCTCGGCGCGGGCAATTGCCAGATCGGAGGCAGCGCGGCGATAAAGGTCACCAAATTCGCGAACCTCCATCCTCGATAGTCCACGGAGGCTCCCGCCCTGCTGCATCGACAGCAAATCTTCGAGCCGCTGCCAATTGTACTTTTTTTGGTCAAGAAAGCGATTGATCACGAGACCAATAGAATACCGTATTTATTCTTTGCTAATCCAAAACTCACAATCTAAAATTTAAAACAGATATGTCCGAGGCAGCCAAAAAATACCATGAGGAAGAAGAGATTGGCACGACATACGACTTTCGGGTCGCGAGGCGTTTGTTCCGATACCTCAAGCCGTACTGGCTTTTGGCCGCTGCCGCGCTTACCCTGACTCTGTTTACAAATCTTCTGATCAGCACTCAGCCGTATTTTACAAAAATGGCCGTGGATGATTTTATAACGCCAAAACGAGTTGACGGAATATGGCTCTTCGCTCTCGCCTTTTTTGGCGTGTTTTTATTCCGGTTTATCTTTTCTTACGTCCAGGAAATACTACTAAACAATGTCGGCCAAAAGGTGATGTTCGATCTGCGGACCGAGCTGTTTACAAAGCTCCAGCGGCAAGAGGTCGCGTATTACGATCAGTATCCCGTCGGTCGTACGATGACGCGCCTCACATCGGATGTCGACGCGCTCAACGAACTTTTCACTTCGGGCGTGATCGACGTGTTGGGTGATCTGGTCATAATCTTTGCGATCATCGGCATAATGTTCTGGCTCGACTGGAAACTTGCGGTCGTCTCGCTTGTCACCGTGCCGCTGCTTTTTGCGGCGACGAATTGGTTTCGCAAACATGCTCGCAACGGGTTTGATAGAGTCCGTACTCGTAACGCCAAGCTCAGTGCATTTTTGCAAGAATATATTTCGGGTGCCCAGACCGTTCAGCTTTTCAACGCGGAACATAAGGCACAGTCGCGGTTTCGCCGTATCAACGACGATTATCGCAACGCAAATATCGAAACGATCTTTTATTACTCCATATTTTACCCGCTTGTCGATTTTATCGGCGCTATCGGTATCGCGTTGGTGATCTTTGCTTTCGGCTACGAGACCTTAGGCGGATTTACGGCGGCCGGGGCAGGGTTGACGGTCGGAGTTCTTGCTTCGTTTATCCAATATTCGCTCCAACTTTTTCAGCCTATTCGCGATCTTTCGGATAAATTCAACGTCCTTCAGGCGGCGATCGTCGCGTCGCACCGTATTTTTATCCTGCTTGACCGTGATGTTGAGGTCACGACGCCTGAAAATCCAAAAATGAGCGGCAAGGCGACGGGCCAGATCGAGTTTCAAAATGTCTGGTTTGCGTATAAGGATGAAGACTGGGTCTTGAAAGACGTTTCGTTCAAAGTAAATCTCGGCGAGAGCATCGCGCTCGTCGGCCACACGGGTTCGGGCAAGACGACGGTCACAAATCTGCTGATGCGGTTTTATGACGTGCAAAAGGGCAAGATACTACTCGACGGCGTTGACGTCCGCGATTGGAGTCTGCACGATCTGCGGTCAAACTTTGCGGTCGTGCTCCAGGATGTATTCCTCTTTAGCGGCTCGATCGAAAACAATATCCGGCTTGGAAATAAGGCGATAGATAGAGATCGGGTCGAATGGGCTGCCCGCGAAGTTCATGCGGACGCATTTATTCAGAAGATCGAGGGCTCGTATGAATCGGTGGTCCGGGAGCGCGGCGCCGGGCTGTCCGTCGGACAAAAGCAGCTGATCTCGTTCGCACGTGCGCTTGCGTTCGATCCCACCATCTTGATTCTGGACGAAGCGACCAGCTCGATCGACACAGAAACCGAACAGCTTATCCAACAAGCTGTCGAACGCGTCATGACTGGCCGAACCTCGCTCGTGGTGGCTCACCGGCTCTCGACCATTCAGAAATGCGATCGAATAATCGTACTTCATCACGGCGAACTGCGTGAATGCGGCACCCACAATGAACTTCTCACCTTGCGCGGCCTCTACTGGCGGCTCTATCAGCTTCAATATTCGGACGAAAAGATCCACGCAACAGCGGATCCATCATCGGCAAATCTCGCGACCGAATCCGGTTTTGTGTGAAATTCCTATAAAATTTACTCGAATAAGAGTATTATTTGCTTATAGGTATTTAGATGTTAGAAAAACTTGAGACGACGGAGAATGGCAGCGAATGTCCTTGGTCGGGTCGCTCCATTACAGTAGAAAAAGTCGCGACGGCAAAACTGCCGACAAAACGCGGAGATTTCAGGATCGCCGGCTACCGGTCTCTGACCAGCGACGAAGAATACGTCGTCCTGTACAAGGGCGAGATGAACGGCGACGTGCCGACCTTAGTCCGCATCCATTCCCAATGCCTGACAGGTGACGTGTTCGGTTCGATCAAGTGCGATTGCGGACCGCAGCTTCATAAGGCGATGGAAATGATCGAAGCCGAAGGCCGAGGAGCGATCGTCTATCAGCAACAGGAAGGCCGCGGTATTGGGATCATCAACAAAATCCGTGCCTACGCCCTCCAGGACGAAGGCGCCGACACGGTCGAAGCCAACGAGGAACTGGGCTTTGCGGTAGACGCCCGCGAGTATCAACAATGCGCCGAAGTACTCTTTGACTTGGGTCTTTGCAAGGTCAAAGTCATCTCCAATAATCCCGATAAATTGGCCGCCCTGACACGAGCCGGGCTAAGGATCATTGAGCGAATTCCGATTGAGGTCGAGTCTGAACAACCGTCGGCTCACTACATGAAAACTAAGAAAGAGAAGATGGGCCATTTATTAAGTTTCAATAAATGACATCGAGAGACGTTTGTTTGCAGTGAACTAATTTCGACCAAAGTGGAATTAGAAAAGAGAGGAGCATTGTTGCTCCTCTCTTTTTTTAATCTTCTCGACTTGTGTAAATCGATTAGAAGTTAAATCGCAACGCCATTTGAACGACGCGCGGATGGCTGGTGTAAACAGACGACGCTTGATTGAAAACCGCTGCACCGCCCTGGATGTTGTTAATGTTGCCTGCGTTGCCCTGCGTGATGCTGGTCGCTTCAGCACCGTTAACCGAACCCGGCGTAAATTGCGGGTGGTTAAGGGCGTTGAACATATCAACGCGGAACTGAATGACTTTACCCTCCGTGACACGAAAATTCTTAAACACGGAGAAGTCAAGGTTCCGGATGCCCGGAAGCTGCAAGGTGTTGCGGCCCGCGGTGGCTTTCGCTCCGAGACCGGCCTGAATGTATTGAGCAGTCGGGGTTAACGCAAGATAACCGAATGTCCCATTACGAGCAGAGGTTGTCCCGGGGCTGTTCGTGATGATGCCGGTAACGCCGACGGGACAGATACCGCCAGGGCAGAGTTCACCATTAGCGGGATTAATCAGAATGCACTGCGCGTTCAAGCCGATAGCACAAACCTTACTAAAGGTGTCGCGTCCTCCGGCAGTATTGATGATCGTGCGATCACCGGCCGCGTCACCGTTCTGGTTGGAGTCGATGCCGCTGCGGACAACAGCTTTTTCACCCGACTCGAAAGCGAGCGTGCCCGCAAAGTTGATGCCGCCAAGAATGGTTCTCACAAGATGATTACTGCTCTTGTTGAAAAACGGCAGTGAATACAGGCTCGACACCACAAAACGCTGACGACGGTCCAAAGCCGAGTCCGCCCGATCAGCTCTTAGATTTTGAAAATCCTGAACGCGCCGCGGCGATAGAACTGTTGCAAAAACCTCGGCGGTTGTGTCGTCTATCAAATGGCTCCATGTGTAAGCCGCCGACATCTGAAACCCCTGCGTAAAGCGGTGCGTCAACACGGCCGAACCGGCGTGATATGTCGAGTTGCCGTTGGACAGAAAACCGACAAGACTGGCCGTGCCAAAGCCCGCTGCCGAATATGCCGGCACGAAACTTGGATTACGACCCCGGATCGTTCCATACGAAGGCAGCGAAGCAAGCTGGGCAGCCGACGGAGCGGACAGGAAGGTCGGGACAAAGTCCGTCGCAGTGATTCTGTTCTGTCGGTTAATGCGGTTTTGTGTCAGAAGGTGAACGCCGCGTGTGCCCAGATAACGTACCTCAATCGACCAGTCTTTCCGAAACTGACGCTGGATGCTCCCCGTGTACGAGATAGCGTAAGGAACTTTCTGATCAGGAATGAACGAAGTAGTCACACTGCGAGCCGCAGCGGCGTCAGTGCCGGTCGGCCCGACCACATTACGAATACCGCCGCCAGTCAAGAAGCCTGTGTCGGAAGCACACCGGAAATCGGCACCGGGGCAGTCAACAGTCTGTTGAGACTGTGGTGGCGACGACAAAATGTAGATATTGTCGAAGATCACATCATAGGCCATTGAGAAACCTGCACGGATCGACGTCGTGCCCTGAGCGCCGAAGAGACGTCCCAACATACTGTTAGAGAAGTTTGGCGAGTAGGCAAAACCAACACGTGGGGCAAAATTCTTCTTCTGTGCTTTTGGGCTGCCAAAACTTATAAAGCCCGGCACCGAAGAAATCGAGTTTAGACTCTGCTGTTTCGCGCCGACAGGCACTTGCTGATAAGCATAGTTTAGGCCGAGGTTAAGCGTCAGGTTCGGGCGGATGCGCCAATCGTCCTGCCCAAAAGCGAAAAGCAGCTTCTGATCGCCGTAGTAGGTGTTGGCACCGACATTGCGCTCGGCGAGAATATCAGGAGTTCTGTCGAACAACAAAGTGCTCAGGTTGTTGTAGTCATAATCGCCGCGCTGCCGCTGAACAAAACTCTGTGGTGAGATAAGCTTGCGGAAATCGCCGCCTACCTTTAGCGAATGGTTGCCAAATACGAAGGTTACGTTATCGATCACCTGGTAGTTGTTTTCGATGGCGAACTGCGGCGCGTTGCCGTCAGGTCCGATGCTGACGCCCAGCTCTTCAATCGTCACATTTGGAAACTGGTCAAAGCCAGCCAATGGAAATGCAATATTCGGCACTCCGATGGTCTGATTGTTCCTGCGGAACGCAAGACGCAACTCGTTGCTCACGCTGCTCGTAAACTGGTGGTTGTTCGTGTACGAGAATAACACTGACTTTGTCGGGATCGTGGTGAAAAACGACGGCAAGCTCGCGGCGGTGTCAATAGCCCCCAAAACGTTCTTGTTAAAGCGGAACCGGTGCTGTGTCTTGGAACTCTGCGTCCAGTCAATATTCAAGACAAAGTTTTTGTTAACAGAGAAATTCGGTGCAGGGAAGGTGACATTTCCAATCGGAATATCCACTCCGCCGACACTGACCGTGCCCGCGTCGTTCGTGCTGGCCGTGCCAAGAAACTGTCTGACGAAATTAAGGATCGGTGTCCTGACACCCGGGATCGCCGCCAGCCGCGTATAGCCTGCTGCCGTCGGAGATGAGATTCCACCCGCGCCTGCAGCGGCGCCGGTTTGGATGCGTTCGTACGAGGTGAAGAAAAATACCTTGTCGCTTTTCGTGCGCAACTCTGGCGACTTCCCGTCAACCGTACGGAAAAAGATTCCCGGAAGCGGACCGCTCAGATTGCCGCCGAAACGGTCATTATCGAAGCGCTCCCTGAAATTGTTTTTGGCACTTGCCTCACTCGCATTTAGATTGCGGTTGCGTCCGAAGAGGTATGCTGTACCATGATAATCGTTTCCACCCGATTTGGTGGCGATTATGAACTGCCCGCCGGTCGAGTGAGCGAATTCGGCCGAGTACTGATTGGACAACAGGGTGAATTCCTGGACCGTTTCCGGCGAAATGTAAACCTGAGGTCCCGTGACTCCTTTGTCGTTATTATCGATGCCATCCACAACAAAGTTGTTGTTTCTTGCCCGCTGGCCGCCGACGGAACCGCCGGAGCCCACACCGACGCCACCCGAACTGGAAACGTTGGGAGCAATAAGAGCGAGATTGTAAACACCGAGTCCGGTGGTAGTCTGAGCCAGCTCCACGACCTGACGGTCATTAAAGCTCTTGGACAAATTTTGTGTGCTGGTATCAACGAGTTCGGCACCGCCGGCGGTGACCGTCACTGTTTCGCCTATACCGCCCGCAGTCAATTGCGCCGAAAGGGCGGTCGTCTGGTTCAACTGAACCTTGACGTCGCTGAGGGCCAGCGTTTTGAAGTTGGTCGCCTCGACCCTGACCACGTAGTCATCGGCGGCCAATAAGTTATTAAACTGGAACGCCCCGTCACCGCTCGACTGAGTCGTGGCAACAGTGTTTGTGGATTTTTGCGTGAGTGTTACTTTGGCATTCGGCACAATCGCGCCGTTCTGGTCAGTCACCGTGCCACGCACGTTACCTGTGGTAACCTGGGCAAATGACGCGACCGCCAGCATGCAAAGTACCATTACCAACCTAACTGTTTGTGCAATGTTACGAAATTTTATCATATAATCTCCTAGTCTTTTAGGTTCAAAATAGTGTCGCGAAAAGCTCTCTTTATGAGGTTGAGAAGCATTTTCAATTTTAAATACACTTACTTATAGGCAATTACCGTTCCGAGCCCCGGCCAAATCCGCATCGGTGGAGTGTTGTTTGGGCTTCCGCCGCTTTTATCGAGTGAATATTGTATATAGATAAAATAATTTGACCGGTACATATCAATTACGGGCGATTAATAGATTGATTTTACGGGCTTTACTCAATCAAACTTTGGATTCGCCGTTCCGCCCGTAAATGCTCCAAAAGCGTTGTCAAATAATTCGCGGCATTAGTAACATCCGATTCTTATCTTATGCTCCGCAGAATATACCGGCGGTTTTCTTTCCGTAATCCAAAATCTTGAAAGACTTCGTGGATTTTATCCAAAACTTTGGATTCGACAAAAAAATACGACGCCGAATTTCAAAAAAAATCTTTACTCGTCGATTGTTAAAGGATTGAAGCAAAATGCTACCATCTATTAAATTTTAGACACAGATCGGAGTGAGATTGACGGAAAGAATTTACCGGGATTCGGTTCACAATATTATTCGCGTTAACACGGATTCAGTCGAGGGCAGACTTGTTGTCGCGCTCGTTGACACGCCGGAGTTTCAGCGGCTGCGGCGAATACGGCAGCTTGGCCTTGCGTATTTTGCGTATCAGGCGGCCGAACATTCTCGGTTTACCCACAGCCTTGGAGCATTTCACCTCGCGGCCCGCGCCATCGCGAAACTCCGTCTTACGTATAAGATTCCGGATGAGGTACAAACCGCCGTCCGAGTTGCCGCGCTGCTGCATGATATTGGGCACGGGCCATTCTCACACGTGATCGAATCGATCCTCGATTTTCATCACGAAGATTTTACGATCGAGGCGGTGCTCAGCCTTGATACGGAGATTGGCCGTCTGTTGCGGCAATTTTCACCCGGACTTGCCGAGAATGTTGCGGGGATCGTGCGAGGTGATTTTCGCCCCCTCGCGCTTGCCCAGCTCGTTTCGTCTCAACTCGATGTAGACCGCATGGATTATCTGCTTCGCGACTCTCTAATGACCGGAGCAAAATATGGTATCTACGACCTTGAATGGATAATAAAATCGATAGAGATCAACGAGGCGGACGATCATCTCTACGTATCGGCCCCCGGTCTCTACGCTGTCGAGGACTATCTGCAGGCACGTTATTATATGTACCGGCAGGTTTATTTTCATCGCACCCTCCGGTCCGCAGAGGCTGTGCTGCGGGTACTGTTAAGCCGAGCCCTTCATATTTTTGCAGCCGGCGGTGATGTCTGGTGTGCTGCGGGGACACCAATGGAAAGCATCCTTGCCGGAAAAAAACTTGGCCTAAAAGACCACCTCGAACTCGATGACACCGATGTAATGTTCAGCATAAAACGCTGGCAGCACTCGTCCGATCCGATTCTGTCTGATCTTGCCCGGCGATTTCTAAACCGCCGCCTGTTCAAAGCTTTTGACCTAGATATGCCTGAGGAAGCGAGGCCCGAGTTTATATCCGATTCACGACGGATCGTAGCACAAGCGGGATTTGATCCCGACTATTATTTTGTCGAAGACACTGCCGGTAATGTTCCAAACTCGTTCTATTCCAAGGATACAACCGACCCTAAGAATTTAATCTTTGTCGAGGACGGTTTCTCAAGGCCGGTAATTCGCGAAATATCAACTGTAAGCCCGGCCGTCCGTGGGCTACAGGAAGGCTACCGGATCCACCGCATCTGTTTCCCGGCCGAATTGAAAGATGAGATCGCTGAACTTTACCACAAGACAGACAAGTAAAAAGGCAAAAGTAAAATGGCAAAAGTCCGGATTTATTTTTACTTTTTACCTTTTACTTTTTACTTTTTACTTTTCCCCGATAGCGGCACAAAAGGTCGCGATCCTTACTCCCGAAAAGGCTGCGGCGAGCCTCAATTTTGCTGAAAAACTTCAATCGAAACTTGCTGAAAAGCTCACGGTTCTTGATGATTCGTTAAGCGAGGCCGCGTATCTTTCTTCGTCACCGGCCACTCCATTCAATCTGACCAGCGAAGAATCCAAGAAGATCGGCTCCGCGATTGGATGCGATTTTTTCATTCTATTGAAAGCCGCAAACCAACGCCGAAGTGCGTTTCAGCACCCGGAATATTACGAATCTTATGCCGTTATCTATGTCGTCAGCGCCCGAACCGGGCGGCTTATAGCCTGGAAACTACCGCGTTTCGAAGCCGCGAAGCCGAGCGAATCTGAGAAGCTGCTGACCCGGTCGGTAGCGGCAACGGCTTTGGAGATCGAAGATAATATCCGCGCCGCAATGAAAAAGGAACTGGCCGAACCTAATGCTCCGCTCATGGAAGATGTGCCCGACGAAAACTCGCCAGCCGCAAAAAACTTTCGCTCGCCGATTCCGTACCGCCGCATCAAGCCCGAATATACGTCCGAGGCCGCACTCTACGACATCAAGGCCACGGTCGACATTCTTGTAGATCTTGACTCAAATGGCACCATTCTTAGAACTGAAATTGTCCGTTGGGCCGGCTATGGCCTCGACGAATCAGTCGAGAAAACAGTGCGGCAAATGAACTGGCGGCCGGCTGAGCGAAATGGTAAGACATTGCCCATGAGGTTTTTATTGCGATACAATTTTAAGAAAGTAGAAAAGGAATAAAGCAGAACAACCGATGAAATATATCAGAGCCGCAATACGAATTGTGCTTTTCGTAGGCGCGACCCTCGGCCTTTATTGGTTCTGGTTTTTCACACACTTTTTTATTCCGAATAAGATATATTGGCGCCAGATGATCTTCGGAGCCTGGACAAAAAGCTTTGTCAATATCTCGCATATGAGGATTGAGGTCATCGGCACGCCCCCAAAACCTCCCTTTTTCCTCGTTACAAATCACTTAAGCTATGCTGATATCGGCGCAATTCGCACGGTTGTAAAAGGTATTTTCGTCGCAAAGAGCGAGATCAATACCTGGTTTCTGGCCGGTCGGATATGTCGCGACATGGGAACGATATTTATCGACCGAGCTAACCGCCGCGATATTCCACGTGCGGGTGAGATGATAATCGAAAGGCTTGATCAAGGCGAAGGCGTGATCGTTTTCCCCGAAGGCACAAGCACAAAAGGCGAAACGGTTTTACCCTTCAATTCGTCATTCCTTGAATTCGCCGCCCGTGCCCAATTTCCAGTCTCATACGCCTCGATCAGCTATCGCACGCCCGAGGGCGAGCTGCCCGCCAGCCTCGCCGCCTGCTGGTGGGAAGACATCACCTTCTTCGCCCACCTCTGGCGGCTATTTAAAGTCCGTAATTACACGGCGATCATTAATTTTGGTGAGAAACCCGTCATCAACCCCGACCGCAAGGCTCTCGCAAATGAACTGAGGAATCGTGTTGCCGAGAATTTCGTTCCGGTTTTGTAAATCTCGAAAAGGGCATAAACTTTTTGGCTATAAGGCACGTATTAGTACATTCTGGACATTTTTAGGAGCAACATATGAGAACTCGAATCTTTCGTTCTATTACAGCTTTGGCTATAGCGCTGTCGATCTATAGCGGAGCAATGGCGCAAAGCTCTGGCTTTGATACCTCGCGGATGGACCGTTCGGCGGACGCCTGCGACGACTTTTTTACATACGCGAGCGGCACTTGGGTAAAAAATACCGAGATACCGCCATCACAATCGCGTTGGGGCACTTTCAACATGCTTGCCGAGAGCAATCGTGACGTATCGCACGACATTCTCGAGAGTGCGGCGAAGCAGAAAGCCGCCCCTGGAAGTAGTCTTCAGCTCATTGGTGATTATTATGCGTCTTGTATGGACGAGGCCGCGATCGAAAAAGCTGGAACAAAACCGCTCGATCCGTTTTTTAAGAGCATAGACAATATGAAGACCGGCGATGACATCATGCGCGAGACCGCGCAGCTTCATAATATGGGTGTTTCCACATTGTTCCGCCTCGGCGGCGGGCCGGATCAGAAGAATACCAATATGGTGATCGTCAATTCCGGACAAGGCGGCCTGAGCCTGCCAAACCGCGATTACTATACAAAGGAAGATGCCAAATCCGTCGAGATCCGCAGCAAGTTTGTCGAACATATGTCAAATATGTTCAAACTCCTGGGCGAATCACCGACGCAGTCGGCAGCCGATGCCGTCACTGTGATGGATATCCAGATGAAACTTGCAAAGGCCTCGGCCGCTCCGGTTGAGCTTCGCGATCCGGACAAAAACTACAACAAGATCTCTGTCGCGGACGCCCAGATGATCATCCCCAACTTTTCGCTAACCTCGTATATGAAGGAACGCGGGATGCCGCCTGTTACGGAGATAAATTTTGGCCAGCCGAATTTTTTCAGAGAGCTGAACAAAATGCTAGCCGATGTGCCGGTCGCGAGCTGGAAAACCTATTTTCGATGGATGTTGCTTAATAATTCAACAAACACGCTGCCGAAAGCATTTGGCGACGAAAGTTTTAACTTTTCGGGACGTGTACTCGCCGGAACCAAGGAACAGCTTCCGCGTTGGAAACGCTGCGTAGCGGCAACCGACGGCACGCTTGGCGAGGCTCTCGGAGCGGAATTTATCAAGACAAAGTTTACACCCGAGG
>JAYUDV010000370.1:0-1016 GCA_043739565.1 Chloracidobacterium sp.
GCGGTGAGGCGGACGGTGGAGGAGATCAACGAAGCGTTGAAAGACAAAACAGTGTCGCCAAAGATCAAACAAAAGCTGGCCTACGCTAAGAAGAACTATCCGGCAAAGATTGAACAATATGACGCTCAGGAGAAGATGCTGGCGGGCCGCAACAGTTGCTCGAAGACCGACCAGGACGCGACCTTTATGCGAATGAAGGAAGACCACCTCAATAACGGGCAATTGAAACCGGCCTATAACGTGCAGGCCTCGACCAATGACCATTACATACTCGGCTACACGCTGACGCAGAGTGCGGGCGACACGCTCAGCCTGCCGGGACATATCGACGAGTTTGAACGCGGATACGGGCGAAAGCCCGAAAGCGTGACGGCCGACGCCGGATACGGCTGCGAAGCGAACTACGACTATCTGGAAGAACAAGGCATAACGGCCTATGTTAAATACGCTTTATTCAACAAAGAGCAAACCGACAGGAAACATCAGACAAACGCATTTCACGCGGATAATCTTTATTACAATGAGCAAAATGACACATACACCTGCCCGTCCGGGCAGCCGATGAGATACATCGGTGATACCGAGCGAACGAGCGTCGGCGGCCATCACAAACAACCGCGAATGTACCAGGCCCAAAACTGTCGCGGCTGCCCGATGCGAGGGCCATGCCACAAAGCGGAAGGCAATCGCACTATCGAGCGAAACCCGAATCTGATCCGCCACCGAAAGAAAATAAAAGAGCTGCTGACAAGCGAGCTGGGAGTAGAAAAAAGATGGCAAAGATACGAGGTCGAAGCGGTATTCGGGAACATAAAACAGAACAAGGGGTTCAGACGATTCATGCTCCGGGGCCTCGATAAAGTAACCATCGAAACCGGCCTCATCGCCCTCGCCCACAACCTCAAAAGGTTAAGCACAAAAAAGGGCAACTAACTTAGTCGTAAACCCCGTTTTCTTTTTTCTTCGACCAAAGAAAAACCCTCCGAGCGATTAAAAAAATACTCGGATTGAAAAAA
>JAYUDV010000371.1:0-8082 GCA_043739565.1 Chloracidobacterium sp.
ACAGACAACAAATCCTCATTTTTCGCCCGACGGAAAATGGATCGCTTTTACGGGCGAATACGCCGGTAATCAGGACGTTTACGTCGTCGCGGCCGAGGGTGGCGAGCCAAAACGCCTGACATGGCATCCGGGTGCGGATTTAGTCCAGGGATGGATGCCCGACGGCAAAACGATCATGTTTTCGTCGGCTCGGGCGTCATGGACACCGAGCGGCGCACCGCGATTTTGGACCGTGCCGGCGACAGGCGGCGTTGAGGAGCCGATGGCCCTGCCTCGCGGGTTTCAGGGGAAAATATCAGCCGATGGATCGAAGATAGCTTACCGCATGAATAATTCATGGGATGACGAACGCCGTAACTATCGCGGCGGCCAAAATCGCCCAATCTGGATCGTCGATCTCAAAAGCTACGATCTCGTCTCGCCGCCGTGGACCGATTCGAAGGACATCGATCCGGTTTGGATCGGCGACACGGTCTATTTCATCTCAGACCGCGACGGCGTCCAGAACGTCTGGTCCTATGAGGGCGGATCCAAAAAACTCGCCGAGGTTACCAAATTCAGAGATTTTGACGTCAAGACGATGGACTCGGGTGTCGGTACGGTTGTGTTCGAACAGGCCGGTTATATTCACGAGCTTGACCCAAAATCCGGCAAGGAACACGTCGTAAACATCACGGCCACGGGCGATTTTTCGTGGATGATGCCTCGCTGGGAAGATGTTTCATCCCGCATGAGTAACATGTCGCTCTCGCCGACCGGAAAACGTGTGCTGGTCGAGGCTCGCGGCGAGGTCTTTACGATACCGGCGGAGAAGGGCGATACACGCAATATTACCAACTCGAGCGGCTCAGCCGAACGCGATCCGGCGTGGTCGCCCGATGGGAAATCGATCTCGTATTTTAGCGATAGATCCGGCGAATATAAGCTCTACATCGAGGCCCAGGACGGCCTGACACCACCGCGCGAGATCGCGATTCAAAACCCGAAACACTATTACACGGTATCGTGGTCGCCGGATTCGAAAAAGATCCTATGCACTGACACGGACCTGAAAGCATGGGTCATCGATGTGGCCAGCGGTGCAGCCAAGATGGTCGGCAGCGACCCGTGGATGGTGCCGACACGCACAATGAATCCGACGTGGAGCCCTGACTCGAAGTGGGTTGCATACGCGGCCCATCTGCGTTCGATGTATAAAGCAATTTTCGTAAGCAATGTCGATACCGGCGAGTCAAAACAGGTCACGGACGGGCTTTCCGATGCCGCGTGGCCGGTTTGGGATGCGAGCGGCAAATACTTGTGGTTTTTGGCCTCGACTGACTTTGGTTTGAAATCGCAATGGCTGGACATGACCTCGTACGATCATGACGAAAATTTCGGCCTTTATCTCGCCGTCCTAAACAAGGGTGATGCAAGCCCATTACTTCCAGAAAGTGACGAAGACAAAGGCGTCGGCTCGGCTCAGACAACGCCCGCCGGCGGTCGCGGAGGCCGTCCCGCAGGCGACCCGGCCGGTGATACTGCGGGCGGAGACCAGGCCGCAAATCCGGCGACCGCTCATCAGCGTGTTCCGATCACTGTTCAGATCGATTTTGACGGATTAGCAAAGCGAATTATTTCGGTTCCCGGAGTTCCGGAACGGCAGTATTCAAATCTAGCATCAGGTGCCGATGGCACAGTTTTTTATCTCGAGGCCGGGCGCAATCAGGCAGGTCCGGGCGGGGGCGGCGGCGACCTTGCCCGCTATCGTCTCAGCGACCGCAAGTCGGCGCCATTCATGACCGGCGTAGCGTCTTATAGTGTCAGTGCCGACGGCCACAAGCTCGTATATCGCGCTGCCGGTGCAGGCGGTGCCGGAGCAGGCGGCGGACGTGCTGCATCTCCGCCGGCCCCATCGCTGTTTCTCGTGGACGCGGATAAGACTCCGCCACAGGCCAACACAGGCCGGATCAATGTAAATCTACGCATGTATCTGGATCCGAAAGAGGAGTTCAAACAGATATTTAACGAGGGCTGGCGTCAGGAACGCGATTATCTCTACGTCCCAAACATGCACGGCACCGACTGGGCCAAGGACAAAGAAATGTACGGCGCAATGCTGCCATACGTAATGCACCGCGCCGATCTCAATTACTTGCTCGATATGATGGGGGCCGAGATTGCGATTGGCCATTCGTATGTCCGCGGCGGCGACATGCCTGACGTGCCCGCGATAACGGGCGGATTGCTCGGCGCCGATTTTGCGATCGATAATGGTCGCTACAAAGTCACACGGATCTACGACAACGAGAATTGGAACCCCGATCTGCGTTCGCCTCTGGCGGTGCCGGGGTCAACCGTAAATGTCGGTGATTACATACTCGCGATCAACGGTATTGACCTAAAAGCACCGGACAATATCTATCGCCTGCTCGACGGCACCGCAAACCGGCAAACTTCGCTAACCGTCAATGACAAACCCGCGATGGACGGTGCGCGCCACGTAATCGTCGTACCTACTGCGAACGAACAGGCGTTACGCACACGCGCCTGGGTCGAAGCTAACCGGCGGCTCGTCGAGAAACTCTCCGATGGCCAGCTCGCATACGTTTACATACCAAATACCGGCCAGCCGGGCTACACCAGCTTTAACCGCTACTATTTTGCCCAACAAGACAAAAAAGGCGCGATCATCGACGAACGCTATAACGGCGGCGGCTCGGCGGCCGACTACATTATCGATGTGCTGCAGCGTGATTTTGACGGCTATTTTAATAACGTCGCCGGCGACCGCTATCCGTTCACAAGCCCGGCGGCGGGCATCTGGGGGCCAAAGGTGATGATAATCAACGAAATGGCCGGCTCCGGCGGCGACCTGATGCCATATATGTTCCGTTATCGGAAGGTGGGTCTGCTGGTTGGAAAACGCACTTGGGGCGGCCTCGTTCATACGGCCGACACACCGGGCTTCGTTGATGGCGGATCAATGATCGCACCGCGTGGCGGATTCTTTGCCCGCGACAACAAATGGGCGGTCGAAAACGAAGGCGTCGCCCCGGATGTCGACGTCGAAAACTGGCCAAAGGACGTCATCGCCGGTCGCGATCCACAACTCGAACGTGCCGTCCAGGAAGGCCTGCGAATGTTGAAGGAACATCCCGTCAACCGGGCAACCCAGGAGCCGCCATCACCGATCTGGGGCCAACGGCCCAAGCCGTGATAAGTTCGTCGGACCGGCGGCGGAGAGCAGTCAGTACCCGATTCCTCTCCGTTGTGGCTGCTAAGTCGAAAAGGCGGAATCTCCGTGAAAACAAAAAAGAGGCTGCCCGAAAACTAAGTTTTCAGACAGCCTCTTTTTCGTTTTAATGATAGACGGATTCCATCATTGAAGTCCACCAAAATCTGGCAGCGTCATGTCACCATTTACCGTCATGCCCTGTGAAGCAAAACGAAAGAGCCGCGACGAGATCCTGAATGTATATGCCTGTCCGGTAACGACCTCGCCAAACGAGAAATAGCCAAACGAGCTTGTCGTTGTCGTTCGACTGACGCCGTTTATATCGGTCATCGATACAGTAGCGTTTCGCAGTCCACGGAGATCAGATGTCAGAACGTGTCCCGAGACCGTCGCCGCGATCGATGTCGCGCAAGCTCCGGAACCGGCTACGCATATACCCGCCGAGCGAGCAGCACTCAGTTTCTGTCCAGCCGAGAGACTGGCAGCGTTAAATGAGTATTGCGTAAAGTTCGTTCCGCTGTTGGCCGCCTGTACGCCGACAGTGGCGGATGTGCCGCTCGCAAACGCACCGGCTCCGGTAAGTGAGTAAACGTATTCGAAGGCTTCCGAGTTTTCATGGAAAAATACAGCAAAGTCAGTATCAGGTGCTCCCAACGCCTGAGATGCGACGTAATGCCGGGCACGCCATTCGACTTTGAAAACTCGATTCGGCGAAACGCCTGTCGTTTCGGTATAGATACCACCGCCGGTCGTAATTCCCGTCCCCATATCGAGATCATCCCAATATGGCATCAGCACTGTCGTCGAGGCTCCAAATGTCGCCGACGGAAGCGAATTGTTTGTAACGCCCGTTACGCCGCCTGATGCGACAAACTGGAGCGTGCCATTTGTACTCAAACTTATGGTCTGGCCCGAGGCAACCGGGTTGCCGTAGAGAGTAAAACCGAATGGCGTCGTCGTAGTTACAACAAAATCATCATCTGCGCTTAGCGGGACGAGCGTGCCGGTCGCGGAGATCGTAGCTCCCGTCGAGGACGCAAATGAGTAATTAGGATTAGCGGCCTGTCCGACCGGCAGCGTGAAATTCAAAACGGCGGGCGAGCCGCCGCCCGAGTACGTTACCGTAAGCGTTAGATTGATAGTCGTAAAACATGCGACCGTATTGTCCGTCGAAACCTGAAACGGCGTCGTGTTGGTTTGAAAGCCGCCATTAGCGGCAATGTCCGAATAAACTGAGGTCGGCGAAGTGATGGTAACGCCCGGCGTCGATGTCGAAAGCGTCGCGTTTAAACCCGTCGCGACCGCGTTGCCGAGATTTATGACCCCGATATTCACCAGATTACATTCGCTAGGTTCGATGATGCCGTTGCCGGTCGTCACCGCCGCAGTCGTCTGCAACTGGAGCGCCGCAGTGGGCGGACCACCGCACGATGCGTACTTAAATGACGCTATCCGCGTGCGCCAATTAAGGGTAGCGGTCGAGGAATAGTATTCCTGTGTGTACCAAAATGTGCAGTCGTCAACCGGATCAACCGTTAGAGAGCTGTAGTCGCCCCATCGGTTGCCGCTGCTGGTCTGGCTGCCGCCCCCATCCATCAAATGAGATTCGCCCTGGCCGAGAGTGTTCAAGGCTTCGCCCGCCAGACGTCCGGTATAACGGATCTGTGGGTTGATTGAGCTGCTCGACGTGCTATAGCCGATCGCCATATTTCCTGCCTGATCCTGCGCCGCGCTGCCCATCCATCGCCATGTCGAATCCGGCTGATATGTACTCTCCTGAAAAACAGACTCCGTTCCGGAGGTGACGTTTCGCAACTCAAACCACCGGAGGCCCGACACACCGCCCGAGCTGACGGTGAAATTGCCTACGATTCGTTCGACGCCGCCGACGATGCGATACGGAAGCCGGTGCATCAGGCGGTCGCCGATGCCGTCCAGGCCGACTGCGGTGCCCAATTGAGGTATGCATGATCGGGCTGATCCGCAGAGCTCCGTAAATCCCGCAGCCGCCGGACTGATTCGCGGGGTAAAACTCGAATTTGCCGGCGTCACGAAATCAGCATGAAACAGAAATGTTTTGTAGGTTCCCGCAAAAGGAGCTTCGACAAACGGGCATGCCGCACCTGCCGGCGGCAAGGTTGAACCGTCGAGATCAGCGGCCAGAAATGAATCTTCGTTTGGTCCGCCGGTTACTCCCGGCGTGACGAATGTAGCCGCAGTACCGGCGAGCATCGCAGTCCGGTCGAATGCAAACGCCTGCGGTCCGAGAAAAGACGTGCCGGCTGTGTTAAACACGTTCATGCTCATGTAGTAGCCGTCGGGCCAAACGCCGAGGTGCGGATAGTCGAAAAAACTGGTTCCGAGATGAAACGCATACCGGTTATAGGTTCCGGTGGCGTCACTCGTTGTTGAAACAGCGATACACTCGTCCGTCGGCACTGCGGTGCCTGCAAATTGGGTTATTATCCATCGGTCCGCCATCTGGTCGTAAAGTACGACAGGGTCGCCGTTGCCATTGGTTTGACACAGGCCGCCAAAACCGGCCCAAAGCGAGACAACGGACGCCGGTCCCAACATCGAAACTCCCGTGTTTTTATTAAAGACCTGATAGCCCTCGTTGACCATCTGAACATATTGCGTCGCCCCAACTTCGCCGTTCGTGTCCGGCGGAGAGCAGTTACATGCCACGCCCGGAAACCCGATGCCGTCAAAATTCAAGATCGGGCTCGGCATTTCAGGGAGCGACATTGTGAGACGCGTGACAAAATTGTCCTCCGCCGCTTGATCAGGGACGTCAATATGTTTGTGAGGGATCTTAGGGTTTTCGTTATCTGCGAGGTCCCGCTCGGATTTCCCTTGTAGCGGCAATTGAACCATTTCGCGAAGCCGTTCCGAAGTATCGTTATGATATGACGAGCCGACCTCTATGTTTCGCTGTTGTATATTGCCGGAGCTGTGAGATGCGACCCCTGATAATTCGGCCTGTTGCCTGCGGTTTCCGCCAGCGTCCTTTTGTAGGCGTGAGGCAGGAGCATCATTTTCGGTTTTTACCTCGTGCGAAGTCTCGGGGGAATTTGCAACATAAATTGAATTTGCACTAACCCGCCAGGTGACGGCTCCAAACACCGCCAAGGTCGATACGATTCCGAGTAATAATATTAACTGCCGCTTCTTAACAGGCAATTTAACACGCAGGGGCCGCACGGAGTTTTTCATAATAGGCGTAAAAGATCGGTAAAACCTTTTTGATGCAGATTTTGGAATTGATGTTTACCGCAAATACCGTAGAATGCGGAAAATTTAATACCAATAAAATGACTATAGCGTCGAAGAAATAAATTGACAATTTTTTGCTTTCGGCCAGTGACCGGATGAGCAGAGTGAGAATCCTCGGGCCAACGCCTAAGCGTCAATAATGAGTTGTTAGAATTAGAAGTTTTGGCCCGGTTCGAAGCTGTAGAGAATCGGGGCAAGCTCACCACGGACACCGACATCGTCCACGCTCCGAACGTCGTCCGCAAGTGAGGTGGCAATCATAGTAATTTCAAACCCATTGCGTACGCCCGGTCGCTCCGCAGGGATGAAAAGGCGTCTGCCCCAGACCACTAGCTTCTGGCCCTTGTCTGAGTTGGCTCCGCCCTGAAATTTGATTTCATAGGCTCGCCAATCGCCATTAACCTTGGTTTCGCCCTCGGAAACCATCTGATAACCCGGAAGCAGTGTCTTAAGCGTTTCGTTCGTCTCTTTGAGCATTTGGGCGAATTTGTCTTGGTCGTCCTTAAATGTGCCCTTACTCTGGTAATAGCTGATTAGCATCTGCTCTTTAAGCTGACCATCGGGTGTGACTCGTGAAATGTCTAGAAATTTGCCCCTTGAATTCAGCGTAGAACTTTCTTGCGGGCCGTTAACCTTCCAATCTTTTGGGTAATATATCGAAAACCCGACAAAATTGCGAAGTAGATCGCCCTTTAGATTTTGCTTTCCGTTCTGGTAAAACTCAGAGTTCGCCAGCGGCACGATCTTACGTGGTAGAGGCGGCACCTCGATATCGGACGCGGTCGCCGGAGTTGCCGAGTTCGCATTGTTTTGGGCCGAGTTCTGTTCACTTGGAGTCAATACCCCAGATTCGGTTGGATGATTGACAAGGTAATACCAACCCAACCCAAGGATCGCCATTAAAGCAAGCAGGCCGACGCCCGCGAGGATCATGGCCCTCGACGTTTCGACCTGGGGCGGCTCGGGGGAACGGTTTTTCCACGCCGGCTCGATCGGTTTAGTGTTCGGCGGCGAAACTAAGGGCTTGAGGATCTCGACCTTGTTTTCGGACGCAGGTTTGTCGGCCGCAGGCAATGAAACGGCTCCGGCGAAACTCGCCGTATCGCCGTCGGCGTTTGTAGGCTTTGAAGCAACGCTCGACGGCTGAGGCGATTCGGCTAATGCGTTATGAAATGAATCGCCGAAATCTCGTGCCTTTACAAATCGGCTGGCGGCGTTGAACAGCAGAGCTCGAGAGAGAATCTCGTCAACCGTAGATGGAAGATCGGGCCTAAGCGTGGACGGTTGGACGGTCAAACCCGCGTATTGCAGCCTGACGATTTCCTTGGCGGTCGATCCGCTGAACGGCTTACTTCCGGTAAGCATTTCATAGGCGACAACAGCCAGCGAGAATATATCGCTCGACACCGTAGAGATGCGTCCATCAAGCACCTCGGGAGCCTTGTAAGCGGCATTATATGAATTTGGCTCTCCATTTGAGGCTCCGAAGTTAACGAGTTTGGTCTGTTCGGTCCCGGTCTCAGCCGAAAGTATTAGATTTTCGGGGCGTATATCGCGGTGGATTATGCCCTCCTGATGCGCTTCGTTTA
>JAYUDV010000372.1:0-18619 GCA_043739565.1 Chloracidobacterium sp.
GTAGATGACTGTAAAGTTCAATATTGTTTTCGCATGTGTTGTATTGGTGTTCGTCTTGTTCGCGATGGCTGAGGCTCAGACAACTGAATTTACTTACCAGGGCAGCCTAAAAAACGGCGGAAGTGTCGCCAGTGGCTCGCACGATTTTGAATTCATGCTCTTTGACGCTTTAAGCGGCGGCAGTCAGACGGGCTTGACGATCACGGTAAACGGGGTCACCGTCACCGACGGCATATTCTCCGTGAAACTCGATTTTGGCAGCCAGTTCCCGGGAGCGGGCCGCTATCTTGAGATACACGTCCGGCAAACGGGCGGGGGTGCGTTTACTGTGTTGTCACCCAGACAGCAGATTAACAGCGCTCCATATGCGGTAAAGAGCCTTAATGCAGATAATGCTTTCAACGCAACAAATGCGGCAAACGCAGCGAATGCAACGAATGCCACCAACGCGACAAATGCCATTACTGCCGGTAACTTTTCAGGAAATCTTGGCGGAGACGTTACAGGACCTCAAGGCTCGACCGTCGTCAACGCTATCGGCGGACAAACCGCCGTAAGCGTAGCAATCGCGGCGCAGTCAGCGAACAGTGCAACCGCGTCCAACACAATCAACACGCTGGTCAAACGCGATGCCGCAGGCAATTTTTCCGCGGGTACAATCACCGGGAGTTTGAACGGAAACGCATCCACTGCGACTAACGCAGTGAATGCAACAACCGCGACCAATGCCCTCCAACTCGGCGGCGTGACTGCGAGCCAATATTTGCAAACGAATGGCAACGGTTCCGGTCTGACAAACCTTAACGCTGGCAACGTCACGACGGGCACTCTCAATAACGCTCGGCTTGGTCTTATTCCCACGGCAAATATCGCTGACAATGCGGTGACCGCTCCTAAAATAGCAAGCGGTCAGGCAGTAAAAAGCCTTAATGCTCTGACCGACGGCGTAACGCTCGCCGCCGGATCGAATATCACCATAACACCATCAGGCAATACATTGACAATTGCTTCTACAGGCAGCGGCGGTGGAAACGCAATCCTGAATCAAACGACACAGCAGCCGGGGGCAAACTTCAACATCAGTGGTAATGGCACGATAGGCGGCAATCTCATCGCAAGCGGCATCGCAGGAATTGGCACCAGCAATCCCGGTGAGACGCTCGATGTTCAGAGCAGCAGCTCCTCGGTAATTCGGGCAAAGTCTTCAGGCGGCAGCGGGGTTTTGGTTCTTGACAGGGCGTCCGCCATTTCTGCCAATTCAGCACAGATTAGCTTTTCGAGCGGCGGGGCCACGGATTTTGCTATGGGGACGTCACAGGGATCTGCCGGTGTTTCGGATTTCAGCATTTATAATTATGGGACTGCGAACAACGCATTTACTATCCAGAAGAGTAGCGACAACGTCGGCTTCGGAACCGCCACACCAAACACGGCGCTCCACCTTCGGAGTGCCAGCACGACCGGATTTGCGATTCAGATGGAGAACACCTCCACGGCCAAAAGACTCTATATCGGCAATTACGGCACCACAGGCGCCGGCAATCATTGGCCGGGTTTTGACAGCGCAAATACAAGCTTTTTGTACGCAGAGAACAACCTCGTGTTTACGACACCCGGTGGAATTCACTTTTCGGGTTCGACAACTGCGGAGCACATGACCATTTCGCCCCAAGGAAACGTGGGCATCGGCGCTGCAAATCCTCTAGAAAAATTGCATGTAAACGGAAGAGCGATTTTCAACGTTCCCGGAAATAATGGATTCCGGATCACGCCCGGTACTGATGCCGACACTGGTGTCTTGAATGTGACCAATGCCTTAAACACGGTCAATTGGCTTACAGTCGGCAGCAATGGCAAGGTGATCATGAATGGCGGCAACGTTGGGATTGGCACCACAACTCCTAGAACCAGATTGGACATTAATGGTAGCGTCATTATTTCTGGAGGCTTATATCTAGATACCATAACCTTTCCTGGCGGCCCAGCCAATGCCATTTGTAGACAGATTGATAGCGGAATTTTAGTGACGTGTAATTCGTCAAGCCTCAGATACAAGACGAATATTGCCAGTTTTCGCTCCGGTCTGGATGTTGTGAGCCACCTACGACCGATCACATTCGACTGGAAGAAAGATGGCAGCCATGATTTTGGCCTCGGGGCAGAAGATGTAGAAAAAGTTGATCCACAACTTGTGTTTTATGATAGAGGCAAGATCGAGGGCGTCAGATACGACCGCATCGGCGTTTTGCTTATTAACGCCGTCAAGGAACAGCAGGCTCAGATCGAAACCCAAGCCAAACAGATCGAGAAACAAAACGCGGTCAACAAGAAACAGGAAGCCGACATCGATAAACAGCGGATTGAGATCGACGCATTAAAGGCTCTCGTCTGCCGCAGTCACCGGCGGGCCGCAGTCTGCCGGGCAAAAAAATGACCCGGCGTCGCGAGGTTCGATATGAGATAAATATACGTCACACTTTTCACGCTTTGGATTATTACCGGTTGCCCCGTATTTTCGCTGTCTCAATCCGGCTGGATCTTTGTCATGCAAAAGTCGGTCATCGCGAGCGGCGGCGGGCAAGCGGCGGGCGGAGCGTTTACGCTTGACGGCACGATTGGGCAGACTATCGCGGGAACTACTTCGTCGGGCGGAACATTTCAGTCGGGCGGGGGATTCTGGGGCGGAGGAACGTCGGCGGCTTCGACCGCGTCAATATCCGGACGCATCTTTGCCCCGGACGGCGTACTCGGCCTCAGAAACGCGGCCGTTTTGCTAATTGATCCGCAGGGCGTTGTTCGAACGACAACGACCAGCTCATTCGGGTTTTATGCATTTGACAATGTCGCAACGGATTCGAGCTACACGCTGCGCGTTTCATCACGACGCTTTCGCTATCAGCCACGGACCGTTCAACTGTCGGGCGATCTGACGAATCTGGACTTTGTCGGACTGGAATGATGTCTGTGTCCAATGCGTTTTATCCTCAGGGCGGTCACCGGATCGCCTTTTTATGTTTGCTAATGCGTCACCGGTGTCGCAGACGGGACGCGCGGCGCTTCGGTCACGCCGCCGCCGATGAACCGGTATTTATCTTTTCGATGATCGCATTGGCAAACTCAACGGTTTTGGCGTTGCCGCCGAGGTCCTTTGTGATTGACCTTCCTTCCTTGAACACATCAAACAACGCCGTCTCAAATCGCTGGCCGGCTTCCCTTTCGCCAATATAACGCAGCATCTGTATAGCTGAAAGCATCAACGCCGTCGGATTGGCGATGCCCTGACCGGCGATGTCGGGAGCGGAGCCGTGGACGGCTTCGAAAACGGCGCCAAGCTCGCCGATATTCGCACCCGGAGCCAGGCCGAGGCCTCCGATTAGCCCGGCGCAGAGGTCGGAGACGATGTCACCGTAAAGATTTTCCATCACCATAATGTCAAACTGCTCGGGCCGCATGACGAGCTGCATACAGCAATTGTCAATGATCTTGTCGTCGGCCTCGATCTCTGGAAATTGCGTTGCCATATTATAAAAACATTCGAGAAAAAGGCCGTCCGACAGCTTCATGATATTCGCCTTATGAACGGCGGTGACCTTTTTGCGGCCGTTGTCGCGGGCGTATTCAAAGGCATATTTCGCGATGCGCGTCGAGGCTTTTTCGGTAATGATCTTGAGCGATTCGACGACGCCGGGAACGACTATGTGCTCAAGTCCGGCGTAGAGGTCCTCGGTATTCTCGCGGACGATGACGAGGTCAAGCTCAGGGTAACGACATTTGACGTTTGGCAAGGCCTTGACCGGACGCACATTTGCGTAAAGATCCAGCGCTTTTCGCAGGCCGACGTTGACCGATGTAAAACCTTTGCCAATCGGCGTCATGATCGGCCCTTTAATCGAGACCTTATTCCGGCGCATCGCCTCGATCGACGCGTCAGGCAGCGTACTGCCGTATTTCTCAAGCGCCTGCGCACCCAATATCTGCGTTTCCCATTCAATATCGACGCCAGTCGCCTCAATAACCCGAACCGTCGCCGCCACGATCTCAGGCCCAATACCGTCGCCGGGAATAAGTGTAATGGTGTGTTTCATAATTTCGACAAGGCTCCAGCGGAAACCTAATTCACCATTGTAATAAATGTGGACGGATTATCTGAAATTGTGGATCAAAAATACATCGCGGGTTTTATAGGTACGCGAGGTGACGAGTCG
Source organism: Chloracidobacterium sp. (assembly GCA_043739565.1). Taxonomy (GTDB): domain Bacteria; phylum Acidobacteriota; class Blastocatellia; order Pyrinomonadales; family Pyrinomonadaceae; genus OLB17. The sequence goes on from JAYUDV010000372.1 coordinate 4,206, forward strand.
GCCGTCGTTCGACCAGTCGAAATTGGCTATTCCCTCTGACGTAAACTGCGTTGCAGGTTGGGTCGATTTACCGCTAAGGGACTGTGTCCAAATATTGGAAGCTCCACCGATACCCATGGTTTTGACGTAGGAAACTCCCTTTCCATCAGTCGTCCAATGGATAGGTGAGTCTGCCGGGATGTCCAAACTTCTGACGGGCTTTCCGCCCTCGATAGGAAAGATCGCCGCTGTCCACGGTGTTTCATCATTTGGTTTATACCAACAAAGGAGATATTTTCCGTCAGGCGAAACATCTGGCGAGTGAGCCGTTTCCCCAATAACCATGACGGGCTCGCCACCGTCTATCGAAACTTTCCATATCGACTTTTCGAGCGGAGATCCCCCTGTCTTACTACTTGTATAAAATACCCAGTGCCCGGCGGGAGTGGTGTCCGGCTGAAGTTGCTCGCCGCCATTTGTCAACTGCACCGGTTCGCTGCCGTCTGCGTTCGCCCGCCACAGGTGAAGCGGTCCATCGCCGCTCCGGCTGGATGCAAATATTATGAAACGCTCGTCCGCCGTGGCCGTCGGCATCTTATTTGCAGCCGCGTTAGTTGTCAACTGCGTCTCGCCCGAACCGTCCGAATTCATGACCCAAACGTCCCTGTGATCGCCAACGCTCGAGGCAAAAAGCAATCGGCCGTCGGCAGTCCAACGAACCCACTGAAACATATGGTGCTTTTCATTCGTGACCGGCTGCGATTGGGTAGGTTGATCGTATGGAGTCGTCCAAAGGCTCGATTCGTCCTTGAACTGAACAGCCAACATAGTCTTTCCATCCGACGAAACTCCAACCCCGCCGTAATTATTCGGGTCATTAGTGATCTTTCGCGGCTCGCCGGACGGATAAGGAATGAACCAGACGTGGTTCGTCGTATCGGCATTATCAACAAGGCTCGCGACCAGCCCGCTGCCATCCCCCAGCCATTCAATACCGTCGGAACCTGTCCACTTTGCATCGGAGATCAAACGTTCTGCACCTATCTCAACATCGACCCCGATTATTTGTACACCGCGGCCGCTCTTGGCAATTCCGGCGGCATTAGCAATAAACTTCCCGTCAGGCGACCAGGAAATGCTGAAGTCATCAAAATATTCGGGAGCCTTTCGCAACGCGATAACACGTTCGTCGGTGCCGTCGGCATTCGCCGTCATTATCGCCGTTTCGCCGTCGGGAAGTTTGCGCACGAAACAAAATTTTTCACTTTTCGGCGAAAAACTTATCTTTTGCCCTACGTTGTCAAGCACCTTCGCCGCTGCATTGCCCAGAACCGGGATCTTGTAAAGTGTAAGCGTTTCGCCCTCGGACTTTACGAAATACAAAAAGCTGCCGTCCTTAGTAAAGGTAAGCCCGTAATACAACGCCTCGTCCGGCGGCAGAAGCTGGACGCTGCTGTTGCTTGCGATATTCGTCATCATCAGCGTCCGCTTTCCGGCTTTTGAGACCGCATGGGCAAGGTATTCCCCGTTAGGCGAGATCGCTGACGCGGAGCTCTGTTCGGTCCCGCGGAGCCGCTCCAGAGTCGGCGTGTTGAACGCTCCGGTGCCGAACAATTTCTTTAGTGCGAAGCCAATGCCTATGAGAACAACCGCTCCGAGAACGGCCGCCACAATAATACGCGCGGGCCGCACCTTTGATCTGGTTAAGGGCGCGTTTGTCCGGCCCGTAGCCGCATCAAATTCTTCGGCTCGCTTTGAACCGTTACTAAAAGTCGCTTCGGAAAACCCGTTCGTTTCTTCGGAAATAATATGTGACGTCGGTGCGGCGTTATTTGTTAACTCGCGAACATCCGCGTTAAAGCGATAGCCGATCTTTGGGAATGTCTCGATCGTCACAGCTTTTTGCCCGTCACCATTTAGCGCCTTTCTCAGCGTCGAGATATGTACGGTGAGGTTCGCGTCCTCGACAAAGGCATCGCTCCAAACCTCACGCATCAGCGTCTCTTTGTCGATCACTTGATTGCATCGCGCGAGAAAGAACAACAGCAGTTCGAACGTTTTCGGGGGAAGCCGCACTGGCTGACCGTCCCGAAAAAGTAATCCTTGCGAGCCATCAACACGGAATAAGCCGAATTCATATAAATAATTGCCTTTATTCACCATAGCGTCGGTCGTAGCCGTTTTCACAAATTATTTGGAAAACATTTGGATTTTATTAAGGACTTACCAAGCAAAATAACGTACAAACAAACACGTTACAAGTTACATGTTTCTATCCCAATGTGCTGGGGCAGGAATGTTAAGCCTCTGGCAAATCTGGCTGTATTGCTATCGACAATAATCTAAGGAGAAACTTTTTGCAACGGATTTCTCAGCAGCAGGTATATGTCAAACCAAAGTTGATGACAGCACTCGTACTTAGAAGATCAAATAGGAGAAAAAAATGAAACGACTACTTATCCTTTTCGCAGCCGCACTGCTTTTTAGCTCGATGGTGGACAACTACACCGAGGCGGCTCCACCGGCGACAGACACGCCCGCAACAACGACGATCCAAAGTTTCGACGGCAGCGGAACATTCTTTCGCATCCAGAGCGACGGGCTTGGCAGTTATTTGAACGGAGTAAATTCCGTTTCCTCGATCATTCAGGCTATCGGCGATTGGGAGATCAATACAAAGTCTTCGACAGTTCGAAAAGCCTACATCGACTTTGGCGATCCGGTCGTTCCAGGCGATGCCACCGCACCGTTTCCCTCCGCAAATGTTCCGTTCAGAATCATCTCAAAGTGCCTTGACTCCGGCATCAAGATGCAAAGCTTCACATTGAACCAAACAGTGAACTGCCCACTTTCGCTTACGTTCGATTATGCCGGCCTAAGCTACGCCGTCCGGATGAACGCACTAAATCCCGGCACCGACCTTGTCAAATGGACATGCCTCGCAACCAACGCCGGAAAATGCACCAGCTGGGTAATGACCCCAAGCGCTATCCAGGCCGACGGCCAAAGAAAGAACAAGGGCCAACTCATAAGAATCGGAACCAACAAACAAAACCCCGACAAAACGCTCGGACAATTCTATTTTGCGTTCGCTGTGAATGTGACCACTCCATAGCGAATTAGATCAACCTACTCGGTTTTTATGAGGTGAGCCGTTTATCTTTTGAGGATAACGGCCCTTTTTTCGTTTGAAAATTAGTTATTTACAGCTCTCTTATTTATCATCTTATCTTGGTACTGGGTACGAATGTCGGAACCTAAACATCGAGATGTCTTAATAATCGGCGGCGGCGTGATCGGTCTTGCGATTGCCCGCGAGCTTCATAAACAAGGCATGCGGAGGATCACGCTGCTTGAAAAAGGCGTGGTGGGCCGCGAATCCTCGTAGGCGGCGGCGTAAATTCATCCACGGGTGTGTTAGAATCGCATTTGAATCTTAGGGAAAAAGATCACATTACGGGTGAAAATTATGTCAATACAGGTTGCTGAAACAATTTTTGAAAAGGTCAAATCGTTGCCGCTTGAATCGCAGGTCGAAGCTCTGGGATTTGTCGAAAAACTTGCTCAAAGAAAAGGCCAAAAGCGTCTTCGCATTTTCGAAAAGATTGATGAAATCGTCGCGGAGAAACCGCGAGAAATCTGGGATGAGCTTCCAACCGACAGTTCGGTTAATGTTGATCACTATCTTTACGGAACGGATAAAAAATAGTGGACGACGTTTTCGCCGATACAAATTATTGGATCGCCAAAATCTTTCCGCAAGACCAATGGCACGCTCACGTGATCGAAGTCGAATACGAGATCGGAATTGTTAATTTGATAACGACCGAAACGGTTTTAGTTGAAACGCTAAATTATTTCAGTGAGTATCGCCGCAATGTTAAGGAAACCGCATTTCTGATCGTGAAAAGCATTCTCGAAAGCGATGAGGTTACTGTCATAGAGCAAACAAACGAAGTTTTCTTAGCCGGAGTCGAGTTTTACGGAAAAAGGCTCGATAAGGGCTACAGCTTAACGGATTGTATTTCGATGAACGCCTGTCGGCGACACAGTATCATGCAAATTCTCACGCATGACGGGCATTTCGAACAGGAAGGTTTTAGTATTCTATTCTGATAACAAATTCGCTCTTTTGAGCCTCCACGTCAGCATCTCGAATCTCGCGCCTCCAGCTCAAAAACTCCTCAAGTTCCTCATCCGTAATGCTGGGATTCTGAATTGCATCGCGAATGCTGAAAGGCTTGATGCCCTGTGATCGGGCGAGTCGCTCCGCCTCGAGTGCATGCTTCGATTTCTTGTTATTTTTTAGTGCTACAGTCATGGTTCGGTACTTCGTTTTGCTAAAATCAATTTGATCGCCTTTTATAAATTTACAACGATTTGCGGCTACAGAAAAGTTTTTATGCGTAATTCCCAGAATACGGATGTTCTAATAATCGGTGGCGGCGTGATCGGTCTTGCGATTGCCCGCGAGCTGCACAAAAAGGGTATAAAGCGCATCACCTTGCTCGAAAAAGGCAGGGCAGGGCAGGAATCTTCGTGGGCGGCGGCGGGGATGTTGGGGCCGCAGGCGGAGGCCGATGAGGGTGGGGCGTTTTTTGATATTTGCTGTGCGTCGCGTGATCTTTATCTCGATTTTGCCGCCGAATTGTTTGACGAAACTGGCGTTGATATTGAGCTTGACCGTGCGGGAACGCTCTACCTGGCGTTTACCGATGAGGATGTGAGCGTCGTACACAAGCGGTTAAAATGGCAGAGCAAAGCAGGTTTGGCGGTCGAGCATTTGTCGGCTGAGAAAGCCCGTAAGGCCGAACCTTTTATCTCACCCAATGTGCGCGAGGCTTTATTTTTCCCCAATGACTGGCAGGTCGAGAACCGCAAATTACTGATCGCTTTGAAAAGTTACGCAGGGCTAAACGGTATTATGATTTGCGAAAATTCGAAGGCCGAGCGGCTCATTGTCAACGGCGGCGCGGTCATCGGAGCGGAGACGGACGCCGGCATATTTCTCGCCGACAAGACCGTGCTTGCAACCGGAGCGTGGACGTCGCTCATCAAACTTGGGCTGGCGGAATCGCCATTGAAGATCGAGCCCGTGCGAGGCCAGATCGTCGCCTTTCAGACCGCAAGACGACTTTTTCAATGCGTGATATACAGCCGACGCGGATACATTGTGCCGAGAATGGACGGCCGGATCATGGCAGGATCTACGAGTGAAAATGTAGGTTTCGACAAATCGGTGACCGAATGGGCGTCGGCCCGATTGAGAGAGATTGCGGTCGAGATCGCACCGGATATTTCCAGTTTGCCGGTCGCAGATCAATGGGCTGGCTTGCGGCCGTTTGCGGCTGACGGATTGCCGATCCTCGGCGAGATCGCGGGACTCGATGGGCTTTTTATAGCGACGGCGCATTACCGGAACGGCATTTTGCTGGCACCTCTGACCGCGAAAATCGCGGCGGATAGATTGACGGACGGGACCGATTCGAAATACCTTAACGCCTTTGGCCCGGGCCGATTCACGCTGCGCGTTGCGGGCACCGGAAACTAGCGAATATGCGACATTTTGTATTGTTTTTGATTCTCGCTCTGGCCGCCATTATGTCAGCCCAATCCGGGCGCGTCGCTCCGGCCGATCCTACTAATCCGCCTGGTACCGTCATCGTTCCCGCACCGACTGTCAAGCAGATGTTTGACGACGCAAATGGGTACATCCGCAAAAAAGGTAACGAATTCGACGCTAAAAAAATCCCGTTCAGCGAGGCGCTATTTGCCCAGGCAAAGCTTGAGCAGCGGCAGCTTGCGGCAAAGCTTGCGGCAACAGTAAACACCCGTAAAGATCTCGCCGGCGACGACTTCTATTATTTGGGAATGCTCCATTGGATCGCCGAAAACCTGGACGGCACGGCTGAAAACCTGCTTAAATTCATCGCCGCTGAGAATTCGCCAGTTGACCGTTCGCAGACAGCGAGGTCGATAGTCGTCGTGATCGCCGCCAAGCAGAAAAAGCTCGAAGACGCCGAAAAGATGCTTGCCGAATACCTGAGCAAAGACCCGAAAAAATTGACCGAACGCTCACGGATGGAGGGCGAACTCGCCAAGGCATATCAAGCCCAAAAGGATTTTGCCCGCATGGGACCGCACGCCGACGAGGCTTATGCGGCCTCAAAAGGCTTGTTAAAAAGCGCCGCTTCGCGTGCCCGCGGGCTCGACGAAATTCTCGATGCCGGGATGCTCGTCTACGAAGTTAATCGCGATGGCGGCAACCGCGTGAAAGCCGAGGCGGTACTCGACGATATGCGTGCCACAGCGGTCGCAACCGGGTCAACCAGCTTTTATTACTACGCCATTGATCAAAAGATAAAATTTCTGATCGAGACGGGGCGCAAACCGGCGGCTCTCGTGCTCTATAAAGCGGCGATGAACGACGCCGTCAAGGATTTTCCCAACAAAGATCTGCAGGCGGACGTGCTGACGCGGCTCAATAAACGCGAGCAGCAATACAAATTGCTTGGCGCACCGGCTCCCGAATTGCCGATGATCGACCAGTGGTTTCCCGGAAAGACTAAAACGCTTGCCGATATGAAGGGCAAGGTCGTGCTACTGGATTTTTGGGCGACGTGGTGCGGGCCGTGTTTTGAGGCGTTTCCCGATTTCATAGAATGGCAGCAGGATTTTGCCGCGAGCGGCCTTGAAATACTCGGGGTGACGCGTTATTACGGCATGGTCGAGGATGTCCCGGCCGATATTCCGGCTGAGATCGAATATTTCAAACGCGTCAGACGGGACCAAAAGCTCAACTATGATTTTGTCGTCCTGAAAGATCAGAGCGCTCAGTTTTTATACGGTGCGACGGCCCTGCCAACGGTGGCTATCATCGACCGCAAGGGCATAATTCGTTATATTGAGACAGGAACGAGCCCAACCCGCCAGGCGGAGATGCGGGAAATGATCGTCAATCTCCTGGCTGAAAAATAGACTAATGCCAAAAAACGGACGTGAGCTGCATCCGGCCAAAACGCAGGGCCTGTACGATCGGCTCGCCGATGTTCAAAATCTGGCGATGAAGCTCAACGGTTACCGCGCCTCGGTTGCCAAATACCTACGTTCGCTCGATCTCAAAATAAACTCTGACTCTCTCGTGCTCGACGCCGGCTGCGGAACGGGCATCGTCACATTGGCGTTTCAGGACGCCTCTTTTCGGCCCCGACGCATTGCGGCCCTCGACCTGTCGTTCAAATCGCTTGAGGTCGCCCGCGAGCAATTCGCGGGTCGCAAAAAATATGCGAAAAAAACCGACGCCGTGCAGGGAAATGTATTACAAATGCCGTTCGCGGACAAGGCTTTTGATCTGGTGCTAATGTGCGGCGTGCTCGAATACACGCCGCTTGACGCAGGGTTGGCGGAAGCCGCAAGGGTCATGAAAACAGGAGCGCCGCTCGTATTTTTGCCCGTAAAACCGTCGGTCGTCGGCTCGGTACTTGAGCTGCTTTATAATTTCAAGATCCATCCGCTTGCCGAGGTGCGAGGCGCCGCAATGCGTTATTTCAATATCGTCGGTAATCACGAATTCCCTATAACCGAACCCATCTCGTGGTCGAAAACGATTTTTCTGCTGGAGAAAAAATGAGCAATGCGCCGCTCATCATCGGCCACCGCGGAGCGAGTGCTCACGCTCCCGAAAACACGCTCGCGGCGTTCAAAATGACGATCGACGCGGGTGCAGACGGCATCGAATTTGACGTGCAGCTTGCAAAGGACGGCGTCCCCGTCGTTATTCACGACGCAACGCTTAAACGCACCGGTTTGCGGCCGGAAAATGTGGCCGACCTGACCTCAAAACAACTGGGCCTCGTCGATGCCGGGTCGTGGTTTAACACGAAATATCCGAAACGCTCAAACACCGATTTTTCGCACGAAATGGTACCGACATTGGCTCAGGTTTTAGAGCTTTGCCGTGATTTCGGCGGCCTTATCTATATCGAGCTCAAGGTGAATTCACCGGATTATACCTCGCTCGCGTCCGCTGTTTGCGATGTGATTCGCGATTCGCCGCGGCTTTCGCAAATGATCGTCAAAAGCTTTAAGCTCGCCGCCATTCCTGAGGTCCGGCATCATTTGCCTGAGGTGCAAACTGCCGCATTGTTCGAGCCGACAATCATGGATTTCCTACGCCGACGCAAACACATCCTAGCCATCGCCCGCGAATTCGGCGCTGACCAGATATCGCTCCACCATTCGCTGGTAACGCCAAAATTGGTCTCGCTCGCGACCGACGCAGGCATGCCGGTCACGATCTGGACCGCCGACAGCTCAAAATGGGTAAAGCGTTGCCGTAAACTTGGCATTAAGGCTTTGATCACAAACGATCCGGAAAGTCTCTTGACAAAACGAGCGGCCGCCGGCTCGTTCAAATAACGGTGACAGATTCTATTTTGTTCGACAAAAAAGGCGGCCCGAAGACCGCCTTTAGTTTTATTTGCGTGACATAGTTCTATTCTTGTCCCACAAAATCAACCCCTGAAAGGTTGTCTGTGACCTGCACGGAGCGTGATGCAAAACGGTATTGTTTCGATAAAACGCCGATCGTGTATATGCCGCCAGAAGCAACGCCGTCAAAGCTATAGTACCCGAACGAGCTTGTCGTCACCGTTCGGGCCATGCCGCTCTGGTCGACGAGCGTCACACGTGCATTTCGCAGGCCGCGGCCGTCAGGTGTCAAGATACGTCCAGCAACGTTAAAGCCCGACGTGTTCGGCCCGGAGATCGTAATGGTGCCGCTCTCGTATCCGGCTGCGAGTTTGTCGCCGCCAGCGTTCGAGATGACACTCGGTGTCGGGTCGTTGGCAAAGCTCACTCGGGTGTCACCCGATGGTGCGGTTCGGACAACATCGAATGTGACATTTATTAGCCGTTTTGCAAGAGCCGAGTTTCCATCAACCAGCACGGTGATGCAGCCGTTTGCGGCTTCGGTCGTGTTGGTTGTGAGGGTTGTGTCGGTCGTTGCTCCATCGCCCAATGTAATGCTCGGATTCTGGAGTTTCGCAGGATCGAAGTTCAAGGTAAAGCTGGCTGCAACTTCGTCTCCCTTTGAATCCATCTCGACCGGGATGGTGACTCGTGCTCCGTTCGAAGCATTTGCCGAGCCGACTCGCATTATCCGACCGTCGGCGACAGCCGTCGGTAAAGATGTAGGCCGTGAAAGAGGCCGAACGAACGGCCCACCCGCCGGTTGAGGAGTATCGAGCGCCGCCACATATCTTCTTGCCTGAATGATATCCGTGGCGTCGATCTGTCCGTCGCCTTTAGTGGCGCTTGGGGACATATCCGCTCGCTGAAACTCATTGAATGCCGGATCGGGCGTGAGGAGCCCAACCGCAAACTGCCGCTCCAGTACCACATCGTTCGCACCCAACTGTCCGTCCCCTGTAAAGCGGCCGGCTATGTCACCTTCCAAACCTAGTTGAGCCGGCGGAGGGTCACTTTCAAAAATAGTGGCGATTCCCTCGCCGTCTATAACTGAAGCATGAGAGACAGACACGACATCGAGGGCAAAGGTCTCAGTTCCCCGGTAAACGCCATCATCAATAAGCGGAACCGAAACCGTCTGGAAAGTTGTGTTCGGCGGGAAAATAACATCCAAATTGTGAACCCCTACATAATTTATGCCTTCTATAGCCGATTGGTTAACCGTGGTAATCCGAACGGTGACCGTTTGACTGTTGGGAGCCGAAAGCGTTATCGGAAACACTTCTGCCACAGCCGGGGCAAGTTTCTTATCATCCGGCTGAGGGCGTCCTGTTGCGGACGTGTCACCGACGGCTATGCCGGCAGCTGCCGTGATCGTGAAATTGGCGTTATTCACATCAAAGAAGATATTGCCGACGGCTTCGACCTTAATGCGGGCCTGCGTTGTCGGGGTATTTGGAATGTTGACCGTGGCGGTTCCGGTATTGGGCGCACTGGCAAGTAGTGTCGCCGGAAATGTCAGCCCGCCGTCCGTCGAAAGCGATATCTTCACATTGGCCGCGTTGATTGGAGCCGAAGCAGTGCCCGCAACGTCCCAGGTAACAGTCTGGTCCGTGGCTCCTTGCCATGTAGCCGGAGCTGTATTTTGAGTTGTCACCTGAAACGGCCCCGTATTTGCCGCTGTCGTAACCGTCATACCGGCATCGGCGATGCCGCCGCGACCATCGCGGATCGCAACGCGAAAATTCATCGTTCGCGCAACCGAAGGCAGGTTTTCACCAATCACGCAATCGGTCCCCGCCTGACACGTCGCCCCCGGAGCTCCGGTTGGACTCGTCCCCTGATAGGTCAGCGGCGGATTGTTGCTGCCGGCGGGATTGTTATTCGCCGGGTTAAGGATAAAAGCCATGCTCGGAAATGTGCGCGACGGGCTCGCCACCGGCGAATATGCACGGAACAACGGCCGTAGAATGCCGTCCGTGTCTACATCGTAGGTTAGAGCCGGCGTACCCAATTCGCCACTGCCGGACGGGGCAAGGTCATATTCTTCCCACGAGTAAACCAGGTTCGGGACGTCACCCGCATCGGCATCGCCGCCGGTCGCCGTCAATGTAAACGGCGTGAGGCGCGGGATAGTAAAGTTTGCTCCAGCGTTTACAGTTGGAACGTTGTTCGTACCTGACGGCGTGCCGCAAGAGCCGCCATTATCTGCATCCTGAATATTTGTGACCATCTGCGTGAGGCTGCGAATATGAAACATCGGGATGCCGGTATCAACATACTGCTGTAGATTACGTACATTGCATATGCCGACGTAGGACATGATGGTCGATCCGCTGCCGACCTCAAATGCGTTGTTTGTCGAACGGGTCGTACAGGCACCACCGTTGTCGCGGTTGTTATAAGTGTGACTGCTGCCGAATTGATGCCCGATCTCATGCGCGACATAATCGACCGTAAACGGATCGCCCGGCGTTCCGCCTCGGGCCGAATAGCCCTGTGCCTTTTGCGTCGAGCACACCGACGGGGTTGCCGCGACGCCTCCGCCACCGGTGCCGTACAAATGCCCGACATCGTAGTTTGCTGCACCCACACGGGTATCGATGGTTGTCTGATTAATTCCTAACTGCGGAATGCCGTCGGTATTGTTGTACGGTGCGGTTGCCGGGTCGTCGAAAATGATGTTTGTCGCGTCATTCGTGATTGGCGGATTAACAAGTTGGAAGCTGACGCCAATCTCGCGTCGGAAAATGCCGTCCAAACGGTTAACACTGGTTGTCATACCAGCAAGAGCGGCCGTACGGACGGTTTGCGGATCAGTCGATTGTGTATTGGACCGGGCCCATTGGGCGGTCGTGGCAATGGCGAGGCGGTATATGCGGATATTTGCCCCGTATGTAAATGCCGGCGCATCCGGCGCCTTGAGGTCGCCGGGCGAGATTAAAGATGCAATCAAATCCTCAGTTCGACAGTTAAAGTTGCCGTTCGCTGACGCCCCATATTCATGTTTGAAGTAAACAAGATAGTTGTCTGTGTCGTTCTCCTGAAAGGGGTCGATATAGACCGTGCCTTTATCGGTAAAGATGTAGCCGTGAAACCCGGTTTTTGTCCAGTCGAAACGAGCCGTTGCCGTCGGGTCGTCAATCCCGAATCCCTGAAATGTTTTCCATGTCGGAAAGGCTGCCGCCAGATGCGGAGCGAGAACGGGCGAATCCTCAATACGAAAACGCGAAAGCGTTCCGTCCGGCATCGGGACTTCCATTATGGTGCTTTGCACGACCGGTGAGTTGGCAAATTCCATCGGCATTTCAGCCATCAATTTGGTCAATGCCTTATTATTGAGACTAAATACAAGGTATTTGTCCGGAGTGAGGAGCCGTCGCCCCCGGGCGGGCAACTTAGCTTCGTCAGCCCGCTGCCAGAGATCGGTCGGCGTCGAGTTTCCCTTCTGTTTTTTGATGTTTGCCGCGTAAACAGTGAAATTTGCGGCTACAAAAATAATTGCACTAAGCATTATGAACGCCAGAAATTTTGCTATAGATTTGGTTGAATACATAGTTTTATTGATTATTAGTTTTTAGAAACTGAATGGTGTCGGTCGCCAACTGCCATTCATTCATTGTATTAGTTCGAGTGTCCGATCGAAAAAAATCGAACAAACGGAGGTTTTGTTAAGTTGCTTTTAACGCTACGAACATATACGAATCTGGGAGGGGTTCGGTCACGCAGGTCTATATTTCTATCGGATCGCCCGGGCTTTCGACTTAACTTTAGTTTTCAGACGGTGATCCAATGAAAAATACTTTCTCACTCTTTTTGTTCAATGTCGAGGTAAAATGTGAAAAACTTTGGGATCAGGATTTCCTGTGCCGGGAATTAAGTGGCTAGATCTGTGCGGGCGTTTCCTCTCATGGACGGCTTGAGCACCGATCCGCGCTTTGTGAAACTACCTCGGAAGACAGAACTACTAAAAATCGAGCACGCCCGGTAAGTTTTAGACCCGATTCTTGCCTCAAACACGCTTTCCGCATAAACTTGTAATGCAATCATAACGATAACTCTGCTACCGAATTTAATTGCGCCTCGCCACGCAGACCTCCGTCATTTGTGATACAAATCGCAAGTAGTCATGCTATAATTCCGCGATAAAATAATACTTCAGTATGAAACGATGCCCTGAATGCCGAAAAGATTACTTTGACGACAGCCTGCTGTATTGTCTCGATGACGGTACGCCGCTCGTACAGGGCAGCGTAAGCGACGAGCCCGCGACCGCTATCTTGTCAGGCGATGCTATCTCGGGCGAGAGTCCGACGCGTACGCTGAATGCCGACGACACTACTGCTCAGGAAGCCAGAGGCACTTCGCGATTATCCACGCTTTTCTCGCGAGAACGATTGCCTTGGATCGCGGCGGGAGTCCTTGCTTTCATCGCGTTCTCTTTTGCCTTAGCCTATTACAAGCAAGGTTCAACTACAGCCGGTGCGATCAGGCTGTCGTTCGATCCGCCTAAAGATCTGGCTTTCAACGACACGATGCAGGACGCGGCCGTCATCTCGCCCGACGGACAGAAGATCGCGTTTACCGCGACCTCGGCTGAAGGGAAGACGATGCTTTACGTCCGCAATCTCGATTCGACGGACGCGAAAATTTTGCCCGGCTCGGAGAATGCGCTAGAGCCTTTCTGGTCGCCCGACAGCCGCTCAATCGCATACGGCTCCAACGGCAAGCTCAAGCGCTCCGATCTGACGGGCGCGAACGCGCAGGTGCTGTGTGATTCCGCTCGTATGGTCGGTGGGACTTGGAGCAAAGATGGCATCATCGTCTTTGTTCCTGATTATCGCCCGACGCTGATGCAGGTGTCGGCGAAGGGCGGCGAGCCGAAGCCGGTGGAGATGAACACCGAAGGTAATGATGTAGAACATCGCTTTCCATGCTTTCTGCCCGACGGTCGCCATTTTATTTTCTTGCGGCAGAAAGGCATTTGGGCAGGCTCGTTGGATTCGCCGGAGATCAAACAGATTGTCGCTGACGCCGGGGCGGCGGTTTACGCCCCGCTGGGCTGGTTGATTTTTGTACGAAATGACGCGTTGGTGGCTCAGGCTTTCGACGCGGAAAAACTCGCGCTGTCCGGCGAGCCGATACCAATCATTACCGGCGCGAGAAACTCTCCCGGTAATCGGCGATTCTCTGTCTCGGACACTGGCGTCTTGGTCTGGCAGGGACAATGGCAGCGGGACTATCAGCTCGTCTGGTACGACCGTGACGGGAAACAGACGGGAGCGATTGATGCTCCGATGAAGGTCAACGTCGGGCAAAGCCCGATGCTTTCACCTGACGGGAAACGCCTTGTTGTCAGAAGGACAATGGGTTCCGGCGGGGCAGACTCAAATATTTGGGTAGTCGATCTGGACAAGGGAACCGGATTGCGAATAACTTCGACGTTCAGTCAGATGCCGGTCTGGTCGCCGGACGGAAGCCGCATTTTGTATAACAGCGGAAACAGCATCGCAGTGAAAGCCGCCAACGGCTCTGGTGATGCTGAGACTCTTCTTCCGCGAACCGCCTTTCCCGCGGCGTGGTCGCCCGATGGTCGTTTCATTATTTTCATGGAACGCGGTGTCAAGACGCGCATGGATCTGTGGGCGCTGCCGATGTTTGGCGACAGGAAAGAATATCAGTTGTCGAATTCGCCGTTCGACGAGCAAAACCCGCAGCTCTCCCCCGACGGACGCTGGCTCGCTTACGCATCTGATGAAACGGGCAATTACGAAATCTACGTCCAGTCATTTTCAACGGACGGCAAATTAGGCACGGACAAAAAGCGCGTCTCGACCAACGGCGGAAAACTTCCTGTCTGGCGGCGCGACGGCAGCGAACTCTTTTTCGTCGCCGCCGACGGGCAGATGATGTCTTCGTCAGTGAAGACCGGCGGGACAGAGTTTCAATTCGCCGCGCCGAAACCG
>JAYUDV010000373.1:0-1013 GCA_043739565.1 Chloracidobacterium sp.
AGTTTCGCCATCGCCGATTTTTGGGTTACGGATTTGCCTACGTCTTTTGTAGCGGCCGCCTGCTGAGTAAGCAGACGGGCACACTCGATCTGAGTCGCCATATCGGCCAGCTTAAATTGGATCGCCTGAAATTCGGCGATCGGCTTGCCAAACTGCTGTCTTTCTTTGGCGTATTTAACCGCCGCTTCGTAAGCACCTTGGGCGATGCCGACTGAGAGAGCGGCAATTGAGATGCGTCCGCCGTCGAGCACCTTCATTGCCTGTAGAAAGCCTTCGCCTTCGATGCCGAGACGGTTTTCATCCTGCACACAGCAATCTTCAAAGACGACGGAAGCAGTTTCGGAGGCTCTCATGCCGACTTTGTTCTCTTTTTTATCGCCGCGAAAGCCGTCCATCGATTTGTCGAATATAAACGCCGAGATGCCGCGATTGCCTTGGGCCTTGTCGGTCACGGCGACCGCAACCAGCGTGTTGCAAACGATCGCGTTTGTAATGAAATTCTTCGAGCCGTTGACCTTCCAACCGCCGATGGACCGCACGGCCGTCGTTCGCGTTCCGGACGCATCCGAACCCGCCTGCGATTCGGTCAGGCCCCACGCTCCGAACGACTCGCCCTGGGCAAGCGGAACCAAATATTTCTGCTTTTGCTCCTCGCTGCCAAACGTATAGATATGATTTGAGCATAGCGAATTGTGTGCCGCGACCGACAGGGCAACCGAGCCGCAGACGCGGCCAAGCTCCTCGATGATGGTTGCGTACTCGACATAACCCATACCAGCACCGCCATATTTTTCGGGAAAAAGAATGCCCATCAGGCCAAGCTCGGCTAGCTTCGGACGCAAGTCATCAGGGAAATGCTGTGCTTCGTCCCACTCCATCACATGGGGACGGATCTCGCTCTCGGCAAATTCGCGGATGCTGTATTTGATCTGCTGCTGTTCTTCGGAAAGTTCAAAATTCATAAGTTTGCCTATATAACAATTGATTATATTCGCATAACAGAAAGTTTGCTG
>JAYUDV010000374.1:0-18571 GCA_043739565.1 Chloracidobacterium sp.
TATGTGCGGTGTGTATGGCGCACCCTGGCTCCCTGCCCGTCATCAACAGGGAAGCGGTAATGCAAGTGCTCCGTGTTGGCGCAGCACTGGGCTCCAAAATTGCAGACTATACAGAATTTGATCGCAAAAATTACTTTTACCCCGACCTGCCCAAGGGTTATCAAATCTCTCAGTATGACAAACCGTTTTCCGCGAACGGGCATTTGACGATAATGACGGCGGAACGCGACGAGCATGGCCGGGCGGTCGAGTGGCGACCGATGACGATTCACATCCAGCGGATGCATCTTGAGGAGGACGCCGGAAAGAACGTTCACGAAGGTTTACCTGAGACTGATAAATATTCGTACATTGATCTCAATCGTGCCGGAACGCCGCTGGGCGAAATCGTCACGTCGCCCGATTTTCGCACGTCGTGGCAGGCATACGATTATGTCAATCATATCCGCCGCGTTCTGCAATGGGTCGGGGCAAGCGACGCGGATATGGAGAAAGGGAACTTACGTTGCGAGGCGAATGTTTCGGTCCGCAAGTCGGGCGAAACCATCTTTAACAACAAGGTCGAGCTGAAAAACCTCAACTCCGTCAGGTTTATGCAAAAGGCGATCGAGTATGAGATCGAACGCCAGGTCGCGGCCCACGAGGCGGGCGAAGCGGTCAATCAGGAGTCGCGTTTGTGGGACGAGAAAAATAATCAGACGCGGTTTATGCGGTCAAAGGAAGATGCTCACGACTATCGCTATTTTCCAGAGCCTGATCTACAGCCGCTGGCCGTCACGGCCGAATTCATAGAACGCGTCAAACGCGAAATGCCCGAGCTACCGGATTCGAGGCGTGACCGTTTTATTGAGGTTTACGGGCTTGGATACGCGGATGCTTCACAGCTTGTCGCAGATAAATGTCTTGCGGAATATTTCGAGACGGTGACACGCATTACGGCAAATCCGAAACTTTCGGCGAATTGGATATTGGGCGAACTGGCTCGAGAGCTTAATAATTCCGGCAAAACGATCGAAACGAGCCTTACGACCGCCGAGGACCTAGCCGAGTTGATCAAGACGGTTTCCACTGGATCAATCAATAATAATCAGGCCAAGGAAGTGCTGACCGAGATGTTCGCAACCGGCAAAGCGGCACCTGAGGTCATAAAAGAAAAAGGTTTTGAACAGGTTTCGGACACCGGTGCTATCGAGAAGATTATTGACGAAATGATGGCGAACAATCAGAATCAGGTTGACGCATATCGCAATGGAAATGAAAAGCTTTTAGGATTTTTTGTTGGACAGGTGATGAAGGCGTCCAGGGGCAATGCCAACCCAATCGTGGTTAACCAACTGCTTAAAGAAAAGCTATGATCGGTTTGGAGGTTTGATCTATGAAAAGCTCTATTTATTTTGTTTTGCTTTTAGCTCTTTTTGGCCTGACGTCGGTTAGATCGTTTTCGCAGACGATTATGGATAAACTGCGGGCGCAACAGATTGAGCAACGTAATGAGGTCGAGCGCGATCCGGGGACCAGAATCCAAAAAATGACGGCTGAAGACGAACGAATTCGAAGGGAAATGGCGGCAAGTCAGGGGCCATCTGCGATTAAGCTGTCAAAGGAGGATATTGAACGCATGAAGGAGATGCGCAAAGTCGATCCGGCCGATCTTAAAAAATATAACGGCTTCTTGAACGGTGACAAGACGGGGATTCTCAGGCTGTTTCCGAATATGAATTGTGTTACATCTAAATTAATAAGAATTGACGGTGAGTGTGCCCAGTTTGTTCCCGGAAGCTCGTATTTCTCGTTTCGCACAAAGCAGTACTCTGACACCATGAATCAGGATATGGGATTCGTCCTTGGCGAGTTAATCTCGGGCGGCTTTTTTTCGCAGGGTATTTTTGTCCCGCTCGGAAATGTGCCGCTTGAAAATGTCACCATGGATCAGCCTGGTGTAAAATATCTGGCCGATCTACAGCCCGATACAGAGGTGTCCGCAGCCCGCGCCCGGGCGCCGCTATTCCGCGCAGGAGTGGATGCCGGTGGATTTACCTATGCCAGCCATGCTAAAGCGGTCGAAAATAATACATATGCATTTCGGCTGATAGCCTACAAATTGGCCAACACGTTGTCTCCCGCTTCGTCCGATTCGTCAACAATGGATCTTTTGTTTCTGAGCTTAACTTTTGACAAACGCGTTGACTCAGTCATTGCATTTAGAGTAGTGAGATTGGAACCGGGCGGAAACGCGACCATTCTCTGGAAGGAGTTGAGAAAAAAGGACGGGCCAAAGCTCAAGTTTGCGAAAGGCGAACCTTTCACCGACTTTAAGTAGCGAATGGCGAGTCGGAATTTCTAGAAATGATAGTCGATAAAAAGGTCGCCGTGATTACGGGCGGTACGAAAGGCATCGGGTACGCAATAGCGGAGAGTCTGGTAAAAGACGGTGTTCGCGTTTTTATTTGCGGGCGCGACAAGAGCGAGCTTTGGAACGCGATCGAACGCCTTTCGATTTTTGGGCAGGCGGCCGGCGAGGTTTATGATGTCCGCAGCGAAGATCAGGTTAGGATGATGATCGAGGAAGCCCATCGCGTTTTTGGAGGCGTCGATATTTTGGTAAATAATGCCGGGATGGGGATTTTCGGCAAAACAGTCGAGGAGATCAGGGGTGACGAGTTTCGGCAGACGCTCGAGACGAATCTTTTCGGTGTATTTTACGCCTGTCACTACGCGATTCCGATGATGAAGCAACGCGGCGGCGGTTATATCATTAATATTTCGTCGCTTGCCGGTCAGAATGCTCATCCGCGAATGGCGGCGTATAACGCATCTAAATTTGGCCTCAACGGTTTTTCGGAGGCTTTAATGCAAGAGGTGCGGCACGATGGCATCAAGGTGAGCTATATTTGTCCGGGCAGCGTGAATACAAATTTTGGCGGTGACACGCCGACCGAGGAAAAATCGTGGCAGCTACAGCCCGAAGATATTGCACAAGTGGTGATGGATCTGCTGTCGATGAACGCACGAGCCTTACCCAGCAAGATCGAGATCAGGCCGAGCCGCCCGCCAAAATCCTAAACAGCATTTACTTTCCCGAGATCTGCAAGGATCTGATCGAGTTCCGCTATCCTGAACGGTTTGACGAGATAGTCCGAAGCTCCCAGACCCAACGCCTTTTGCCGGGATTCATCCGAATCGAGCGACGTGACCATCACGACCGGAATGTGGCCGAAAATGTCGTCCGTTTTTACGTATTCGAGAAATGCCCAGCCGTCCATCGTCGGCATTTCGACGTCGGTGAGAATCAGGTCGGGCCGCCAGGCTCCAGATAGCAGCAGTTCGAGAGCGTCGGCCCCATCAACCGCAGTTATGGCCCGCCAACCTGCGTCCTCGACGATCTTTGCAGTCATCCGGCGGATGCTTTGACTGTCGTCGACGATCAGCACAAGCGGCGAAGCGTCGGCCGCCGGTGTCGACCCGGTTCCGATTGATTTAATTTGAGGGTAATGATCGGTGGACTTTGGCAGCGTGAGCGGCATTCGAATGGTAAATTTGGTGCCTTTCTGCTGCTCGGATTCGACGGCGATGCTTCCACCGCGGCCCTCGACGCTCTCTTTTACAATGCTCATTCCGATGCCTCGACCGGCATTCAGATTTAGCGAATCGGCAGTGGTCAGACCCCGATGAAAGATCAGATTTCGTATCGTCTGTTCGTCGACCGACGCGACTTTTTCGGGGGCGATTATTCCGCCGGCGATTGCTTTTTCCAGCAGCTTTGAGATGGAAATACCACGTCCGTCGTCCCCGACCGACAGAAAAACTCCGTCGTTATCCGAATCCACAGTAATACAAATGCGGCCTTTTTCGGGTTTGCCGAGCAGCCGACGCGTATCTGGTGGCTCTATGCCGTGGACGACCGCATTTTTCAAAAGGTGGAGCAGAGGTTCGATCAGGGCATCTATTACCTGGGTATCGATCTCGACATCGGGGTTTTCGATAACAACGAAGGCTTTTTTGCTCTCTTCCTGACACGTAACGTGAACCGCGCGGTTGAGCCGCATTTCGAGCGTTCCAAACCTAACCATTCGAATTTGCAGCAGCTTGTGCAGCATTTCATCGGAAAGCCGGCGCTGGGTTTCGATCAGGTCGGCAAGCGCCTGGAGCGAATCGATGCCGCTTGTTAGTTCGCCAAAGCTTTTTGCGAGGGAGGACCTATTGACGAGAAGACTGCGCGAGACTTTTAGCAGGTCGTCGAGGCGGTCGAGCGAAACGCGAACGATCGGCGTCGGACTTGAAGCACCGCTCTTGACCGAATCTTTAGTGACGCTATCTTGATAGGCGGCTACAGGTCGCAAGCTTTGATTCAAGGCGGCGGATTCGCCCGGGTATGCCGGAACGGATGTGAACAGTATGTCGAAATCGGCGGCCAGATCGGCGGCTGTTTTCGGATCCTCGTTGAAGTCTTTCCCTGTGGTCATGTCCGCGAGGCGGGCTGTCGAGGTGGTCAATAATTCGATTACGCGGCCATCGGCCCCGCAGCGGGACTCGACCATTTTATCGAGCAGATCTTCGATCCGATGAGCGAGTTTCGACGCCTCGCGAAATCCAATAATACCGGCGGCGCCCTTAAAAGTATGAGCGTTTCGGCGTATTTCCCAGAGAGCGTTGTTATCGTCGGGCGATCTGCTGAGTATTTTTAAATTTGACAAGATGTTGGCAAGAAGCTCTTCGGCCTCGGAGCGAAAAATTTCGAGCGTCTCGTCGTCAACTTCAAAATCCTCGTCGTGGGAATCCGGAGTTTGAACGAATTCGCGTACGGCGGGGTGATTACCACTAAAGTTTTCAAATGATGAGTCAACAAACGCATTTATATCGGCGAGAAAATCGGCCGAACCAAGAGGCATTTGCAAAAGCTCGGCCTCAAGGCGCGAAAGCAGATCGAGCGCCCGGTTTACCGGACGATCATGATTTGGGCTATTGGCCAAGGCAAGTAATTCGATCGAATCGGAACATTCGGACGCGAGACGTACGGCATCCACCAATTCGCCCGACTGGGCCTCGGTTCTGAGTTCGTCAAGTTTCCGCCTCGCTGGCGCGAGATCGCCGGCCGAGAGTCGCCCCTGCGCAAATAGGAGCAGGCTGCCGCGAATGTCGGCCAGCCTGTCCTCGGCCTTTTCCAAAAAGGTTTGTCGCGTTAGGGAATACATTTTAGCGGCCTGTCGAATTAGTTGTAGAAACTATTCGCCCAGACCGTTGTCATTAACGAGGTAGGTTTCGATAGCCTTCATGAGGGTTTCGGGGCCAAACGGCTTTGTAATGTATCCGGTTGTACCGGCCATCCGGCCGCGAACTTTATCAAAAAAGCCATCTTTGCCGGAGATCATTACGACAGGCACGTCTTTTGCCGCGCCATTTGCACGGATCTGCTTGCACACCTCGTAGCCGTCCATTCGCGGCATCGTGATATCGAGCAAGACCAGATCGGGAAGCCGTTCCTCGATCTTGGCGAGTCCGTCGATGCCGTCAACGGCGCATACGACGGAGTGTCCCGCCTTTTCAAGCTTGCCGGCGATAAGTTTTCGCACGGTAGGACTGTCGTCAACGACAAGGATCGTTTTGCCCTTGGGCATAGCGTAATTATTTTCTGCCTGTCGGTTCATCTCGGCAAGACGTATTGAAAGCGTGTTGACATGACCGGCCAAAATCACGTTATTTGGATCTAACCGCGACGCCTCTTGCAGATACTTGAATCCGGATTCGAACCTATGCAGATTAAAATGGCCGATACCCAGGAAAGTCAATTCCTGCACGCTAAATTCGCGAAGGTTCCATTCGGCCTCCATTTGAGTGACCGCGTGCTGGATCTCTTCCTGGTCGGCATCCGCGTTTGAAAGCAGCGATTCGATATCCGACAGTGTGAGGCTCCCGTGACAGGATGTACATGCGAACGCCAGCGGATCATTGGCCGAGTGACAGAACGGGCATGCAAAACTCGTGTTACTTTGTTGCGGCCGATCGTCCGTTTGAAACCCGTTATTCTCGTCAGGTCCAACTTCGACCAAGTAATCGTCATCGTCCACAGACGCTTTTTCCTCGAATGGGGAAAGCGTCTCGACGGTGTCGCTGTCGCTGTCGGCGTCAACCGACTCAACAACTGGGCCGGATAATTCTTCAGAGTGATCGAAATTTACTGTCTCTGCCGCTGGGGGGTCATATTCGGCGGGCTCGTATTGTCCAAAACCGCTCGCGGCCTCAACCGCCTCATGGTTATCTGTACCTTCGAAGTGTTCCGATGTCATCTCGGGTTCGAGTGCCGTGGTACCAGCAAATTCTTCCTGGATCGCCTCGATCTCGTAAGTCACAAGAGCGTCGTCAAAATTTATCGTTTCGTCGGTCGGCTGGCTGGCGAAAGCAGCATCTTTGCTTTCAGGCTCAGAATATTCTGATTCGACACTCTCGTGATTTTCAACTGTTTCGA
Source organism: Chloracidobacterium sp. (assembly GCA_043739565.1). Taxonomy (GTDB): domain Bacteria; phylum Acidobacteriota; class Blastocatellia; order Pyrinomonadales; family Pyrinomonadaceae; genus OLB17. Next base: position 6,464 of record JAYUDV010000374.1, read on the forward strand.
CTGTTTTGGGCGTCGTCGATCCAAATGTCAGCGACAAAAATTCCAGTCCGGATTTTGCGGCGGCGTTCTGAGGGTCGATCTCAAGGGCCTTTTCAAGTGATTCGGTCTTTTCGGCAGGGCTCAGCGAGAGGTGAGATTTGAGGAGCCACGCATCGACGGAATCGGGAACATCTTTAAGAAATTCGTCTAGGATCTTGATGGCTTTTTTGCGATTTCCTGCTACAGCGGCTTCTTTTGCCTGAGCGAATGCGGCCTGTGATCTTGATGCGCGGATCTCGGCGACCGCAGCCACGGCGGCCTCGTTTTCCGGATTGATTTCCAGTACGCGATCAAGGAATTCGAGTTTTTGATCGTACGATTCGGCGAGGGTAGCTTTCAAATGCCAAACCTTTTCAAGGATCGGGTCGGATGCGTCCTGAAGGAGGCCGTCGAGGATATCGACAGCTCTTTTGCTGTCACCGGCGGCTGCCGCCTCGTTTGCATCGTCGAAGGCTGACTGAGATCTTGCCCGTTTGATCGCGGCGACGGCGTTTAGTGCATCCTGATTCTCGTGGTTGATCCGCAATATACGGTCGAGAAACGCGAGCTTTTCATCGTCGTCGGGGGCCAGCGCGGCCTTCCAAAACCACGCGGTTTCATAATTGTTGTCGAGAGCAAGAGCTTGGTCAAGACACTGCTCTGCACGGGTTGCAGAACCTTCGTCGTTAGCGGCAATTGCCCGCTGGACAAAGGTTTTTGCTAGTAGAGACCTGGTAGCCGTACGCCATTCTGCCGCACGTTCATTTTCAGGATTGATCTCCAAAACGCGGTTTAGGAAAGCGAGGAGCTCCTCGGGATATTCGCTGATTGATGCGAGCCACATCCACGCGTCTTCGCATGCCGGATCGACAGCCGTCGCATGTGATAATAGCTTACGAGCTTGCTCGCGATCGCCGTCCTGGGCCGCTTTAATGCCTTTTTTAAGCAGCAGTTCCAATTCCGGCGTGGCTGAAAGGCCTATACCTTCGAAAACCTGATTGTCGACGAGTGGGAGGGCGCTAACATTAGATTCGAATTCTAATCTCATATTTTTTGTAAGGGATCAACTTTCTCGTAAAAATGTGGGAAGATTGGGCCGACAAGCCCAATCGTGCGAGATATACAACAGCAATACCAATGCCACCAAATCCGTCTTTCGTTTCCGTTGTTAAATTACGTGAATATGCCTAAAATAAAGGCAGATAATGAGTTATTGAAAACGGAATGCAATGCCGACGACCATCGTTTCCAGACAATGTGACAAAAAATGGCAGATTTCCTTGACAAAAAGTAGTAATTGGATGTTAGCCGGGGCACTGTATGACGGGGAAAATCGCAGATTATGATGTCATTATTATAGGCGGCGGGCCGGGCGGGCTTTCGGCCGCTTTTTGGTGCGCCGAGCTTGGCCTAAAAGCGCTTTTGCTTGAAACAGAAATCGAGGTTGGCGGGCAATTATTGCGGATCTTTAACTCGATTAGAAATCATCTCGGGGTCGGGGCGGCGAGCGGCCGCGAGATGCGGGATTTGTTTCTGCGGCAAGTCGACAATACGAATATTACCCGCCGCTGCGGAGCGCGGGTCGAAGCCGCGGACCTCGCTGAGAAAACGGTAACTCTAGCCGATGGGACAAAATATACCGGCCGGGCAGTGATTATAGCGACCGGCGTGTCGCGTCGGAAATTGGGCATTCCCGGCGAGGCCGAATTCTATGGGCGGGGCATTCTCGAATCGGGCGAGAAATCAAAAAACGACGTCGCCGGAAAGCGTGTCTGTATTGTCGGCGGAGGCGATGCCGCGATCGAAAATGCCCTCATACTGAGCCGCACTGCTGAAAAGATTATCGTCGTTCAACGCAGCGGCAAATTTTCGGCCCGGGACGAGTTTCTCGAGCAGGCTCGCAAAAACGAAAAAATCGAATTTATCACCAACTCCCAAGTAGCTGCAATTGTTGGAAATAACGCGGTTGAGGCAGTAATTATTGAAGACATCGCGACCGGAGCACGCTCAAATATCTCGGTCGATGCCATCTTGATCCGCGTCGGCGTCGAGCCCAATACCCGCATTTTTCTGAGCCAACTATCCCTTGATGATTCGGGTTTCGTCCGCGTCGACAATCGTTATTTTACCGGCACTGACGGGATTTACGCAGTTGGTGACGTGACGAATCGCATTGCCCCCACCATAAGCGGAGCCGTCGGAGCAGGAGCCACTGCCGCGAAGGCAATCGCGGTGAATATTCGGACATTAATTGGATAAACATTCAAGATTCTGAATAAATTTCAATAATGTGAAAAAGCCTACGAGATTCTGAATAAATCTGCAAAAATTTATAACAATGACATCGCCCCATTAGCCGGACAGTCGAAGATTCGTTGCAATCTATCATAAATTTCCCAAACAAAAGCCCGATTAGTTAAGGCTTTTTCGATTCGGAGAATTTACTTTACAAATCTTTACAATTTGGCACAGAAGGTGCGTCTAGTAGTTTTGGATACGTCTTCAATTTTCAGATTTACACTAATTAAGGATTTGGTCATGGTAATTCCATGATCGTTGGTTTGAATTTCTCAGATTTCCCAGGAGGAAAAAATGAAAAAGAGTGTTAGTTTATCTACGCGGCTCTACTCGTTGGCATTATGCCTTGGGTTGGCCGCTTTTTTGTCTGTCACTGCCGCGGCTCAGACCTCGTCCATACGCGGAACGATCCGTGATGCGCAGGGTGCCGTGGTTAAAGGAGCCACTGTCACGCTACAGAGCGAAACCAAAAGTTTCAGCCGTACTCAGGTTTCAAACGAAAACGGCAATTACTCTTTCACGGCAGTTCCGCCGGACACTTATAAGATCGAAATTGCCGCAACCGGATTCAAGAAATCACTGCTCCCTGGCGTGCAGGCGATGGTCGATCTGGTCAAGGAACTTGATGTAGCTCTTGTTGTCGGTGGTGTTTCCGAAACAGTTACGATCACGAGTGCAAATGATGCGATTCTCAACACTTCCGACGCATCGATCGGTAATACGTTTACGACGCAACAGGTTATTCAGCTTCCGCTTTCGGCGAGAAATACCCCGGGCCTACTGTCGTTACAGCCGGGCGTCACGGCTGAGGGCGAGGTAAATGGTGGCCGTTCGGATCAGGCGAATGTAACGCTTGACGGCGTCGATGTAAACGAACAGCAAGGTGGCCGCGCATTTTTCAGCGTTCTTCGCGTAACGCCCGAAGCGCTTCAGGAATTTCGTGTTCAGACGACGAATGCTGACGCGAGCTTTGGCCGTTCGTCGGGAGCCCAGATCTCGTTGATCACAAAATCCGGAAGCAATCAGTGGCACGGTTCGGGTTACTTATATTACCGTCCATCAACAAAGTTTCAGGCGAATGACTTTTTCAACAACGCAAATCGCGTTGCTCAGCCTTCGTTGAATCGAAACAATTACGGCGGCTCAATTCTTGGTCCGGTCATAAAGGACAAGCTTTTCTTCGCGGCCTTTTATGAGAAGTTTGACGAAAATACCGAAACACCCATTACCCGCGAGGTTCCGCTGCCGAGTCTCGGGCAGGGAATAGTCAAATACCTTTCGACGGGGGCCGCCCCGGCCGGCACATGTAATCCGACGTTTTCAGGCGGTGTCGCCAGCCTTACAATTGCTCAGATCAATGCTTGTTACAACGGCGCTAACGGTCCCAATTCGACACCAGGTGTAAACAATGCCGCTCTTTCGGTTTTGGCCGCTGCCGCATCTCGTTACAAGGCAAATGACACAACCGTAGGCGATGGCCTAAATACGTCGGGTTTCCGCTTTAACGCCCCTACACCTAAACGTTTTAATGTGGCCACTCTTCGGCTTGACTGGAAGGCCAGCTCCTCGCAGGATGTTTTTGCGAGGTATCAATACCAAAGCGATAAATCTAAACGGGTTTCACGGTTTCCGGATACGATCTCGCCGACCGATTGGGTACACCCGACCGGAATTGCTCTCGGACATACATGGACGCTCGGCAACAATATGGTCAATCGGTTCACTTACGGCTTGACCCGCGATTCATTTACGTTAGGCGGCGACTCGACCCAGAATTTTGTCAGTTTCCGGTTTATCTATCAGCCGTTCAGTTTTTCGCGATCGCTGAGCCGCACAACGCCCGTTCACAACTTTGTTGACGATTTTACATGGGTGAGGGGTAATCACACGATCGCCGCCGGCGGCAATGTACGCCTTGTTTCTAATTCGCGTACGTCATTTGGCGCGTCATATGATAACGCGTCGACGAATCCGTCGTTTTACAACTGCTCGGGTGATGTCGTCGTCACGGCCGATGCCGATTGCTCGACGCCGATCTTTCCAAATGTCGCGAGCGGAGCGATCACCGATTTGCGCGATGCGTTAACAGCCGTAATCGGACGCTTTTCTCAATATGGCGCCGCCTTGCAGTATGGTAAAAACGGTTCGCTCCAGAGCGTTGGATCAGGCGTGGCTCGTACCTTCAAAACGCAGGAATATGAATGGTACGCTCAGGACAGTTGGCGTATGTTCAACAACCTGACCGTCAATTACGGCGTTCGTTGGTCAACCTCGACACCGGTCTATGAGGCCAATGGGTTGCAGGTCAAGCCTACAACCAGCTTGAGTGATTTCTTTGACAAGCGGGTCGCCGGTGCGAACAGCGGTGTGCCATATAATGGGTTGCTTTCCGTTGACCTTGCGGGTAAAGCAAATAAAAAGCCGGGCTACTACAAGCAGGATTGGAATAATTTTGCTCCGTCGGTAGCGGTAGCCTGGTCACCGAATTTTAAGGGCGGTTTTATGAAAGCCCTATTCGGCGGTGATAACAAGAGCACGATCCGCGGCGGATTTCGCATGACGTACGACCGTATCGGCAGTGCGTTGGCCGTTGCTTTCGACCTGAATTCCACACTCGGTTATAGCTCGACGAGCAGCGTTTCCGCCAATACCTATGACGTGGCATCCTTCCAGGGGCCTCTGTTTACAGGGATTGGGCAGAATTACCGCACATTGCCGGGCATTACGGCCGCGCCGACGCTTCATTTCCCGCTCCAGACCCCTCCGGATGGGGATCAGCGTATCGAACAGTCCCTGGACGACAAACTCACTACACCGTATAACTACAACTTTAATCTGTCATACGGCCGTGAGATTTGGAAGGGGATCTCATTCGAAGCGTCTTATGTCGGTAGGATCGCTAAGAGCCTGCTCGTAATTCGCGACACTGCTCATTTTAATAACCTGAAGGACCCGGCTTCGGGACAAACTTTTTACAGCGTTATGAATACGCTGCTCGATTATCGTGCGGCGAACACGCCGATCTCGTCAATTCCAAACTTTGCTTGGTTCAATAAATTTGTTCCAGGTCTGGCGGGGACCTATAATGTCTGCGGTGTGGCGACGCCACTGACCGCTTCTCAGGCGGCCTATCGACGCGTCGCGAGACGCAACGTGGATAACACGGGAGCGTGTATAGGCGGTCGAAATACCAATGACTACACGTTCGTGCAGGTATTGTGGAATGACGGTTTAGGTTTTGGAGACACTATCTTTATCCACCCGCAGTACGCAACTTTCGCGGCGTACTCAACTCTCGGTTCATCATGGTACAATGCGTTCCAGTTCAGTCTTCGTAAGCGATTCCAGCAGGGGCTTTCATTCGATCTGAACTATTCGTATTCACATTCGATCGACACCGCGTCGGGTAATGAGTCGTCAGGTGGAATCACCGGCATTAATGTACTGAATCCGCTCAATTTGAATGCAAATCGAGGCAATTCGGATTTTGACGTTCGCCACCTTGTCAATGCCAATTTTATTTATGAACTGCCGTTTGGCAAGGGCAAGTCATTTTTCGGCAACGCTGGACGGACCGGAAACGCCTTTCTTAGCGGGTGGACTTTTACCGGTATCGTTCGTTGGAATACCGGTTTGCCGGCAGGCGAACCGTTTGATGACGCCCGTTGGGCGACCAACTGGAATGTTCAGTCGAACGGCGTGAGAATTCAGCAACTATATAGTTCGCCGGTAAAGAATGGCACGGGCGGATCGCCGAATCTATTCAGCGACCCAACCGCAGCTTATCAGTCGTTCCGCAACGCGCGTCCCGGCGAAGCTGGAGATCGAAATCTTCTCCGCGATCCGGGGTATGCGAGCCTTGACGCAGGTCTTTACAAGTCGTTCACATTCAAGGAACGCAACAAGGTCACGTTCAGGCTTGAGGTGTTCAACGTGGCGAATCATCAATCGCTTACCGGGGTGTCAAATCTCGGTTTGACTCTTGATCCAAACCTGAAGACACCGTCATCCGGTTTTGGTAAGTTGACGGCGATTCAGGGTGCTCCGCGTGTTGTACAATTTGCCGTGCGATACGATTTCTAGATCGCAGGGTTTAGAACTTGAGAGCCGGAGCAAAAGTTCCGGCTCTTTTTTTATTGTGGTGGCGGATTTTCGGAGATGTATTTTTTTAGATCATCACGTTTTTCGTAATTGGGGACTTTTTCGAGAAATTTCTGGTACTCGGCCGACGCACGAGGTTTTAGACCCGCCCCGTTGTAGAGTGTTGCAAGACGTAAATGAATCTCTGCCTTTTCGATCGGAGCAAGGCGGATCGCTTCGTTCAGATAACCGACCGCCTTGGAGCCTTTTTTGATTGCCAGATAGGCTTCGCCGAGATATTGTTGAGCATCGGCCGACATTGGGTCTGATTCGACGGCTTTGGTCAAGACCTCGATCGCTTTGTCGTTATCATTCTGCGAAAGATAAAGTTTGCCCAAATTTACCGATGCGAGTGTGTAAGCCGGGTACTCCGAGATCGCTTGTAGATAGGCTGCTTCGGCATTCTTGTTGTCCTTTTTTAAGAAATACGCATTGCCGAGCTGCGTCCATGCGTAATAGTCCTTCGGGTCGCTGCCCACGACAGCTTTGAGGGCAGAGATCGCTGAGTCATTGCTTCCTCTTTTGATCTCGGAAACCGCCCGCTCAAATTGATCCTGGTTTTCGCGGCTCCGGTCGTAAGCGCCCGCGACCGAAATGACACCGACCTTATCCTTTGCGCCCGCGAATTGAGACCAATTTACTGAAAAATCCTGATACATGATGGACGCCGGGGTGATTGAGATCTCCCGGCTAGCGACCTCGTTATGATAAATTTCAACGACAATCGTTGCCCCTTCACGAGGAACGTCGTTGATCGAATACGACCCACTCTCGGATGCCTGCCGGCGTCCGACGAACCGGCCCTTACCATAAGCGGCAACGTAAATCGCGGGCCTCACCTGATCTGAAGGGAATCCTTCGAGGCGTATCTTACCCGTCACCATAATCGAATCAACGCGGATATTGCCCTTCGGCTCACCGCCAATTTTTGTCGGCAGATGATTAGGATCGTCGGGAATCGTTTGAGTAAAAGTAAAAGTTGTGCCTAAAACGGCGATAAAAAAAGCAGGTATGCAAAACTGTTTGATTTTCATAAGCGCTCTCCGACCAATCTTGATTTTTTCAATATTAGCACTTGGCAGTGCAAAAAGCGGCATTACCGGGCCGCGAATGAGTCGTTGCCGGTGATGTCATGTAAGTGTCGGGTGTCGTTGAGGGCGAGGACGCGGACGTTGCGGCGGCCGCGAAGCTCAAAGCGGTTGATGCCGCAATTGGATGTGATGAGCCACGGCGTTTGCTTTGTGGTCCGGTGGATAGCTCCTAAAAGATGCAGTGTGAGGAAGCAGATGGCGCCTGTGTGCGAGTAGATGGCGATGCGAGCTGTCGGGTGATTTCGGACGACATCGTGCAACTTCGACGTGATACGCCGGAGCAGATGCCGGTAGCTTTCGCCCTCCGTTATTACATGATTAACGCTTCGGTTGATGAGGGCGTAGTAGTCGTTGGGAAACTGAGCTTTTGATTCGTCGAATGTCAGGCCTTCGAGCACGCCGACGTGGCGTTCGCGGAAGGCGGATGACGTATTTATCTCTATATTCAATAGTTTAGCCAGCGGCTCCGCAGTCTGCACTGCTCGTAAAAGATCGCTCGAGTAGATTGCATTTATGCCCTCTTTCGCCAGCACATTTGCCGTCATCTCAGCCTGTTTTTGCCCAAGCTCGGACAGCGGCATCGGCCCGTGCCCGCCAAAACGCCCCTCGGCATTGCCGGCGGATTGGCCGTGACGGATTAGATATAAGCGTGCGGGTGGCGGCATTATTGGTCGTCGTTAGGCTGGAACGCAATGAATAAATTAGACGCAGCGGAGCGGATGCCTCCAATTTCATTGCGAACCGTGTCCCATACGACTGTCAGCTTGACCCGAAAGTATTGGTGTGCAATTACGTCGCGAAACTTTGCTACATCGGACCAGCTAATTTCGGGACGAAGGATAAGTATTTCGGTCGGGATGTTCTTTACCGCTTCACCGATTATTTCCAGATTTCTAGCAACTGCGTCGACGGATTTGTAGTCTTCCGAGAACGAATCCAATGTATGGCCATCAGTGTACTCCAGAACCCTGTCACAACACTGAATTATATCAGCCAAATAAAGCCTAAAATCCCGTAACATAAATAGTCTCTTTTAATACCCGCTCTCGAATTATCGGCTTTATTGTATCCTTCATTACCAGATCGACCTTTCGACCGAAAAGTCGCTCGAGAAAGCCAAGCAGTCCCATATAGTCACGGAATGTTTCACGTTGAAGTTCGACGAGCACATCTACATCGCTGTCCATCCGCTGCTCGTTTCTGGCAAATGAGCCGAATACACCGATCTCGCTGACGCCAAAGTTACGAATCGATTCCTTTTCACGTTCGAGCATATCCAGAATGTCGCTGCGCGTTACCATATCAACAATCTAATGCAAAAGAGGAAATAAAACAATTTGTATTATCAGGCGGCGACGGCCTCAGCCTTTAGCTTTTCGGTTTGGTAATGGGTCTGTAGAGCGGCGATGAAATCGTCTATCTGGCCCTCCATTACGAGGTCGAGTTGATGAACGGTCATGCCGATACGATGATCTGTGACGCGATTTTCTTTAAAATTATAGGTGCGGATCTTTTCCGAGCGGTCGCCGCTGCCGACCATCGATTTGCGTTCGCTGGCCTCAAGATCATGCTGTTTTTGCTCCTCAAGCTCCTGCAGCCGGGCACGAAGCACCCGCATCGCTTTTTCGCGATTCTTGATCTGCGATTTTTCGTCCTGCATCGAGACGACGACATTTGTCGGCAAATGCGTGATGCGCACAGCCGAGTAGGTCGTATTCACAGACTGGCCGCCGGGGCCGCTACTGCAAAAGGTATCGATCCGCAGGTCGTTTTGATTGATCTGGACATCGACCTCTTCGGCTTCGGGCAGAACGGCCACGGTAATTGCCGACGTGTGAATACGCCCCTGCGTCTCGGTTTGCGGCACGCGCTGGACGCGATGGACGCCGGATTCGAAACGCATTTTCGAATAAACATTGTCGCCCTCGATCATCGCGACGGCGTCTTTGATGCCGCCCATGCCGTTATCCGAGGCTTCCATGACATCCATTTTCCAGCCTTGGCGCTCGGCGTAACGGGCGTACATTCGCAGTATTTCGGCAGCAAAAAGCGTCGCTTCGTCGCCGCCCGTACCGGCACGGATCTCGAGTATTACATTTTTTTCGTCGTTCGGATCTTTCGGTATGAGCAGAAACTTTAGCTCGTCCTCGGCCTGCGGCAATTTTGCCTCGATCTCGGCGATCTCGAGAGCGGCCATCTCGATCATCTCATCGTCATCGGCGAGATCAGCCAGATCGCGGGCGCCTTGCAGATCTTCCTGCATCTTGCGGACCTCGCGATATTTGCCGACGATCTCGCCAAGCGAACGATGCTGTTTCATCAGCCGCGCATAGGCCGTCATGTCGGACATGAACTCAGGCTGTGAGATCTGGTCGGTCAATTCCTCGTAAGATTTTTCTATCTGTGCAAGTTTTTCGAACATAAGAGTTATTCACCACAGAGCCACAGAGGTCACAGAGAATACAAATTAAAGTAATTTCTTACTCAGTGTACTCTGTGACCTCTGTGGTTAATCTTTACACGACAATTTCTAGTTCGCGTCGGAACACCGGTGCGTTTTCGACTTCGGCCGGTTCAAGTTTTAGCGATTCGTCAAGTGCCTTGATCGCGACCTCGAGTTGCGGGCCGTCGGGTTCCTGCGTCGTGATGTTTTGCAGCCAGAGGCCGGGCTTTGTCATTAGCTTAAAGATCGCGCTTGATTCTTTTTTAGCCGCGTAACGAATCACCTCATACGAAAGCCCCGCCACAAGCGGCATCAGCGCGATGCGGACGACCAAATTTATCCACAAAGCGTCAAATTTAATTATAGAAAACAGCACGATCGCCACCAGCATCACTACCATCAGGAACGATGTGCCGCAACGTGGATGCTGGCGTCTTTGCAACGTCGCATTGTCTGGTGTAAGGTCGAGGCCTTTTTCCCATGTGAAAACCGTTTTATGCTCGGCTCCGTGGTATTCGAAAACGCGGCGTATGTCTTTCAAACGCGACATTGAAAAGATCATGATGATAAAAAATACCATCCGTACGAGGCCGTCGGCGAGATTGAACGCGATCCACGAATGCGGCTTTATCTCCCAGATATATCCTTTTACTGTCGCCAGCCAACCGGCACCCGCCGCGACAACCGGAGCATCAGCCCAATGTGCCGCGATAAAAACAAGATTCGTCAGCAGCAGCGGTGCAGCCAAAAAGAGCAAAATATTGAAAAATAATGCGAAAATTATCGAGCCGACAGCACCGGCGGATTGTCCGGCGGATCTCGCCTTCGATCCCTTAGGCATGATGACTTTGACCGGTGCCTTGAGAAAATTTTCGTCCATCGTGCCGTCAACAAGAGCAACCTGCGTCTCGCCGGCAGTTTCTTTTGCGAGTTCCTCCCGCGCATTGAGGTCGTCCTCAAAAACCTTTGCTGAAAAATTGAGAGCTTTCACGCCAAGCGCCATCGATTGGATCAGCGTCGCTCCGCCGCGCAGCACCGGCCACGAGAGCCATTTGTGCGTATCGCTCCATTTCGGCAGCGATTCGGCGGTATGGACGATCGTGCCGTCCGATTTGCGACAGGCGATCGCGTAGGCTGACGGCGTCCGCATCATCACGCCCTCCATAACGGCCTGGCCGCCGACGATGATGTCGCGTTCTAACGAAAAAACGGTGTGCAAAAATTTCAGTTTTCGAAGGTGACGTTTGTTATTCATAACGCTTGGTTAGATAGCAATCTATTAGAAATAGATGTTTAATTAATCCCAATTCGCGAATCTAAAATCCAAAATAGAAAAGACGCCGCCCTTTTTTACCTTTCGCTTGTAGTGCGTGAATACACTTTGAGCGGATGGCGCTTGTAGGTCGGCGTCAGTTATTACTAGCTAATATCTGTCAGTAGTTAATCTCAATTGATCAAATACCTTATTTCGCGGCCTCGGCCGTAGCACCGCGAGCGTAACGTTTGTTAAAGCGGTCAACGCGTCCGGCCGTATCGACCAATTTCTGTTTGCCGGTGAAAAAAGGATGGCACTCGGAGCATATTTCAATATGCAGGTCCTCGCCCATCGTCGAGCGTGTCTTAAAGGTGTTGCCGCAGGCACAGACCACCGCCATTTCGTCGTATTTAGGATGTATTTCTGGTTTCATAATGTCACTTCCTTCGCCGTAGATAAGCGATGTGATATTGCGATGTAACGCAATCCTTTATAATACGTCGAAAGGCATGTTTGGTCAAGTAATTCGCTACAACTCACGCCTGAGTGCCTTTTCATACATCTCCACCCAGGCCTGCGGTGTCAGCTTGGACGCAAGCTCGCCGATCAACTCGATAGGAATGTCTTCGGGCTTTTTGAAGTGGACGCATGCTTTGCCCATATCGAGCTTTTTCGGCGTTGCTTTAGCCCAGGCTTCCTGAAACCAGCCGAACAACGGCCCGGCGTACAAAATAATGAAACCACAGGTTAACACAGATGCACACGGATATTATCTCGGGTTTATCCGTGTGAGTCTGTGGTTTCGCTCTTTGATTTTAGTAGCTTTTCCAAATGATGCTCGCGGATGCCGTATAAAGCTTTTA
>JAYUDV010000375.1:0-3121 GCA_043739565.1 Chloracidobacterium sp.
TCTTTGTCGCGGTCGCTCTGCTCGGCGGGTTTCTGACGACCTCGACGACGTTCGGCCGGTACCTTTATGCGATCGGCGGCAACGCCGACGCGGCTCGGCTCTCGGGCATCAACAACAAACGCAACATCCTGAAAGTGTTCGCCATCCTCGGAGCGTTGAGCGGGCTCGCCGCATTGATCTTTGCCGGCCGCGGCAGCAGTGCCACGCCCGACGCCGGAACGCTCAAGGAACTCGACGCGATCGCTGCGTGCGTCATCGGCGGAGCATCACTCGTCGGCGGACGCGGGACGATATTCGGTGCGTGTCTCGGAGCCCTCATCATGGCGAGCCTCGACAACGGAATGTCGCTGCTAAACGTCCGTGACTTTATGCAGGACATCATCAAAGGCTCGATCCTCGTCGCCGCCGTCGGGCTGGATATGACGGGTAGGAAGCAAAGCTAATAACATGACAATACTGCAAATAATCATTGCGACACTTGCTTACCTCGTCGCGTTGGTTGCCGCAGTTTACTTTACACGACCGTCTTTACGTCGTGTAACGGGAGCGTTGGCGGGCGGAGCCGTTGCCGGGTTTTTTGGGATGGGCGCTGTCGTCCTCGGCAATGCGTTAGCGGTGTGGCGGGTGCCGATCTCATGGACACCGGTCTTCGTGTCGCTGTTTTATCTCGGTTTGGCCATCTCGGTTTCACCCATTTATCTCGTCACCTGGCGGGTGGCCCGCCGGTTCGGCTGGCGTGGACTGGCTGTGTCGATAGGCGTGGTCGCGATAATTGGCCCCCCGCGTGACTACATGTACGCCGCGATGTTCCCCGAGTGGATGGTTTTTGCACCGGGAGCCCTACCCGTCATCGCGGACGCCGTGGCCTATATCGGCATTGTGGCTCTCGGACACGCAGTAATGCGTCTCATCGCCGGCCCCGCCCGCGAGGATCGGTTGTCACGCTGATAAAAGCAACTGTCTCGCTGATAAAAGGCGACCGTCATGCTGATAGACGCGATTTCACGCGCCCCGGAGCCGATGTTTTCTTGGCTATCCGGGAGTCAAAGATCGCATTACTGAATTGCAGTTTGATCATAATGGCTTTGAACTCCGCGTTGGCTTCCAAATGTACTTGCCCGTTTTGTCAATATAGCCCATCTTCCCGTCCGTTCTAACTTGAGCTAACCCGTCAATAAATCTATTGACCTCATCAAATTGAGGATTAATAACAATCTTGCCTGTTTTATCTATAAAGCACCATTTAGTACCAACCATCACCGCCGCAAGTCCCTCGGAAAAAGAAATGGGTAGGCCAAAGTCGGTTTTCCAAAGAGGGCCAGCGTTTTCGTCAGGGCTAAATTGGGGTTCAATGACAATCTTTCCTTCATTGTCAATATAGCCCCACTTTTTATTGACGACTACCATCGCAAGCCCTTCAGAAAAAGGAAATACTTCTTGGAATTGCGAAGTAATTACAACCTTCCCGACTCTATTTATGTATCCCGAATTATTTCCACTCCTAACGATTGCGAGTCCCTCGGAAAATGAGCCTGACATGAAAATGCCAGATTGTGATTTGATAACGATTTTGCCTGTTTTATCTACGAACTCTCGATTATTTTCGTCATAGACCAGTGCGAGACCTTCACTAAAAGATTCCGCGTGGTTAAATCGGGGATTGATTAGATATTTTCCTTGTTTGTCGATATAACCCCACCGATTTCCAATGCTTACAGCCGCGAGACCTTCAGAAAAATTCTCCGCATTATCAAATTGTGAACTAATCACAGTTTTACCGATTTTATTTATGTAGCTGCATTTAAATCTGATAGGGCCAGAATTCGCACCTATCTCTACGCATTGCGGAGCTAGATCTTCAGAAAAGAAGCTATACCAAGATCGAGTAGGTAGCTTGATAACCAATCTGCCCGCCTTATCGATGTATCCCGATTGTTGATTGATGTCAACGCGTGCGAGGCCGTCGTGATAAACATCGGCCGAATCAAACTGGGGCTTAATAACAATTCTCCCAGCAGCATTTATATACCCCCATTTGCCATTTACCTCGACGGGGAATAATGGCTGGGCAGTTTGAAGTGATCTTTTGGCACTGTTTCTTTTATATTGTTGGCCGTTACACGGAATTAGAGACAATATTATCAAACACGCCGGTAATAAAAACCGCGCCACAAAAACCCGATAGTTCTTATTCATATTTCGGCCCATCTAGGTCATCGCTCTAGAACTTTTTCTCGCAGAGGAGGCTATTATTTTGATAGCGGGACATTACGGAATTCAACTGCGATCCAACCCGCATTACCTGGCGCGGTCATCCAAAAATCAATTTTGACAGACGCGATACTACTCGTCTCAGACGATACCCCGTCGAATGTAATTGCTGATTTAGTAGCCAATTCAGGAACCATTTTCGTTGGGTATGTGCTGTCGATATCATTCGCCAGCATAGTTCGGTTTCCATAATAACGATTTCCAAGGTTATCCCACATCACGGAAGCACGGTCAGAACTACGCATGCCGATTCCTAAACTAAGGTTTTCTTCGTGGCACGTTATGACCAAATAAAGTGTTACATTTCCTCCTGCTATTCTGGCCCGTTTCAAATCAAACGTAAAACCTCCCCGCTGTGCCGTCTGAATAGTATCTTCTTGCCAGGGAGATTTAGGCGTAGGTTTCAATGGTTTTTCATCAGAATATTTCCATGTTCCATCACTCCTCAGATTCACGGTTCGACCGTCTGTCGTGACAGCGGTTTGTTCAGTGACCGGATTTGAAGAAGGTTTGGGAGTACCGTTTCCTCTTCCCGTTTGAGCGTTTAGATTCGCTGCAATAGACAAAAGCAAACAGGTTATAGCCAGAACAGAATGTTTGTTAATCATTTTCTCTCCTTTTCGCGACGACAGCCTCTTTCACAATTGTCACCGCTATCCACCCTCAGGTACCTGCGAGACCTCTTGACAACTTGGTTTTTTGCCATTGACTGGTACGCCGTCCAATTTCCATCCGTTCTTATTCTTCTTAATAAATCACTAGTGTCCCAACGTTAGTCGAATAGAGTCAACTGTTTACAGGGATGGTCGTTATGGGAAGTGTCGTCTGAGTGTAGCAAAGCCTGTAAAAG
>JAYUDV010000376.1:0-48679 GCA_043739565.1 Chloracidobacterium sp.
AAAAGGACACCATTCTCTACAACAGCAAAATAACCGTCTCAAACATCCCCGCCAAAGCCTACGAATACGTAGTAAACGGCAAAAGCGCCATCGAATGGATCATGGAACGCTACCAAGTCACCACCCACAAAGAAAGCGGCATCCGAAACAACCCCAACGACTGGGCCGACGAAGTACGAAACCCCAGATATATCTTGGATTTACTCCTAAGCATCATCAACGTCAGCGTCCAAACTGTCGACATCGTTGCGCAATTGCCAAAAATATCATTCGATCAATCCGAGGCGTAGCCTCGAAACTGTTTGGATAATCTGTCGGAAAGGTGGAACCTTTCCGCACATCGAGCGGCGGAGCCGCAAAGAAAATGGATTCAAGAATAGACGCTTCCTTGGCGAAGTTCTCGGTAAGAGTCTGCTCTAAACCAACATCCGGCGTGCCTTGAAGGTCGGTATTAAGGGCCTTAATGACTACTTCGCACCCATCATTCTTCAGATCGCGAGCGACAAACACTTCCGCATAGCTGCCGGTGCTGATTCTGCCTCGCACCTGATAACGGTCGCCGATAGTGATCTCGTCAAGTTTCAGTTCGTTCATCAAAAAGTCCCCGGTATTCGTACCTTAACTTCCACATATTTCATCTATCGCCTCCTCGTATTTTTCGTCGATGACGTTGCGTTTTATTTTGAGGGTTGGGGTCATTTCGCCTTTGTCGATTGAGAATTCGCGGGCGATGAGATAGACGCGTTTGACGCGTTCGTAATCGCTGAGCTCGCGGGTCAGGTCGACGGCGTCGCGCTGCATGCGTTTTATAAAGTACGGGTTTTCGCAAAGCTCTTCGCGAGAGCCTGTCGCGGGGACGCCTTCCTCTTTCATCGCTTCTTTTAGCGCTTCCCAATCGGGAACGATCAGAGCGCCGACCTGCTTTCGGCCGGAGCCGACGACGACCGCCTGCGAGATGAGCGGGCTTTGTTTCAAAAGGCTCTCAACCTGGAGCGGCGCGACGTATTTGCCGTTTGACAGCTTAAATAGATCTTTGAGACGGTCGGTGATGTAAAAATGTCCGTCGGTGTCCTTATAACCGACATCGCCGGTGTGGTAGAAACCGTCAGCATCGAGTGCAAGCGCGGTCGCCTCCGGATTGTTGTAATACGACCGCATCACATTTTTGCCGCGGATAAGCACCTCGCCGTCTTTTTCCGCAATCTTCATTTCGATACCTTCGAATGGCGTACCGATGGAGCCAACCTTGTTATCATCGGGACGGTTTGCACAGGTCACGCATGCCTCGGTCATGCCGTAACCCTGCAAGATCTCAATACCGGCGGCCCAAAATGCATAACCAAGCTTTTTTGACAGCGGAGCGCCGCCGGAAACAAAAAATCTTAGGCTGCCGCCGACGCCGTCGCGCCATTTTGAGAACACCAGTCGATTTGCAACCGCGTGTTTTGCCGCTAGAGCCGGCGAAACTCGCAGCCGTTTATCCTTGGCCGCCCAGTAATCCTGTCCGACGACGAGTGACCACTCAAAGAGGCGCGTTTTCCATCCGCCGGCCGACTTCCCTTTCTTTACGATCTTGTGATAAACCTGTTCGAAAAGTCTCGGCACCGCCGTCATGATCGTCGGCTTTACCTCCTGCAAATGCGATGCGAGATGGTCAAACGATGCGCAGTAGTGGATCGAAACGCCATTTGAACAAAGCACGTAAAAAACCGTCCGCTCGAATATATGCGAGAGCGGCAGCACGGCGAGGCTGCGATCCGTGGGCTTGATCGGCAGCCCTTTTGAGATCGCGACGATATTCGAAACAAAATTCTCGTGCGTGAGCATCACGCCTTTCGGTTCGCCGGTCGTGCCGGACGTGTAGATGATCGTAGCGAGATCCGTGGTGTTTATCTCGGCAAGCGAGCGTTCGACAATGTCGGCGTCGATCCGTTTGTATTCGTCGCCGCGGCCCTCCACCTCGGAAAGCGTAATCGCACGGCTCTCGTTCTCAGGCAAAATGTCAGCATCAAAAAAAATCAGCTTTTCGAGCCGTTCGACGCTGCGGATGGCGTTTTCGGCGTGTTTCCATATCTTTTTGCCGGATATGCACAGCATTTTCGCACCGGAATTTTCAAGAATAAACCTGATCTGCTCGACCGACTGCGTGGTATAGATAGGCACGTTGACCGCTCGGAGGCTGAGGATCGCAAGATCGACAAACGACCATTCGGGCCGATTCTCGGAGATGATCGCGACGCGGTCGCCCGGCTGAACGCCCAACGCGGCGAGGCCCATGGCAACGCGTTTCACACGCTCGATAACCGCGAGGCCATTGAGGTAATTCCAGACGCCCTCGATCTTGTGGGCCAGAGCATCCCGCTTATTGTGCCGGCGAAACGATTCAAAACAATAGTGCGGGATCGTTTGCGGAATGTTTTCAAATCCTATTAGATTTTCAGCGGTCATCGTTCTTCAAGTCGAATGTTCAAAAGTTCAAAATTCGATGTTCAAAGCTCGGATTTCTGACTTTGAACTTTGAAAATTCAACTCTTGAACTAGCACATCGCGTCCTTTCATTCTTGCAAATGAGGGCGGCTAAGTCCAATAGTTGCCGCTTTCGCCGCCGTTGCCTCAGCCCATCCTGTAACCAGTTGGCCGCCGTGATTCGGAGCCGCTCCGCTGTCGGTCGATCGCGGCGCAAAGTCGATCGTATTCGAGCCGCTGATCAATGCGGATAAGCCCGCGAATATAGTCGCTCACCGACGGGTAACCGCCCGTTTCCAGCCTGTCCTCGACAAAGAGCCGCATCGGCTCAGACATCGAAGTGTGAAATGTCGCACGCTTCATATTTTGATCTCCTCCAAAAAAAATTGTGTCCGTTTGCGACCACAAATACACCATGAAATCGCGTTTTGTATCCGTTTAAGCTACAGCCCGGGACAGCAATGGGAAATTGTAACTGATCGTCATTAAACAACTTACGCTACCGATATTTGCCAATTGTGCCTGTCCCGCGGTCCCACGCATTTTTACATTTATACTTGCCGGATTTTCCGCAAAATCAAAGGTCAAACGTACCTCCAATCCAAAGTAGGATGTATACCATCTATTAACAAGAATTTTATCCATGCAACAAATTGCACAGATGCGTTAAAAAATTATTTCTCGATCTCATAATCTTTGAGCTGCGGGTAAAATTTTGCGATAACGGTTGTGACGAGAAGCGTGCCGATGCCGCCGCTGACGACCGAAAAGACCGGGCCGAAGAGGCCGGCGACCATGCCTGATTCAAATCCGCCAAGCTCGTTCGACGCTCCGATAAACAGACCGCTGAGAGCGCTTACGCGGCCGCGCATATCCTCGGGCGTCAGGACCTGGATCAGCGTTTGCCTGACGATGACGCTGATGTTGTCGCACATGCCGAGGATAAAAAGGCACGTCAGCGAGAGCCAGAAATTTGTCGAGATTCCGAACACGATGGTCATTGAGCCAAAGCCGATCAGCGACAGGAGCATCGCTCGTCCGGCCTTTGGCCGCGGTTTTCGGGTCACCTGAAATATCGCCATCAGCAGCGATCCGAATGATGGCGCGGCCAGTAACCAGCCGAGCCCGCTCGGCCCCACCTGCAAAATATCCTTTGCGTAGATCGGCATTAGCGCCGTCGCACCGCCCAGTAACACGGCAAACGCATCAAGGATCATTGTGGCCAGTATTACCTTAGTGCTCTTTACAAATGTAAATCCCGCGAGTAAGGCTTCGCGCGTGAACGGCTGTCTGGGTAGATAGAGACGTTGGTACCGAAGGCTTAATATCAGGCCGATCACGATCAGGGCACCGATACAATTTGTAAGATAGGCATAGGTCGCGACGTGAAAAATGCCGATCATCAGCCCCCCCAGCGCCGGGCCGGCCATAAGTGAGATCTGAAAACTGGTGGTTATCCACCTTACGGTCAAAACAAACAGATGCTTAGGCACAATTCGCGGGAGCAGCGAGGTCCGGGCCGGGTTTTGAAAACATTTGATCGTTCCGGTCAGAAACAGCGTTGCGTATGTAACGGTCAAATTCTCGCCCGAATTCCAAGCCAAAACGGCCGCCGCAATCGAGGTGGCGGTCAGCGAAATCACCAGAATTGTCTTGCGGTTAAAACTGTCGACGATGTGGCCCGAAAATAATGAAAATAGCAGGACAGGCAAAAACTGCGTCAGCCCGACATAGCCGAGATGCACGGCCGAGCCCGTCTTTTCATAGACTTCCCACCCGACGGCAACCACCTGGATCCGCTGGCCGATTATTAGAATGCAATTCGCTAATAGGAAACGCCTGAAATTCTTGAGTCTAAGCGGAGCAAAGACGTCATTTCGGTTTTCTAAATCAGTCATTTAAAGCAGCGGGCGAACGCTCACGTCCAATAATTGCGGTCGAGCGAGCGGTAATTGATGGCTTCGCTGATGTGGCCGGGTTGGATATTTTCGCTGCCGTCAAGGTCGGCGATCGTCCGCGATACTTTTAGGATACGGTCGTGGGCCCGCGCGGACAAACCCTGTCGCAGCATTGCTTTTTCCAAAAGCTCCTCGCTTTGGTCATCGAGCGCGCAAAACGTGCGGATCTGTTTTGGCGACATCGATGAATTGGAAAATCCATCGCCGGCAAATCTGGCAAGCTGAATGTCGCGAGACCGCATAACACGTTCACGGATAATCTCCGAGCTTTCGCCGAGCGGAACACCTTTCCCGCGCAGCTCGTTAAATTTTACGGCCGGCACGTCGATGTGAATATCGATGCGATCCATCAGCGGGCCCGAGATCTTGCCGACATAACGCTGTATCTGCATAGGTGAACATTTACATTCACGGCTTGAGCCAAAATAGCCGCACGGACATGGATTCATCGAGGCTACGAGCGTGAATGCCGCCGGAAATGTCAGCGAGGTCGCGGCCCGCGAAATGGTTACGGTCCTGTCCTCCATAGGCTGACGTAGAACTTCGAGCACGCTGCGGTCGAATTCGGGCAGCTCGTCCAGAAACAAAACGCCGAGATGAGCGAGGCTTACCTCGCCCGGTTTCGGTATCGACCCGCCGCCGATCAGCCCGGCCCGCGATACGGTGTGATGCGGCGATTTGAACGGCCGCTCGACGATCAGCCCCGAGGTGCCGGTCAGCCCCGCAACCGAATGTATCTTTGTGATCTCGATCGCCTCTTCAAACTCGAGCGGCGGCAGTATTGTCGGCAGACGCTTTGCGAGCATCGTCTTGCCCGAACCCGGCGGCCCGATGAACAAAATATTATGCCCGCCGGCGCTCGCTACTTCGAGAGCGCGTTTTGCCGTCTGCTGGCCGCGCACCTCGTTAAAATCAAAACGATACTTGGTTTCCCGCGATTTAAGCGCCGAAATATCGAGTTTTAGCGGACGGATGCCTGTTTCGCGTCCGGTCTCCAGATCATAGGAAAGCTCAGCCGCCGACCGCAGGTCCTTTACGGGATATATGTTAATGCCGGACACCACCGCCGCCTCGGTCGCATTTTCTTCGGGAAGCAGCAGATTCTTGATTCCGGCTTCGCGTGCTTTAAGGGCGATAGACAAGGCGCCGCGGATAGGCCGTACACGTCCGTCGAGGGATAATTCACCGACGCTCAACGTATTCCCAACACGATCAACACCCAGGTCGCCCGCCGCTCCGAGAATTCCCAAAGCTATCGGCAGATCGAACGCAGCTCCCTCTTTACGCACATCGGCCGGAGCTAGATTTATCGTTGTTTTATGAAACGGAAAGAAATATTTGCTGTTGGTGATGGCCGCTCTGACGCGCTCCTTAGATTCGCGTATCGCCGTGTCCGGCAGGCCGACGATTGTAAACGGCGGAATAATATCCACCTCTTTTGGCACGGGCTGGAGATTGACTTCGATGTCCACGATCAGTGCATCGATGCCGTACACCGTCGCCGACTGCGATAGAAAGAGCATAAGCTGAGATTAATATTTGGAATAAAAGATTACGTGACGTTTATATCATTTGTAAGGGGAAATTAAAAAGACCGTGAGGCTCGTGATCGGTAACTTTGACCTTTCCGCTTTGTGCGGCCTAATGTTTTTAATCGAGCTATTTTGATACTAATGTTTTGTATCATATTTTATAAGGTGAGGCGGAAAACGATTTAGGCCGCGTCATTGCGAGGAATTAATGAAAGAATTTGTTACCAATCTGGCTTTATTAGTAATTTTTGCGATCGTTTTTTCGGGGCTGGGCGGCTGTTCTGGAAAGCAGCAGAGTGCGTCTGGCAGTAACGCGGCAAACCAGCCCATAAACACCGCCATGCCGTCATCTGAGACAAAAGCCTCTAACTATCCGCCGCTCCCGTCTGGTATTGCCGATGCCGATATCGAATTGGCGGACGGCACGATTACAAAAGTGTCCGACCACAAAGGCAAAGTTATTTTGCTAAATCTTTGGGGTATTTGGTGTGGGCCTTGTCGTGACGAGATGCCGCATCTGGCTGAGCTACAGGCGGCATATGGCGAACGCGGCTTTGAGGTTATCGGCCTCAACATCGGCGACAATAACGGTGCTCCCGAGGATCTTGGAAAGATAAAAGCGTTTGGCGAGTCGATGAAACTGAACTACACGCTCGGACGGATCCAAGCCGCAACGACGGGCCAATTTTACCTCGTTTCGCGTCAACAGGCGGTTCCGCAGACTATTCTGGTTGATCGCGATGGCCGTTACCGCGGCGTATTTGTCGGTGGTGGCCCACGGGTGATCGATTCGATTACGAAAACTGTCGATAAGACGATGAGCGAATAAAACTATTCGCTTGTTAGAGGCACTTGCGGCACGACCAGGATTGTCTTAAAGCTTGCCAGACTGACGAGTCCGGGGGCTGAACGCTTCGGTTTGTTCACAAATTTTTTCAGCGTGTAATGAACGGCCGCCTTAATCTGCGACCGGCCGCTGCTGTAAAAAGCGGCAAGTTGCGCCGCCTCAAGCAGCGTCTGGTTTGGAATTTCTTTACGGTTCGCATTGCGAATAACGACGTGTGAACCTGGATAGTCGGCCGCGTGCATCCACAGATCAAGCGAGCGGGCAACGCGAAATGTAAGATAATCATTGTCCTTTGCCTTTTTGCCGACCAGGATCTCAAATCCGTCGGTCGAGATAAATCGCCGGGCACCTTTAAATTCAACCTCGTGCTTTTTCTTTCGTCCGGAATCGAGTGCTTTTCGAGGCGGTACGATCAGAGACGATAGAAAGCTTTCGTCGCGTTCCTCGATAGCCGCGTCGATCTGACGCAGTCTTTCACTCGCTGCCTTTATGGATGCGTTGGCTGCGGCCATTCGCTCCGTTATGACTCGGTTGCCGTTTCTTGCCTTTACATACCGCCGAAAATATTCCTCGGCAATCTCGTTAAGCGGCTTGTTTATATCGCCCTCGATCTCGATAACGGGAGCCGCATCATCGAAATAATCGGTTACGAGGATTTGGTCACCACATCGCTCGGCATTGTTTATATTTGCGAGAATCAGATCGCCATTTCGCTTCCAACGCTCGGCGTCACCGTGTTTTTCGAGATCGCCATTCAGGTTTTTAATAAGTTTGTTCAGCTTTGCTATCTCGCCGGTCGCTTTGCGGCGGACGGTTGTGGCCAGTTGAGCAAAGCGAGCATCGGCCTCGGTGCTTATCCGCTGTTGTGCGTTCGGTTCGGCTTCCATAAGGTTCAGTCTAATTTATGCGCTGAAAAGCCCAAAGTATCCAAACCTTGGGCTTACCTGATCCTGGCTGCCTTGAGCTACTAAAATTCGCGAACAATGATCGTGCCCGACAGCAGATCGTGTAAAGCCCGCCTTTCCTCGTTAAAAAACGCAGTCAAAAATCCAACGCCCGCCAAACAAAGCGAAAGCAGAAAAATGGCTGAATTTATTGCTGCCTGACGCAACGTTGGATATTCGTTTTCGAGCGCGTCGACCAATTCGAGCGAAAACAGACGCATGCCCATCGTTTTACCGAAAAACCCGACACAGATGGTCATATAAATAAACGACACGATAGCCCACGCCGCCACAAATGTAAGAATGCCGGACGCCGTGGTCCAATTGGCTCCCGTAAAAGCAAACGGTGAGAGCACGAGTGCGGAAACAAAGGCGCCAATTATCAAATCAAACAAACCCGCGCCGAACCGCATTGAAAACGGGGCCAGATCGTCGATGTCGTCTTCGTAGGAATCGGCCCGATCCAGATTTGATATCGAGGTATTTTCCGCTTTGATCCGAATGCGTTTGATCTCGGCAAATTCGGTCGGAGGTGTGTGGAATTCGACTTTCTCGGCAACCGGCTCCGGCAACGCTATGACCCGTTCGATCTGTTCGATGAGCGGCGGCAGTTTGTTAGTATCGCGTTTTTCGATAGACGGCTGCGGAATAACCAGCCTCGGTTTCATCGGTATATTTACGTTCGTCGCTATTCTCGCCGGAGCTGCGGCTGTCGCGGCCCGCCCATTTGACGAGACCACATCAAACGGAAATGATCGCATCTGCACGGGATTGGCCGGCAGCGGTTTCTTCGGAGGCGATTGAGGTTCGGAAAACGCATTTCTTGATTCCGTGATCCGCCGCATGGCGTTTGCGACACGCGGGTCGGAGATAATGACCTCGGGCGCAGGTTCGGCCCGCGTCACGATCTCGGCCTTTAACGCCGCCGCGCCATTGGTCGGAAAGGTGCGATCCGAATTATGCGAGGCCGTCGCCGCATTCTGCCCGCCCTTTCGCTGTTGAACGGCGTTTTGTAATTGCAGCCGCCAATCGGGCAGCGAAGCGTTTTTGGTTTGAAATTCAACCAGCGTCGGGCTCGTTTTCGACGAGACAAGCCCGGCGGTTTCCTGCCGCTTTGCCACCGGTGGCGCGATCATCGCGGGCCTTTGGACAAGCGGCGGACTCATCCGAGTTGGCTCGGCTCTCGCCTCAATTCGAGGCATAGCGCAGGGCGTGATCTTAGATTGCAGTTCCTCGCGGACGGTGTCATTCATCATGGCACCGCAGGCCGGACATATTGACAATGTCGATGCTAAACTCCGATCGCATACGGGGCAATTCATAGGCGTAGGTTTATTGATCTGAGATTCGGAAGTTTTCTTTTGAAAAACTAAGCGATAATATCAGGGTTTACTTTAAGTCGTCAATAGTAAAGCGCAGAAAACTTTAACTTTTGACGTTTTACAAAAATGTTAACCCGGCTGTGGAAAACTATCCGGGTTGTGGAAATCGGCTAAAGCGGCTGCCGTCCGGCAAATCCGGCTTCAGGCTCATGCCACCATTCGATTTGGTCACCCTCACCGATCTGCCAGCAGAGCAGCACGACCCGTCCGCCTCTCATGCTCGGAAAGTCGATCAACCCGCGTGAATAATCTTTTAACTCGATGCCGGTCTCATGCAGCTCGGTCGTTAATTTACCGACTTTGTAGAGTTTGTTGACATATCCCGTGCCGCCTTGCATACCGCCGCCAAACCCCGACGCTCCGGCCGCCGACCGCGCCGCATCACGCAAACCTTCGATCGCCGCATATAGACTCTGGATCGACAGCAGTTTGGGTATGATGTCCGGCAGTAATGCGTTTGCCTCGTCGAGAGTGAAAAGTTTCATTATTCGTCTCGTATCGCCAAGATCGGTAAAAATATCGGCGACGTCGATCAGCCTCGGTGCGGTGTTAGAACGAAATCCGTCAAATCAGCCTGCCTCTAGTTTGCCAACCCCGCCGGATGCGGTCAAGCAATTTCACGATGAAAGTGCTAAAATTTTTTGTCGCGACTCGATCTTTATGGGCGATATTGCTGAAAACCAAACCGACGGCACGGTGGGCTTTGACCCGCGTATCCAAACTGAGGACATTGGCTTTAAGCCGGAGGAAATGCAGCCGTGTACGGCCTGCGGACGGATGAATCCGCCCAACCGGCCCAAATGCCTGTATTGTGCAAATGAGCTTGAGATCAAGGCCGCGAATGCCGCATTGGTCAAGCCAAATTTTCGAAAGATCGAGCCGTGGGAACGCGGGTTTAACGTGATAATCCGCAACCCGGTTGCAGCGAACCAAGCCCTTATCGCAAATGCCGCGCCATTTTTGTCGATCAATCCCGAAGATCTCTCTGAGATCCTGGACGCCGCCGACGCTTTGCCTTTGGCACGCGTCGAAAGCGAAATAGAGGCGAATATTTTAGTTACAGGTCTGGCTTTGTTAGGACTTGAATGTTTTATTGTTGCCGACACCGACCTCATGGATGACAAGTTGCCGGTGCGGCTTTGTAATATTGAATTTAGCGAAAAGAGTATCGCTGTAACCGATTTTAATACCCGCAAGGTGACCGACATCGACGCGGCCGATCTCGCACTTTTAGTTCCGGGTATGCTCACAACGAGCAAAGTGGATTCCCTCGAAAAGAAAGGGCGCCGCGGTAAAACGAAAGTCATTGACGAAACCGCAACCGCGTCCGATGAATCGATCCTTGATATTTATACCCGCCATGACCCGATCGGGTTTCGGGTACACCTGACCGGATTTGACTTCTCTTGTCTCGGCGCCGACAAAGGGATCCTCGCGGTCGAAAATATGCGGCGGCTCGCCGTTACGCTAAAGGAGCGTGTGCCGAATGCGAAGCTGGTCGGCGATTACCAAAAGGCCAGACATTCTCTCGGCCATGTTTGGGAGATCGAGGCTCGAAAGGATTCACAAGGTTTGCAGCGGTCGGGCTTTGGAAAGGTGGAATTCGGCAGTATTGCCTCGACCAGCAATTTACGGCAATTCACAAAATACTCGAGACTGCAATGGCATCTGTTATGAAAAGCAAGGGACAAGGTTTCAGGGACAAGGGACGAAGAGGAAATGAAGGAGCAAACAAGCCTCAAAACTCTCCACTCTCAACTCTCAACTCTCAACTCATTTATGGTGTGCTGCCGGTGCTTGAGGCCCTGCGTGCCGAGAGCCGCCGCATCGACAAGGTTCTGATCGCCGACGGGGCAAAAGAACACCGTCTGTCGGAGATATTGGATCTCTGCCGCTCACGATCGATCGCCTGGAACCAAGTTCCCCGTGAGACTTTTGCCAAGCATTTCGATACACAGGTAAATCATCAGGGCGTGATCGCGTTTACGGCGTCCGCCGATTATGTTTCGTCGGATGACATTCTGGAGAGAGCGGCCGATCCGTCGCTGATGGTCATTCTCGATGGCGTCGAAGACCCGCGAAATCTCGGTGCCATCCTCCGCGCGGCCGAATGCGCCGGCGTTGACGGCGTTATCATACCGGAACGGCGGGCCGTCGGCCTTAACGACACCGTAGCAAAATCGTCGGCCGGTGCTATCGAATTTGTAAAAGTCGCGAAAACTACAAACCTCAATCGCTTTATCGAATCGCTAAAGGAACGTAACATCTGGGTCGTCGGAACAAGCACCGACGCTGAGATGAGCTACACGGATTGGGACTGGACGCGCCCGAGTGCGTTAGTGCTTGGCGGCGAAGGCGGCGGACTCCATAGACTCGTCGCTGAGAATTGCGATGTCTTGGTAAAAATACCGATGTATGGAAAAATAGATTCCCTGAACGTATCGGTCGCCGCCGGCGTAATACTTTTCGAAGCACGGAGACAAAGAGAAGTGAAAAGTGAATAGTTAAAAACTAAAAGTTAAGAGCTACCGACTACTGACTACTGACTACTGATTTATTATGTTCTGCCCAAAATGCGGTCAACAAAATCCAGAAAGCGGCAAATTTTGCCGGGGCTGCGGCACCGATCTCGGCAATGTGTCACAGGCTCTCACCGGAAATTTGCCGCAGGCCCGCCCAATGCTCGACCGCAAAGGCAAGCCGGTTAGCTGGGACCGCGCGATCGCAAAGATCTTTACAGGACTCGCTTTTCTAGCCGTTTCGATCGCGTTGTCGTTTTCGAGAACCGGCACAGGTTGGTGGTTTTGGATGCTGATACCGGCATTCACCAGCCTCGGAGCCGGAGTTGCCCAATATATTCAATTGCGAAAGGCCGAAAAAGGCGGAATGGTTTATCCGTCTATTTCGCCCGAACCTTTCCAACCCGTTCAGAATACCACGCTGCCGCCGCCGCAAACCCAGTGGGTCGCCCCGGATTCGAAATACAAGACCGGCGATCTGGTCCCGCCCAGCGTCACGGACGGCACGACGCGGCATCTCGAAATGGACAGCGAAGGACGGACGATGACGTTGCCGAAGAAATAAGTTTATTTCTTACGCAGGCTCATCTTGTGGCCGCTGATTCGTTCCATTATTCCCAAATATCGCCTCGGAAAAAGCCGTGACAAAATGCTGATCACTACGGCGTCTTTTCCGATCAGGATTCGCGGGTGATTTGACTTGATGCCCCGTAAAATAACCTCGGCAGCGGTTTCGGGTGAGGTTTTCGCGATCTTGTCAAAAAGCTTTGTACCTTGCTGCTTCCATTCATCGGGCGCGTTTTGGCCGACACGCGAATTGCGAACGATGTTGGTCAAAATGCCGCCCGGGTGAACGCAGGAAACCGAGATATTGGTGCCCGCCAGTTCGTGCCGTAGGCTCTCGGTAAATCCTCGAACCGCGAATTTTGATGAGCAGTAAGCCGATTGCTCTTCGGGTGCGATCAGCCCGAAAACGCTGGAAACATTGACGATATGAGCGGCTGTCTGCTGTTTCAGGATCGGCAGAAAAACTTTGCAGCCATAAATAACGCCCCAGAAATTGATACCCATCAGCCATTCGAAATCCTCGATCGAAAGTTGCTCGAATGTGCCTATCAGACCGACGCCCGCGTTGTTTACGAGGTGAGTCGCTCGACCGTGCCGCGCCACGACATCATCGGCGAGTTGCTGTACCTGTTTCAGGTCTGAAACATCTGTGAGGTGAAATGAAACGGGCACGCCCAGCTTTTCGACCATCGCGGCGGTCTCAGCCAAGCCTGCTTCATTGACATCCGAAATTGCGATACCCGCGATCTTTTCCCCGGCAAAACGCACCGCCAAAGCCCGGCCGATACCCGACGCGGCCCCGGTAATTACGGCAACACTATTTAAATCAAGACTCATAAAGGCATCTCTAACAATGGATTAACACAGACGAACCCAGATATAGAAGAAACGGAATCCGTGTTATTCACCGTTAATCCGTTGTTTATTTCTTTACAACCGTCCGGGCATTTCCAGCATTTCCGTTTACGTCAAATACGCGAATCGTAACAGCATATTCACCGGCGTCCTTTATCAAAATGTCGATCGTATATCGCTCTTTCGGCCCGTCCGAAATGCCGTCATCCGCGTAAACGGGCCGCCATTCGCCGCCGTTCACGCTGTATTCGGCCCGCGTCAAATAGCTGGCCGCATCTGTCGCATCGAATATGATATGGGCCTTATCGCCCGTGATCTGGGCCGTGCCAAAAGCCGTAACGACTGGCGGCGTGTTATCGATATCGATCGGCCCGGTGACTCGTTCGCCCGAAAGAGCGATACCCGCCGGATTTGACGGCGAGTCTCGCGCGACGATCTTAAAAACGTAATGTCCGTCGGCGAGCGATTGTCCGTCGATAGCGATAAAATTATCCGTCAGGTCGCGCCTAAGCGGTTTGAAATTCGCGTCCGCCGCCTCTTTGTAATAGACGTCATAAACCATCTTGTCGCCGTTCCGGTCCTCGGCCGTCCATTGCAGCGAGGTCGCACCACGTTGATATACGCGGCGGGGCGGAACGGCGGCGTTCGGAATGCCGAATGTAATAGGATCGAGGCCCGACAGCTCGATATTAGGGTCGATCTGCAGCGGCGGATTTGCCGCGAGACCGACATTTGTCGGCAAAATTTGGATCGACAATATCTCGGGGGCGATGTTTCTCGCAAGGTATGAAACATTGACCTCTTTTAGCTCCGCCGGAGTCGCCGAGGCTTTTAGCACCGCACGCCATTGCAGATACTTTGCCTTTGGGCTGGATACCTGAGTTCCCTTTTGGACGACTGCGGATGCGCTCCATGCGCTCCAGGTTTCGTCGGGCTTTTCGGTGTTGCCCGTGCGTGTCTGGATCGAGACATTGCCGTATGAATGCCACCATATTCTGCCCCAAGTTGCGGTCGCCTTTGCGTCTAAAACCGCCGAATTATACGCTCCCTCGGCGACAGTTTCCGGCCCGAAGCGGTAAAGCGAACCCTGATTGCTCGACGTCGCGAACAGGCCGTTGCCCGCGGAGCGCAGCGTCGAAACCTGATTCGCGTCGGTTTGCAATACAAGCGTATCGCGGCCTTCGTTTGTAATGTGATATATGCGGCCCTTGTCCGATGTGCCTAGCAGCACGCCGTTGCCCGTCTGATCGGCGTAAAGCGAAAATCCGGTCACCGTCGCCGAGGCCCAGATAATATCGGTGCTGCCATCGGGCAAAATGCGATAGACTGCCGATTTCGCACCGGTCAGATCGTATCGGCTTTTTGCCGGCGGCTCGGGCGTGAGCGAATTCGGCTTGTCGGCCGAAACCGTTTTACTTTCCGGTGCAACAGCCGGAGTTGCGATTGCGTCGGCCGGCTTGGGAGCCGAAGCAGATTCACCCAACGCAAGTACGTAAACAGATCCGTCAGGCCCGACGGCCAGATCGTGAATTTCCCTCAGCGGCGAATCGAGCAAGCCAAACGGCTTGCCTTCGGAGTCGAAACGCATCACCAAACCATTTGAGTCTGTTCCCGCATAAAGATTTCCCTGTTTATCCGTAGCAAGCGAGATAATATGTGATTCGCTTGTGTCAAAAAGAAGTGAAGATGCGGGCGTCGCATTTGCGGCCTTTACCTTGTAAATCTTACCGCCGTCGCCCGTTCCGACTGCGAGGCTGCCGTCCGGCAAAACCGCGAGCGACCAGATATATTTCTCTTTTGGCTCAAAATAAACTTCTGCTTTGCCGCTCGCGTCGAGCCGATAAACCTTGCCGTCCGGCGATGTTGCGGCAAAGATCTCGCCCGATCTGCCTATTACCAGTGCCGAAACATTCATCTCGCTCAGATCCGCGAAAAGCGTCCCCTTGCCGCCCGCGTCTACCTTAAATATTTTGCCGTCGCCGCCCGTGCCGAGATAGACATTTCCCGCAGCATCGACAACGCTCGACCAGATATACGATTGCCCGCTTTTGAAAACCTCGCTCAACCTCGGTGCCAAACTTATAGTCCCGTCCTGGTCGATCGAAACACCTCGGGCGTCACCCCTGATCACGTCGGCACGGGAATTCACCGACCAGACCGACGGCCCGGCGGCAAAGGAAACGACAGAAAACGCTACAACAAAGAAGATACCGGTAAATAATTTCATCATTTAATTGATATTGCTCGGCCTGATTACAATGCGGATTATCATAGCAAATTCCATTCGAAATCCGCTCGATACCGGATCAAAACTAAGACAGATTAATGATGATCTAGTCTACAGTGTGGTTTTTAGCCTTGCTTTTCGGTCTCAGCGTCGCATCGGGGATCGCCGGACGAGCGTCGAGGAATCGCGTTGCGTCCCGCATCTCATCGGCATCGCCGGTGATGAGACGGGCGCTGCGTTCGCGGGTGAGATAGGCCCAAAACCATTCGAACAAAACGGCAAAACGGTTGCGGAACCCGATCAGAAAGAAAACGTGGAGGAACAGCCACATCAGCCATGCGATAAAGCCTTTGAATTTGAAACCGGCGGCCTCGGCGATCGCTTTGGTGCGGCCGATCGTGGCCATCGTGCCTTTGTTGACGTAGGAGAAATTCTCTCGCGGCTCGCCTTTTAGGTCGCGCAGAATATTCGCGGCGGTTGCGGTGCCCATTTGCATCGCGGCCGGACTGACACCCGGAACGGGTTCGCCGCTCGCCTGCAAAAGCCAGACCATATCGCCGATCACGAATATATTATTAAATCCGGGCACGGTCAGATCCGGCTCGACCAAAACACGCCCCGCTTTGTCGATCTCAACGCCCAAAGCTTTGCCAAGCGGTGAAGCGGCGACGCCGGTCGCCCACAACACGACATCGCAATCGATCCAAACACCCGCAACCTTTACGCGACCCGCTTCGATATCCGTAACAAAACTATTGAGCCGCACCTCGACGCCGAGGCTTTCGAGCTGCTGTTTCGCACTGTCGGACAAATCGTTGGCGAAAGTGCCAAGTACGCGATCCGAACCCTCGAACAAAATGACGCGAGCCTTTCGAGTATCGATCGCCATGAAGTCTTTGGCCAGAGCTTTTCTCGCAATATCGGCGATCGCACCCGCGAGCTCGACGCCGGTCGGGCCGCCGCCGACAATCACAAAATTCATCTGACGCTGATTGCCGGTCAGGTAGGCGTCACGTTCGGCATATTCAAACGCCAGCAGTACGCGGCGGCGAATCTCCAATGCGTCCTCAATCGTTTTTAGGCCCGGAGCCTCTCTTTCCCAATCGTCATGCCCAAAGTATGCATGGCGAGCACCCGCAGCGATGATAAGATAGTCGAATTCGATCTCGGAGCCGTCGGCCAGCCTGACGCGTTTGTTTTCCTTATCAAACTCGACGGCCTCGCCGAGAATCACTTCTATATTTTTGTATTTATGCAGGATTCGGCGAATCGGCTGCGCTATCTCACCGGGCGAGAGTACGGCGGTTGCCACTTGATAAAGCAGCGGCTGAAATACGTGGTGATTTTTGCGGTCGATGAGCGTAACCTCGACCGCCTTATTTGCCAGAGCCTTCGCCGCCCAAAGGCCGCCAAAGCCGCCGCCGATGATTATTACCTTTGGTTTTGCTTCCATTAGATAGGACTGATCTATGAATTGCCCCCCAGCTTTAGCTGGGGGTGGCTTGATATTTAGTCTAGGGCTTTAGCCCAATAATATTCAAACCACAGTTCGGCTAAAGCCGAAAAGATGAAGCCACTTCTTGCCTCCAGCTAAAGCTGGAGGCAATTCATAAATCTCACGACCCAATAAACCTTGCATACAGCGACCTGGCTATCGAAACATCATCGGTTCCTTTTACAATGGCGCGGCCATCGCTAAATACGGTTACCTCATTGCCGCCGGACATAAACCGAATTAAATACTCATTTTGCTTTACTTCGGCTAAGGATCTGAGCCGTGACGCAAGGCTTTCGAGATCGAGATTGACAGGCTTTGGCGGTGCGATCTGGACGGCGTTACGGCCGCAGAGAACGGCGGAGAATTCCTGAGATTCGGCATCGAGAAACTCAAATATTCGCTGGCCACAGGTCTTGCACTCCGGATTCGGTTCGCCTAATTTTATGCGTTGCCGGTCGTTTGCCCATACGTCAAACTGCATCAGCGAACGGTGCAGTGACGCGGTGTCGCCGACCAGCAGCTTCAACGCCTCGGCGATCTGCGTGGCCGCAACAGTTGCAATTATCGGCATTATCACGCCCGCGGTGTCACATGTCGGCGAGCTTCCCGCGTCCGGCATATCTTCAAAAATACACCGCAAACATGGCGTTTCACCCGGAATGATCGTCATCGTCGTGCCGTAGCTCGACACGGCGGCTCCGTATATCCAGGTTTTGCCGTGTTTGACGCAGGCGTCATTGAGCAGATATCGAACCTGAAAATTATCCGTTCCGTCGAGCACCAGATCCTGGGCCGCGATGAGCGATTGGATATTAGAATTATTTACATCGGCGATGATCGCTTCGACCTGAGTTTCAGAATTGATCTCGGCGATACGGTTTTTCGCTGCGATGGCTTTTGGCAATCGTTCCGCCGCGTCCGATTCCTTAAATAAAGTCTGTCTTTGAAGATTAGTAAACTCGACAAAATCGCGATCGACGATCCGCAGCGTTCCGACGCCGGCACGTGCCAGCATCTCCGCATGCGCCGCCCCAAGCGCACCGCAGCCGACAATCAAAACCCGCGAATTTAGTAGTGTTTCCTGCCCGGCTTTCCCGATCTCACGAAACAATATTTGCCGACTGTATCTTTCGTTCACTCAGAAAAGAATAACAAAGTCGTGAGAAATCACTTACATTTACTACCAACATATTGTAAATTATAGTTAGAAAGTGTGGCACCCCGGACTGCGGACGATGATTATGACGCTCGAAACGACACAAATAGTTCCACTTACATTTTGGAAGGACGGATCAATACGCCTTAAGGACTCCCGTCTTCTTCTCGACATGATCGTTGGGGCTCATAATCGAGGCGAGTGTCCCGAAGAAATTTACGACTCGTTTCAATCAGACGATTATTCGGTCGCGGACATCTATGCGGCGATAGCCTATTATTTATCGAATAAAGCCGAACTCGATGACTATTTTGCCGAGCGCACAACGAAAGCGGAAAGTTTCTGGAAAAAGATCGAGTCCGACCCTAAGCATGTATCTAGGATTGCCCAGCTAAAAAAATTTAAGGAATTACGTCGAACTGAATAATTTTCGCCCAAATCAAAAATTTGAATTTAACCGATAGCCAGTTCTTGACAGGGCTGGCTTTTCTCATAAGAAAAAGGAAATAGAAACTGCAGTCCAAAGTTTCTAATCGCGGTCTAAAGATGGTCAAAATTCTCGCTGATCAAAACTTTAACGGGAAAATTTTGCGCGGGTTAAAGGTGCGGATACCCGAGCTTGATATAGTTCGGACTCACGACCTCGGTCTCGGACGTTTGAGCGATTATGACTTGTTAAGTTGGGCGGCCGATGATGACCGGGTAATTGTCACGCATGACGAAAAAACATTCTATGTATTTGTTTACGAGAAAATGAGAAGAGGAGAGAAGATGTGCGGCGTCATCGTCATTCCCGACCAAATACCGATCGGCATTGCTATAGACGATTTAGTAATAGCCTTAAGCTGTAAATTTGATAACGAATGGGAGAATAACATCACCAGAATCCCGATCTGATGCCGGCTTTCTAAGTCTCACCTGATCTGGAACGCCGTCGGAAAAGAAATGTCGTCAGATTAAAGTTTGACTGCAACATCAATCAAACAGGCTTCGGACGAAATTTCTGATTCCTGAATTATCTTCTTTTT
Source organism: Chloracidobacterium sp. (assembly GCA_043739565.1). Taxonomy (GTDB): domain Bacteria; phylum Acidobacteriota; class Blastocatellia; order Pyrinomonadales; family Pyrinomonadaceae; genus OLB17. Next base: position 18,980 of record JAYUDV010000376.1, read on the forward strand.
CAAAAATGCCGCCGAGACTCGCACGCGAATCTTGTATTTCCTGTTTCCGCTGCTCATCTCTAAGCCGGTCGCGTTCATTCTCGATCTCATTTTTTTCGCGCTGACGAGCGATTTCCATTCCGCCTTTTTTAATAAATTCGACGATGCGGGGCAGTTCGTCGGCATCAAACCAAACGCCGTGTTTTTTGCAAATATCGACGATCACGCCGGATGCGCGTGCAAAATTGTTCCGGTTCATCAGTTGCTCACAGTCGGGACATCTGACGTATCTGACCTTGGTCCACACCTCCGATTTAGCTGTCCTCGCTCCGATAAAACCGAGCACGGCGGATTGTTTTTCACGATCGGCGCAAATGCTTTCAAATGTCGGTATATCCGCCCAGACGCCGTCACATTTCGAGCATTCACGTAAATCCGAGCCGCCGATCTGCATCAATCCCAGCGGCAGGCGACATCGCGGGCAATCACCGAGCTCCGCGCCTTCTTGAAACGTCGCCGGTGCGGCAATGGCTCCGCAATGGTCGCAAAATTGGCTGCCGATAAACATCAAGCCGAAACATTTGGGACACGCCATCGTTTTCAGCCGCGTTTTGCAAAAACGACATTGTGAGCTGTCGCTCGCGACGCCAGCGCCGCAATTTGGGCAATTTAATGCTTGAATGTCCATACGTTTACGCCTGTATCCGTGAACTGATCGCGTCTCGCATAAGATCGACCGGAGCTTCTCGCCCCGTCCAAATTTCAAACTGTTTCGCCCCTTGTGCGATCAACATTTCGAGGCCGCCGAGTGTCGGAATTCCCGCCTTTTTAGCCTCACGAATGATGGGTGTATCGACAGCTTTGGTGACAAGGTCGTAGACAAATCTTACACCCGTTAGCTCGTCGGCTGTAAATAGAGATTCATTTTCGAGCGGGCCTGTCATTCCGACCGGCGTAGCGTCAACCAGGATCTCAAAATCAGACCCGATCTTTGATTTTTGAACTTTGATCTTTGAAAAGTCAGTGAATTTCGCAGCGAATTCCTCGGCAATAACGTTTCCAATTTTCGGATCACGGGCAAAAACGGTGACGTCTGCACCTTCTTGCTTTAGTTCATAAACGCAAGCTCTCGCCGCTCCGCCCGCTCCTAAAACAGCGACCCGGGCGTCAACAATCGAACCGAATCTGGCTTTCAATGGTGTGATAAAACCGTGTGCGTCAGTATTGTGGCCCGTGAGCTTGCCGTTTTCGATCTTGACCGTATTGACCGCCCCGATCTTCGCTGCAATCGGGTCCAAAACATCGAGAAATTTCATTATCGCCTGTTTATGCGGCATCGTGACGGAAAAACCGCCAAAATTTAACTCGACCTCACGGGTCTGCGACATCACCATCCGGCGCATAAATTCAGCCAAATCCTTGACGAGAAATGGTATGAAAACCGCATTGACACCGGCCGAGGCAAACGCCGGATTGTGCAAATACGGCGAGAGTGATTGCGAAGCCGGATCGCCGATCACTCCAAAAACCTTTGTGTTTTTATCAAGTTCCTTAACGCGGTATGTCTCGATCAGGTCTTTCGCCGTTATCTGTCCCGGAGCGGTTTCGCCGCCCGTGTCGAGCGATGCGTAGGTCATCGACGCTCCGTGGGCGAGACCCAATATTCGTGTCCATTTTCCGGCCTCGCCCATGGCGATCGGTATGATCTTTTTCTTTTTTGCACTAGCGAGATCGATCAGTTTCCAGACCGGTATCGCGTCCGTGATGTCGTGCGTCTGAACGGCAATTTTCACCGTGCTGCCTGACATTTCCGAAATCGCCGCCCACTGTAAATCCAAATTGTCCGGCGTTCTTTCGAAATCGTGAAATGATACGATACGCTCAATCTTTGTTGGATTCACAGCAAGCAATAGGATCGGGTCAAACTCAAGATCGACGATAAAGTTGTCTTTTCGCGCCCAAAATACATGTTCCCAAAACTTTAACCTTTCGCCAATTGTAAGCTCGCGTTTTCCGCCCTGTTCTCGAGGTCGAAATGTAAAAAGGTATGTGTTTTCAATTTCCGGCAGGTCGTTAAAAAGGCCTTTGAAATCGCCATTTTTAAGACAATCAAAACGCACCTCGATAACATCCGCAAATTCCTGCGCACGCCTGATGTTTTCTATTATCTCGCCCGCCGTCTCGGCGCAGACCGACACGCAGATCTTTCCATTATTCACTGGTTGAATCCTTCAAGTTTGTGACGACGCTCCCGGCGGTCACGAGACACGTAACGGCCCCGAATGCCGCCGCGATCACGACCGGCGTATTGCCGCTTTGCTTAACCGCAATTGCCGTCAAAGCCCATGCTACCGCCACCGCATATAGGTAATTTGCGAGTTTCCAGCGAACGATCACGGCAAATCCAGCCGCGATCACAATGCACACGGAGCCAAATATCGCCGATGTCCGGCTCGACATAGTGACGCCCATATAGACCAGAAAGATAGCAACATTTACGATTGCCGCGCACGTAACCCAGCCAAAATAAATGCCAAACGGCGCTTTCGTAACTAATGATGTTCGTATCGAATCGGGTGATTTAAACTGGATGTTGATTAGTAAAAGCGTTACCGCCAACGCACATATGATCGCCAGGCTAATGCCGATCTGATCGCGATGCCAAAAATATATCCACGCGCAATTCAGCACGCACGTTACAATATAGAGCGAGCGAATGTTGCGAAAACGGGCAAGATTCGTGGGCAGCAACTGATAAACGCTAAACGCGATCATTCCTACATAGATCAGGCTCCAGATCGTAAACGCATAGCCGGCAGGCGTCAGAACGGTCGGATATTTGTTCGAGATCACCTCCGGCGTCACACCGTTGACATAACCCGCCGCGGCGAGACCGTTAAAGGCGATCGTACCGATCGTGGCAACGAGCACGAGTATCGCCCGCATCCGATCTTGTGAGTTTGAGTTTTCGGCCATTTGAAAAATTATCGCACTTTTTGTCTGAATTCATTGTGGCGGCGTTGCCGAATTCACGATTTCGTATGAAAATACCTGAAAACGTAAAGTTTTGTAAATCCAAAAATTGGCTGATAAATTCATTTCCAACTAAATACGTGCAGAAAGCGTCATAAATGCGTCCGTGGCACTCAGATTGCCTTGATAATATGCGAGACACTTTCCCTCTTTCCCCGAGAGCTTGAAATAAACGAAAGAGGAAAATGAAAGCGATGAAAGTTTTACAAAAATTACTATTTACTTTTGCAATAGTCGTTGGCCTGTCGATAGGCATTTACGCGCAAAAAGACGATCAAAAAAAGCCGCCGCCGAAGGGAAATCCTCCGGTGGTAACTCCGCAGCCGAAGAATCCGCCGCCGAAAAAACCGGCGAATGCATTGGTTGTTTGGAAGAGAGATACGGTTGAAACGGTGTAAGAAATCAAAATTTGTTGTTGTTTAGGCAGTTCCAGCTTGGAGCTGCCTTTTTTTGTCTCTGTCGCGCTTTTCAGGTGTTTAATCTTTGCCAAATCACCACAAAAATCGCAAATCTCTTTCCCGCCAATAACCACAATTCGTATTTTCTGTTAATCTTCTGAATTATCAACTTCAGGAGAAAACTCATGCAAAATTTGACCGTATCGTATGTGCGTTCCGCACTCCTCGCTGTCCTTACCGTACTTTTCATGCTGCCGACGACATTTTCGGCGCAGCAGATCGATCCATCGCTATATCAAAATATGCGTTGGCGCTCTATCGGCCCGTTTCGGGCGGGACGAACAGTAGGTGCAGTCGGGATACCGACGCAGCCAAACGTCTTTTATATGGGCGTCAATAACGGCGGCGTATGGAAAACAACCGACGCCGGGCGGACCTGGAAACCAATCTTTGACGATCAGCCGACGGGCTCGATCGGCGATATCGCAATCGCTCCGTCAAACCCAAACGTGCTCTATGTCGGCAGCGGCGAGGGACTCCAGCGGCCCGATCTCTCGACCGGTGACGGAATGTACAAATCGACCGATGGCGGCAATACCTGGCAGCATCTCGCTCTGCGTGACGGACAGCAGATCGGCTCGATAATCGTTGATCCAAACGATGAAAATCGTCTTTTCGTTGCGGTTCTCGGCCATCCATACGGACCCAACGAGGAGCGCGGCGTTTACCGCTCGACCGACGGCGGTAAAACGTTTCAGCGTGTCCTGTACAAGGACGAAAATACCGGTGCGATCCAGCTCGAATTCGATCCGAAAAGCTCAAAAGTGATCTACGCCGACATGTGGGCCGGTCGTCAGGGGCCTTGGGAAAACGGGCAATGGCAGGGTAAGGAAAGCGGTCTTTTCAAATCGACGGACGGCGGAAACACATGGAAAAAACTGACAAATGGTCTGCCGACGATCGAACAGGGCCTCGGGCGGATCGGCATCGCAATCTCGCCGAGCGATCCGAAACGTGTCTATGCAACCGTCGATGCTAATCCAAAATTTGCGGGAATTTACGTTTCTAACGACGCGGGCAATAGCTGGACACAGACAAACAGCGATGGACGGATATGGGGACGCGGCAGCGATTTCGCCGAGGTCAAGGTACACCCAAATGATCCGAACACGCTATTTGTAGCAAATACCTCAACGTATAAATCATCGGACGGCGGAAAAACATTCACTGGGTTCAAAGGAGCTCCGGGCGGCGACGATTATCACCGTTTCTGGATCAACCCAAATAATCCCGACATTATAATGATCGCGAGCGATCAGGGAGCAACCATTACGGTCAATGGCGGTCAAACCTGGTCAAGCTGGTACAACCAGCCGACGGCCCAGTTTTATCACGTTATTACCGACAACCAATATCCGTATTGGGTCTACGGCGCGCAGCAGGAAAGCGGTTCGGCTGGCGTCGCGTCGCGCGGCTCGACCGGTGCGATCCTGGCAAAAGATTGGATGACCGTCGGCGTCGAAGAATACGGTTATGTCGCACCCGATCCGCTCGATCAAAATATCATCTACGGCGGTAAATTATCGCGGATGGACAAGCGAACCGGACAGGTGCAAAACATTATGCCCGAGGCCGTCCGCAAGGGTAAATACCGTTTTTTGCGCACCGCTCCGGTCATATTTTCGCCGGTCGATCCGCATATGCTTTTGTTCGCCGGAAACGTTGTGTTCAAAACGCTCAATGGCGGGCAAAGCTGGGATGTCATCAGCCCTGACCTGACGCGAGAGAAATGGGACGTGCCCGCCAATATCGGCATTTATGCAACGAAAGACATGGAGACGATGCCTCGGCGTGGTGTTATTTATACGGTCGCCCCGTCCTATAAGGACGTGAATACGATCTGGGCCGGCACCGACGACGGCTTGATCCACATTACAAAAAACGGAGGAAAAACTTGGGCCAACGTCACGCCGCCGGAGCTCAAATCGTGGGCAAAAGTTTCGCTAATCGACGCCGGACGCTTTGATGCAAATACTGCCTACGCGGCGATCAATACGATTCGTCTCGACGATTTGAGGCCGCATATTCTGCGGACGCATGATGGCGGCAAAACGTGGAAGGAAATCGTCAAAGGCCTGCCGAATGGCGGAACTGTCAACGCGGTTCGCGAAGATCCGATTCACAAAGGTCTTCTATTCTGCGGCACCGAACAGACCGTCTATTTCTCGCGTGACGACGGTGAAAACTGGCAGCCGCTGCGACTCAATATGCCGGCAACGTCAATCCGCGATCTCGTCGTGCATAAAGACGACATTGTCGTCGGCACACACGGACGCTCATTCTGGATCTTAGACGACATCACGCCGCTGCGGCAGATGGATCGCGACGCCGCGACGGCCAGCGAATATCTGTTCGCTCCGCAGGAAGCGACCCGCGTCAAACGCAGCGTCCATACAGATACGCCGTTTCCGCCCGAGGAACCGGCTGGCCAAAATCCGCCCGACGGTGCCGTATTCAACTACATCCTTAAGACCGCATCACCAAAGCCAGTGGTCCTTGAAATAACTGATCTGGCCGGAAAACTCGTGCGGCGATTTTCGAGCGACGACAAACCTTTGCCCGTGGATGTAAACACTTTAAGATTTCCGACTTATTGGGCTCGGCCGCCGCAGATACTGAAAAATGAGGCTGGAATGCAGCGATTCGTTTGGGACCTGACGTACCCGAACCCGCCGTCGGACGGCTACGACCTGCCGATCTCGGCGATCTACAAGGACACGCCCTTCGTCCCGCTCGGCCCGGCCATCATGCCCGGTGTTTATTGGGCCAAATTAACGGCAAACGGCAAAACGCTTTCGCAAAAATTCACGGTTCGAATGGACCCTCGTGTTAAGACGACGGCGATTGGCTTAATGCAGCAATTCACGCTCTCGATGCAGGCATACGAAGGCATACGGCGTGCGACGACGCTTCTCGCCGACGCGAAAAAACTCTCCGCCGACATGGCCAAGTCGCGTTCCGACGCCAGGACCGATACTGACAGGGCACGTATCGACGCGGCAATTCAGAAAATTAACGACTTGACCGAAGGTGCTGGTGGGCGACGTGGTGGTGGTGGAGTCGGTGCTAATGTAGCCGTGGCCGATCTGCCGCTCAGCCGTCTCGCAGGAGCCTTCACATCGCTCCTCAATCTATTACAGGACGCTGACGTTGCGCCGAGCACGCAAGCGGTCGCGGCGGCCAGAGACTTGCAGATCGCTCTAAATAAGGCGCAAAATTCATGGAATGGGATTGCGGCAATGAGAAAATAAAATATTCCGGCTCTCCGGCGCCGTGATGTTTACAGATAAACTCGCTCGCTAAGTTTTAGGGGCAAACAAAAGGGCATCGCGAAAATCGCCATGCCCTTTAAAGCTGCTCCAATGTCGATGTCTACTGGTGCCGACTACAAGATTCGAACTTGTGGCCTATCGCGTGTGAAGCGAGTGCTCTACCACTGAGCTAAGTCGGCAAGATCAGTTAACAGTTAATAACTAACAGTGAATAGTGAAATATGAGATCGCTCAAATCCGTAATTATTCACTTTTCACTTTTACCTATTCACTAAATGGACGGATCGTCCGCTTTTGACGGGCGATTCTCATCGGTAGCCCTGATCGTGCTGAGGTTCGAATCAAAATAAAAGTGACGAGTTCCCGATGCCGATACTCCCTCGGCACTCTGCGGATTCGCCTGAAGCGAATAGGACGATGGTGTGCTCCCCGACGACGGTACAACGACCAGAGTGAAGACGTAGCCATTCTTAACCGGATTTTCGCCTTTGAAGGCTTCGTCAAGGCCCTGCTTGGCAACCAATTCATCAAACGTCGCAAAACTCCCTTTATTTCGCGCGGCATACTGGACTTCAAATGCCTGAAGGTTTTTCATCTGTTGGGCCGCCGTTGTCTCATTTCCCGACCTGATGACCGCCGTCCAGGCAAGCGTGCCGACACCGATCAGCAAACCAATGATCGCGATCACGATCATCAATTCTATAAGGTTAAATCCGCGTTCGTCTTTGAGACTAAGTTTAAGATTATTCATAAAAATGGTTTATATTCCTTCGTTTTTTTCACGAAAACGCATGTATTAAGTTTCAAAAGTTTAAATTGTTTTGCTGTGAATTTCAATTAGACCTTACGAACCTCTGCCAACTCCGCGTCTTACTTCGCGTTCGCCGCGTTAAAAAGTCCTTAAACCGCAGAGGCCGCAAAGATCGCTGAGACTGAATAATGAAACTTTTTCGTGCGGCGGTGGTTTGTAATCGGGTAGAATATATTTTGCGGCGGAAATTTCCGCCCGCTTTCAAATGAGAGATTGGATAGCTACTGAAACAACCACAGCGGGCGAGAATATCGCCATAAATTTTGATGCGAAGGCCAAGATCGGCGAGCTTCAGACGGCGATCGAGCGCGTGATCAGAGGCAAATCCGAGACCGTCAAATTCGCTCTGATCGCATTGCTTGCTAAAGGGCATCTGTTGATCGAGGACGTTCCCGGTATAGGTAAAACGACGCTTGCAAATGCCCTGGCACGCGCACTCGAACTCTCGTTTCAGCGTATACAGTTTACATCGGATCTGCTCCCATCCGACATGATCGGATTGTCGATCTTTAATCAAAAGAGCGGTGATTTCGAGTGGAAGGCGGGGCCGATATTCTCGAATATCGTGCTTGCGGACGAGATAAATCGAGCGACGCCCAAAACGCAATCGGCTCTGCTCGAAGCAATGGCCGAGGAACAGGTCACTGTCGAGGGCGTCACGCGCCGCCTGCCGCTGCCGTTTATCGTCATCGCGACGCAAAATCCGTCCGAGCACCACGGCACGTATCCGCTGCCGGAATCACAGCTTGACCGCTTTATGCTGCGGCTCCACATCGGCTATCCGACGCTGAATGATGAACGCCGTATCCTGCGTGATCGCGAAACGGGCGATCCGCTTCGCTTTGTCGAACCGGTGATGTCGCAAGCGGATGTACTCGAGTTACAACTTCTCGTTTCGGGCGTGCGTTTTGACGACGCGCTCCTCGATTATCTGCTTCAAATAGTTGACCTTACGCGTAAATCGGATTCGCTGGAGCTCGGCATCAGCCCGCGCGGCACGCTTGCGTTGTTCCGCTCCGCTCAGGCCTTGGCTCTTATCGAAGGCCGCGATTACTGCATCGCCGACGACATCAAACGCCTCGTCGTGCCGTGCTTTGCCCATCGCTTGATCGTAAATTCGCGCGTTAACGCTTTACGTACGCGAACTCGCGAAGCCGAGCAGATATTGCATGAGATTCTGCAAAAGGTCAGCGTCCCGATTTGATTGCCCGCGAATTACGCGAATAGACGCGAATAAATATTTCCTCTCATTCGCGTCTATTCGCGTAATTCGCGGGCAAAACTCAGCGTTTCTGATGAATCTCAAACTTGCCAGCCAGCTTTTCACACCCCGCGACCTGCGAAATGCCGCTCTTGGCGTTTTGGTCGTTGTCGGCGGCCTCGGGCTGTCGGGGTTGACACTTTACGCTCATCAGACGGGCAATATACGCCTCGCGGGTATCTCGGCCGGGGCTTCGCTCGTATTTGTTTTGCTGATATTAATCTTTGTCGTGCCGCCGCTCGCTCGAAACGCGGGCCGCGAAGCGTCGCAGATGAACCTGCCGTTTGAATTTACGACGGGCGGAGCGGTCATGCTTGTTTTAGTATTGATCGTCGGCTTTTCGGCGTGGAATACGGGCAATAATCTGCTTTTTATCGTCCTTTCATTTCTACTCGCGGCGATGATAGTGGGTTTTTTTGCGGGCAGTATTTGCCTTAAAAAACTTGATATTAGGATGCGATTTCCCGAGACGATCTTTGCGGGCGAGCCAACCCCTGTTATCGTCGGCCTGACAAATAGGAAGCGACTATTTTCCGCATTTTCGGTCGTTGCCGAGGTTCGCGGGCGTCAGCGGGAAAGGTCAATCGCGGCCGACGATCTGGACGCAATTTTGCCGCGCTGGATAGCCACCCGGATTGGAAAAGCACCAGTCGTACGGCGTACGCTCAGCCATTTTGTTCACATTGGCCGAAAGGAAACTGTCGAAATCAAAGCCGAGCATATTTTCCCGAATCGTGGGCGGCTATTGATAAAGGATTTCGAGCTTTCGACCAAGTTTCCGTTCGGCTTTTTTCGCCACCGGCGGCGACTGCCCGCGCGATCGGCCGAGCTGATCGTATTTCCAAAGATCGAAACGGTCGATCCAGAAATGGAAAATAACCCGATGAATGCCGGTAATCATTCGACCGGGAAACGCGGCGTAGGCCTCGATCTGCTTGCTCTTCGCCAGTATCAGCCGCACGACGATCTTCGCCGCATCGATTGGAAGGCGACCGCACGGACGCTACAATTGACTGTCCGGGAATATGCCGACGAAGACGAAAGGCGTGTGACTGTTATTTTCGACACGAGTATCCCGTTCAACGCGGAAAAAGCTCTTTCGCTTCGTGAAAAGTTAGCGGCCGAACAAGGTGGTAAGCCTGTCGTTGCGTCCGAACAATTTGAGGCCGGAGCGAGTCTCGCGGCATCGATTCTATCGCGATTCGCCGATGAAAATGCGGACCTTCAGCTCGTAATTGCGGGTGAGGCCGGCGCATTTGGGCACGGCCGCCCACACCTCTACGAATCGCTAAAGCGTCTCGCCCTTGCCGAACCGACCGCCGTCTCCGGTGAGACTTTGTCAGAACTTGAATTGGGCCTTGAGAATGTGCTCAATGGATCGGATGACAGCCATCGATTTCTCGTGACCGCAAACGCGTCCGGCGCCTTATCACCCGACATGCTCCAGCGATTCAAAATAATCGAGTTTTAAGTTTATTCTTGTCATAATTCAGGCTTTCGCGGTCCGACATTCCTGTGGACATAATGTCAGAGCAGACTGATCGGCATGACTAGAAAAGACGGCGGGACGATGAAGCTCACCTCAAATAGCGGCAGTATCCTGATCAAAAAACGTTAATCAGCCCGATTTTATTGATCCGCAAGCTTTTTACCGGTTCGCGTTTCAAACTGCTCTGACATCGACGGAATCTCGCCGCCGCTCTCATCGCGGCTGATCCGCTCGACACGCCACATCGGAAAAAAGTAGTCCGTCATCGGCAAATGCGGCTCACCTGCCGCGATCGACCGGCACCAATCGTCAAAATACCCGAGGTCGATCGACCGCAGGCCGACGCCGGCCTGATTCACCTCATCCAATATTCCGAGCAGTTTTTCACGAGGCGTGTGCAGAACGGCAACTACGATGTCTCCGGGTTCGATCTTCATAGCCAAATTGTCGCCGATTTTAAAGGTCTTTCAAAATCACAGAGAGTGAGAACGGACGCTTTTTTTGAACGCGGATTAAACAGATTGGGCGGATGAAACGGTTTTTTAGTAGATTTGTCCGAGTTGATCAGTCCGATCCGCTAAATCCGTGTTCAAATATTTTTGTTTCAATGGATTTATTCTAAACTTAAAATCGCGATGCACATCTCAAAGATCGAGCTTGAGAATATCAAATCTCACGCCGCCGCAACCTTCGAATTTGAAAAAGGCACCACCGCCATCACCGGCGAGAACGGCGCGGGTAAAACCACGATCATCGAGGCCATCGCATGGACGCTGTTTGATCTGCTTGACTACAAAAAAGAGGATTTTGTTAGCCGCGGCGGCGACATTGGTAGAGTACGAGTAACTTTTGAAAGCGGATTAGATAATCGTATGTATAGCGTATATCGCGATACTGGAGTTCAGTATTTTGTTTACGATACCCGCTTAGTTACGGAATTCATTGACAAAGATAGGCGTTGGATTCCGATTAAAAATAATCGTCTGGCCGATAAAAAAGAAGAGGTTTTCCGTTTCCTATGGCAGCACCTCGGCCTCGAACCCGGCACCGATCTCAAATCGCTCTTCAAGCAGGCGATCGGTGTGCCGCAAGGCACATTCACCGCGATCTTTCTGGATGGAGCCACTGAGCGCAAGGTCGCGTTTGACAGGCTGCTCAAGGTCGAAGAGTACCGACAGGCCGCAGAAAAGCTGCGTGAAACGTCGAGATTTCTTGAAACGTCAATCGGCGGGATTCGCGAGGACATTGCACGAGCGGAGGGTGAACTCACGCGGTCTGATTTCGTCGAGGAAGAACACAAAAGCTATCTAGAGCAAACGCAAAAACTGGCGAACGACATAGAAATCCTCGAAAAAGAAATCGCTGAAAAGCGTAGGGTAGTTGCCAAACTCGACGAGGCCGAGCAAATTGAGAACGCAATTGTCAGTGTAAAAGCCGAGCAGAAACGGGTGCGGGAAAGTATCGAAAATATCCGAAAGGCGCATCACGAGATCGAAACGCTGAAACCGAAAGCCCTGGAGCAGGAAAAACTCGAGTGCGAGATAACCAAACTCCGGGAAACGATCGCTGTAGCAAGAGCGGTTGAGAATCAGATAAAGGCTCTCGACCAGCGTGTTGAGCGGCTGCGGGCGAGCTATAAGGCAAATTTGACCCAGTTAAGGGACGCCGAGGAAAAGATAAAAGGAGCCGGAGAAGTTAAAGGCATCGAAAAACGCGACGCCGAATTGATCGGGCAAATCGCCGGCCTCAAGGCCAGTCTCGAACGCGACGAGAAATTTCAGAGTGAGATAAAAAACGGCCTTTGCCCGATACTTTCGCAAAAATGTCTCAACCTAAAGCCGGGAGAAACGCTCGAAGCATTCGTTTCCAGTCAGTTTTCCGGATTGAAAGAGCAGATCGGCACGCTCGAGACGGAGAAAATATCGGTCGCCGTAGTTCTAAAAAATGCCCGCGAGGCCGAGCGTTTTGTCTCAGTTCTTGACAGCTTGCGACAGCGTGAAGAGGAATTAAAAACCGAGGGGACGCATCTCACGTCCGAACGGCAAGAACTGGAAAGCCGGATTGCAGGCCTCACCGATCTCGAAAATCAATTGGCGCAGATTGATGCAAAACTTCGCTCGCTCGGCGACCCGAGATCGCGTATTCGGTTTCTCGAAAACGAAAACTCGCGCGAGGCTGAGCTTCGCGAAAGCGTCACAATTATCGAGAGCAATCTCGAACGATTGGAAACTGACCGGCGTATTCTGACCGAAGACCTGGACGAGCACAAAGATCTGATCCGTGCCGGTTATAATAATGCCCTGCATGTAGCCGAAAAAACCGCATTGCACGAATCGGAAAAACATCATGCCGAAACGCGAGCGACTTTTGAGGCATCAAAGCGTCGTGAAGCGCAGCTTGCCGCCGAGATGAAACGATTTGCCGAGATCAGACGGTCGATGTCGGCGGAATTCAAGGGAAAAGAGCGGCTTGAAAAGGTCGCCGAAGCAACGAATTTTATTCGCGATACGCTGAAAGAGGCGGCTCCGCGCGTCGCACGTAATTACGTTTACCACGTTTCGCTAGAGGCAAACCAGATGTTTCGCGAGATAACCGGAAACGCCGAGCTCACGCTTAGATGGGGCGAGGATTACGCGATAATGCTTGAAGCGGACGGATTCGAGCGGCCCTTCGCCAGCCTTTCGGGCGGCGAGCAGATGGCGGCGGCATTGTCGGTGCGGCTCGCTCTATTGAAACAGTTGACCGACATTCGCGTAGCCTTTTTCGATGAGCCAACTACCAATATGGACGCCGAACGCCGCGAAAATCTGGCGATGCAGATCAGTCGGATCACGCATTTTGACCAGCTATTTGTTATCTCGCATGACGAAACATTCGATAATTTTGTCGATAATCACATATCGGTAGGCCGTTAATTATGAAACATGTCACGATTGTGTGCGACGGATCGAGCCTCGGCAACGGCCGGGGCGTAACGCGTGCCGCGGCGGTTGCAGTGCTCGGATTTAAGGGCATTTGGAAAGCGGTCGGCGAATATCTCGGTAACGCGACCAACCAACAGGCCGAGATCGCGGCGGCGACGGTCGGCCTTGAAAATCTTAATGAGCCATGCACGGTCACGGTGATGTCCGATTCGCGATATGTGGTTGAAACTATGGGCGGCACGTGGAAACGAAAAACTAATCACGAATGGTGGAAACGGCTCGATAACGCGGCGAAAAAGCATCATATAACATGGAAATGGGTTAAGGGCCACAACGGCCACGCCGTACAGGAAGTCGCCGATACGATGGCCCGAAAATTGGCGGAACTTGGCTATGTTGACACGGCTTTGCTTGACGAAGCGGCGGCCGGGATCGGCGTTCTAGAGATTTAACTAGCCGTAAAAAAAGTACAAAAGACGCAAAATAAGAATTAAGTTAATGCAGATCAGGCTACATAGAATAATTATTTCTGTTTTTGCGCTTTTTGCGCTTTTTTGCGGCAGTTCTGTATTTGCCCAACGAAGCGCCCTCGGCTGGACGTGGCAAAATCCTTTGCCGCAGGGCAATCCGCTATATTCGATCCACTTTGCACCGGACAAAGAAACTGGCTTTGCGGTCGGATCGGATGGCACGATCATTCGAACGGTTGATGGCGGATTTAATTGGGTCAAGCAGACCCCGCCTTTTGACGTAACATTTTCGGCGGTTTTTGCGCGAGACATGAATAATGTTTTTGTTGTAGGTTCGCGCGGCACGGTACTGTCAACTATAAATGGCGGCAAGGAATGGAAGCAGATAGCGGTCGAAACCCGCGACCACCTTTACAGCATCAAATTCGCCGGTGCCGAGCTCAAAACCGGATGGATCACCGGCACCTACGGCCGTATTCTAAAGACAATTGATGGCGGACTGAAATGGAAAGCACAAAATTCCGGAACGTCCGCACAGCTTTTAAACATAGACGCTTTCGATGAACTGCACGCGGTAGCAGTTGGCGTCGGTGGTGTCGTCATAACTACGACAGATGGCGGCGAAACTTGGAAAATGTCCGGTCCCTGTGGCGATACGATCGTTTCCGACCCGGTATTCTTGTCTTCGACGACGATCGTAGCCGCCGGATACGATGGATGTGTAGCCCGAAGCGAAGACGCCGGTCAGACATGGTCGCGCGTCAATATTTTTAGCCGCGCCGACCTGCTCTCAATCTCATTTGCCGATGCGGCGAATGGCTCGATGACCGATTCGAACGGGATGATCTGGCTCACAGGCGACGGCGGCAGGAGCTGGCTTCCATTCAACGTAAGGACAAATCCGAAACTCGTAAGCGTCTATTACGCCGATAAATTTACGGGCTGGGCCGTCGGCGAAAACGGCTTGATCCTACGTACCGACGACGGAGGCTTTAGCTGGCAGCGTCTGAGCGAAGGCGGTCGCGAGGACGTCAACGATCTGGCATTTCTAAATGACGAGATCGGCGTAGCGGTCGGATCGCACGGAAAAATCTGGCTCACCAATGACGGGGGCCGCGAATGGATTCCCGTTTTTACGGACACGCTGGCAAATCTCAACTCGACCTTTTTTATCGACGGACAAAAAGGCTGGGTAGTTGGCGACGGCGGGACGGTCCTGAGAACGATCAATGGAGGTGCGAGCTGGGGCAAAGGCATTTCGAATATCACCGAAGATCTATTATCGGTCAGCTTTATTTCCGATAAAATTGGCTTTGCCGTCGGAGCTAACGGCACGATCATCCGAAGCGACTCGGGCGGAGCGTATTGGCAGCGATGCAACGCCGGAACGCGGCTCTGGCTCGAGGATGTAAAGTTTTTCGATGACAAACGGGGCATTGCCGTCGGTGACAAAGGCATGATATTGAAAACCAACGACGGAGCTGTTACATGGGAAAAGGTAAAGACTAATGTGCGCGAAAATCTCTACGCACTGAGTTTTTTTGACGACAAAAATGGATTTGCGGTCGGGGCGGGCGGGATTACATTGCGAACGACCGATGGCGGAGCGACCTGGCAGGATCAGGAATCAGCCACGCAATTTAATCTGTTCGCGGTTCAGGCATTTGGGCCGAATGGAGCGATCGCCGTCGGAGAATTAGGCACGGTTTTAGTCACCGAGGACGGAGCGAAGACGTGGGCCGTCCAGCCAAATATTACAAGCAAAGTGCTCCAGGCCGTAGTCTTTCGCGGCAGTAATCGCGTTTGGATCGGCGGACGCGGTGGGACAATTCTGAAACGAAACGAATCGCTTGCACCGACCGTCCTTACCATGCCGAAAGGTGGCCCGCCGGTGCTAAAAATAGGCGGAATGCGTGCGAAGCCAAAACCCAGAACGCCGCTTGTCACCATCACGGACGACGGCGATATTCCGATTGCGGTTCCATTAAAAAAGCCTATCTAGGCCGGACTAAAACGGATATCCACTCGCCCGACTGGTCGATAGCGAAATCTGTTCTTTGAAAATTCAAAAGGGCATCGACGATCAGCTTTTCCTGTAGGTCAAGAATGCCGGAAAGCAAAAGCACCGACCTCGACTTTTCGAGCAGGATAGGCAGGATCGGCAAGATCACATCAATCGTCAGATTTGCGCAGACAAAATCGAATACCGGCGTTGAATCCGAGATCGAACCGTCGCAGAACTCAATCCGATCACCGACGCCGTTTGCTATTGCATTGTCCTTGGCGATCTTTACCGCATCGGCGTCCGTGTCACATGCCGTTATAGAAGACGTTTTCGATAGTTTGGCGGCCGCGATCGCCAAAATACCGGTTCCAGTTCCAACATCCAAAAACGACCGGCCGTCGCGGCAATTTTCGCCGATGGCTTTCAAACAGAGCTGTGTCGTTTCATGCGTTCCCGTTCCGAATGCCATGTTCGGCTCAATACGAATGACGATCTTGTCACTTTTCTCAACCTCCGACCACGGCGGAGCTATGATGAATTTCCCGATCTGTGTCGGCTTCCAATGCCGCTTCCATTCCGCGAGCCAGTCAGCATCCCGCACCTCGCGAGTGGTGACAGTATAGATCGATTGCGGCGGCAGTCCATATATCTTTAAACCGACATCGATCTCGTGACCTAAAAGCGTTGTATCGGGTAACTTGTGGAAATAGCCTGTAACTTTCAAATTTTCACCGGCTGGGTTTCGCATATAGTCGATCTCGGTGCCGAGTGCGTCAAGCGAGTTCAATGCGTATTCCACCGCGTCGGCCGCGTCGGCTCCGGCCACGACATCAATCGCTAACCATTTTTTTACTTTAGTTTCAAGCATTAGTTCAGAAAGGCAAAGTAAACGGCGCCGACAAGGAGAGCATATGAGACAAGATTATTCCATTTCAGAGTTTCGCCAAAAACCAGATACGCTATGATGGTAAATACGACCAATGTGATCGCCTCCTGCAATATCTTTAATTGGGTTAGGCTCATCACCTCAGACCCCATACGATTAGCCGGAACTTGAAAGCTGTATTCGAAGAGAGCGACTCCCCAACTCAATATTATCGCGAGCCAGATCGGACTTTCCTTGTATTTTAGATGCCCATACCACGCAAACGTCATAAAGACGTTTGAGATTATCAACAGCAATATTGTCTTTAACGTCATTCTCTTATTCCGATCTCGTCCAGATCTCGTTCGCGATTACGCCAATCCTCTACGACCTTGACGAAGAGCTTTAGAAACACTTTTTTGCCCAAAAGTTTCTCAATGTCTACACGCGCTTTAGTACCGACGTCCTTTATGCGTGAGCCTTGTTTGCCGATAATGATCTTTTTTTGAGAAGAGCGTTCAACGTAGATGGCACAGTATATTTTGACGATTTTTGGATCCGTCTCATCGAAAACCTCAGTCACCACCGCCGTAACGTACGGTATCTCTTCGCCCGTGGTTGCCAGGATCTTTTCCCTGACCATCTCGGCCGCGATATTTCGCGTCGATTGATCGGTCATCTCATCTGCCGAAAAGATAGGTTCCCCGGACGGCAAATGCTTAACTATCTGATCGAGTAGATTATCGATGGCGTCGCCTTTGAGTGCTGAGACCGGCACGATCTCGGCAAAATCGAATTCGGCCGAGTAACCTTCGATCAGTGGAAGCAAGGCGCCCTTATCGCGGAGTTTGTCTATTTTATTGAGAACCAAAAGACTCGGCTTTTCGGCCTGTTTTACTAATTCGAATACAAAACGGTCGCCGTTCCCGGTTGAGACGCTGGCGTCACGCATCAGCACGATCAGGTCGACCGACAGAATGGCATCGTGAACAGCGGACATCATCCGGCGGTTCAACAGATGTCCCGGCTTATGTACGCCCGGTGTATCTATGAACACGATCTGGCCGTCTTCGCGAGTAACGATACCCTTAATACGATGTCGCGTAGTTTGCGGCTTGTTAGAAACCGCAGCGATCTTTTCGCCGACCAGACGATTTAAAAGCGTAGATTTACCGGCATTTGGACGGCCGATGAGCGCCACATACCCACTTCGAAAGCCTTTAGATGACATTATTTAGACGGTATCAGAATTTAGAATAAATGTGGAATTACAACCGTTTATGGTTGACGCGGTTGGATCAGGCGCTGTTTGCCGGCCCTGGCTTCTTGAAAACCGCCGCCGGTAACGTCGTCGAGTTTGATAGCTTCGTCGTAAAGTTTGATCGCATACGCCTCATTGCCATAGAATTCGTATATTCGGGCCAGTGCGACATAGGTTAGCGAAAGCAATGCCTTATCAGTTTCGGATGTCGCCGTCTTTAGAACATTTGTATAAGCAACCTTGGCATCGAGCAGCTTCTGGGCTTGAACATCCCGATCCTCGACCCCAACTGCTGCCAATCCGGCGACGCGGCCGATGTTGTAGTAGACCCTCGGCTCGGACGGATTTTGCTCCAAAAGCTGTTTTAGCTCCGTGTTCGCTCTTACAAGATCTTTGGCGTCGATCAATTTCTGAATCGCCAGCAAGCGGGTCGTGACAGGATTTTCGGCGATGAAACGGCCCATATCGGGATGCGCAGCCAGGGCCCGCTTTCGAGCCTCGGCAGATCCGGTTACGCGATTGGTCTCTTTTGCCGGATCGAATGTAGCAATCATTTCACGCAGCGACGAGGCGATATCAAAGCCCGAGTCTTCGACGCCTTTCAATTGCTCGGCAAAATAGAACGAGAGTACCGAGCCTTTTGTGTAATCCTCGTATAATTGCACAGCGGCCTCATCGTCAAGAGATCTAATAAAATTATTGAGGTCTTTGGCAAAGGCGAGTTTTTCGTCCTCGGTTTTTAGTTGCGCTATTTTCTGTCTCGCCTGTTCGGTCGCGATACGGATCTTGTAATATTCCGCCTCTCTCACATCCACTGCGGCAACCAGAGAATGCGAAAGCGCAAGAAAAATATCCGGTGATATTTTTGGATCGGATTTTCGAAGCTCGTCCAAAACGGGTTTCGCCCAATCGCGGATCGCCGTCATTTCCTTGGAATTGCTCAATAAGACCGGATCGACGACAAACTGAAGAAAGGCTCTGCGTCCCTGAGAATTACTGAGGACAGCGTCCGGCGGGATAATTACATAGTAATCATCGCGGATATTCAAAAAGTTGACGTTCCCTTTGGGGGCCAAAAACTCCGGTACGACATAAAAATGGCGATCATGTTCGCGGGTCTCGATTTTTGTAAGCGTTTGCGTTTTACTGGTTCCCATTCGAGTCTCGACTTTAACCCGCTCGGAAAATATTAGCTGTGGACGCGTATGTAAATAGTCGAGCATTTCGCTGACCATATCGCGGGTCGATCCCCGCAACGCCCCGTCAGCTAAAGCGCGGGAATCTTTAACGTAATCGTCAAGTTTTGAGCGGATCAGCGAACGGCGATAAAACTCACGAGCCAGGGGGGCAAAGTCCAGCACGTCCAGCAAGTTGCCCGGCAAATCGCTCGTTACCAAAGGGTCGCCGAGCTCCGGCAGCGGCGTTAACGTGTACGCCATAGAGATAAACGGCGTGACAATTTCGGCGTCGGTCGCTTTTGGATTCCGATTTTTATATTGGATCACAAACGTTGATATCCGCCGCCGAAGATCTTCCGGTATACTGGCGTTATCCTGAACCAACTGCTCTCTAAACTTTGATCCCATTTCAGAAAGAGGCGTTTTGATGAGTTTTTCGTCTACACCGGCGGCAGTTTTGGACGTTGCCATCTCGAGGGCCGCGAGTACAACGATCAGCCTCTTATCCGGTTCGATCCGCACGCCGTAATTCGAAAGGTCGAACCCGGGTGATCGAGTCTGTCCCGCTGCGCCGGCGACGAGAACTGCCAAGATGATAAATAGAAAAACTTTATTCATTAAAAAACTGCTGCAATCTAATATCTTTGTCTTTTTACAAGATGAGGTTGGTCAGCTTAAGGATGTATTCAAACCTCCGGCAAAAGTAAAAAGGATAAAGGAACAACTCGCTTTCCCTTACCCTTTTTTGCATTCCCCGGCGAAATTCTAAATATTCTAGCGCCTTAGTTATAGCTGCTTAGCGCTTCACCTTCCTCGTCATAAACGTCGAACACGGTCAGGAGCTTGGTGATCGCAAGGAGATCCTGGATCTTTTGCGTCAATTTCAAAAGCTTCAAGATCCCGCCTTCCTTCTTTACAGCCGTAAAACTTGAGACAAGTTCCCCGATGCCGCTTGAATCAATGTAGCCTACGCTGGCAAGATTGAGCAGGATCTTATTTTTGCCTTCACCGAGTAGGCGGCGGATCGTTGTTCGCAAGGCGACACTGCCTTCGCCTATCGTCACCTTGCCAGCCAGATCCAGAATTGTGACATCGCCCGCTTGGCGTTCCGTAATTGTAATATCAGCCATTATTATCTCCTCGTATTTTTATTATTTGCGATACCCGATTTTAGACCAATTTCGATAGAAAAGTCCAAACACCAAAAGGTTATTATCGCTTTTTCAACATTTTGACGACCGTTCCACCTTCGACGTGATTCGACCATCTGACTTCATCCATAAATGAGTTCATAAACAGGATCCCGCGACCGTTTGCTTTTAGTAGATTTTCCGGGTTAGTTGGATCGGCAATCTCGTCAACGGCGAATCCATCTCCGTAATCCCTAACGGTAATTTCAAAACCGTCCGACGAATCAGCGAACGTAACCTCAACCTTCTTTGTTTCGTCAAATTTATTGCCATGCTTGATTGCATTGGCCACGGATTCGCGAATGGCGAGGTCTATCGCCGATACGAAATCGTCACCAAAGCCACGGCTCTTGGCAAAGTCGTCCGCTTCTATTGCCGCTTTGTCTACCGATTCGATGCGGCTGGGTAACTTGATCTCACGTATCTCAGACACAATATATGTTCTGTAAGTTATAGGTTTAGACCGCTTGCTGTCAAGACAAATGTAGCGGATTCGGTCTAAAATCTAAATATGAAGATATTACCCGCACGTTATTTGCGCGGAACTATCATGTTGCCCGGTGACAAGTCGATATCGCATCGAGCCGCGATTATTGCGGCCATGGCCGATGGTGAAACGCGAATAGGCAATTTTGCAACGAGCGCGGATTGCGCGTCGAGCGTTTCATGCCTCGATGCATTGGGAGTCAAGTTCGTACAGGATAACAATAACTTGGTCGTTAAAGGCCGTGGCAAAAGCGGTTTCATACCGCCATGGGAGCCGCTGGATTGCGGAAATAGCGGCACAACTATGCGTCTGCTTGCCGGAGTACTGGCCGGACAGAGTTTTAAAACGGTGCTCGTCGGCGACGAATCGCTTAGTAAAAGGCCGATGAAGCGGGTCATTGAACCGCTTTCGAAAATGGGTGCTGTCATCGATTCTAATGAAGGAATGGCTCCGCTTACCATTTCGGGCAAGCAACCTTTACGGGCCATTGAATATCAGCCGCCGGTCGCATCGGCACAAATAAAATCCTGCGTTTTACTTGCCGGGCTCAACGCGGATGGCGAGACGTCCGTCATCGAACGGGTTCAAACCCGTGATCATACAGAGCGAATGCTGCGGTGGTTTGGAGTCGACGTAAAAGTGAGGAAACTGGTCGAAGGCTTGTGTATAACGGTGCCGGGGCACGCAACTCTTACGGCACGGGACATCGTCATTCCATCTGACATCTCATCGGCGGCGTTTTTTATGGTCGCCGCATCGTGTTTGGATGGGTCGGACATTACGCTCCCAAATATTGGATTTAACTCGAGCCGGTCGGCTATATTTGAAATTCTCAAAGATCTGAATGCCGACGTGCATTTGGAGACGCTGGATACGATATGCAACGAACCTGTCGCCACCATCCGTGTTCGAGGCGGAATTGCTCGCCGGAGCCGTACGGAGCCTAACCTCGTGAATGGCAGCACGATCGCAAATATTATTGACGAAATCCCGATCCTTGCTGTTTTTGGAACACAGATAGACGGAGGCATCGAGATACGCGATGCCTCCGAACTTCGGGTAAAGGAATCTGATCGTATTTCTTCGATCGTTGAAAATCTACGACGGATGGGTGCAAGCGTGATCGAATTCCCCGACGGCCTTAAGGTCGAACGCACGGAACTCAACGGAGCCGTCATCGATTCGTTCGGCGACCACCGCATTGCGATGGCCTTTGCGGTCGCGGGACTGCTGGCTGAGGGCGAAACCGAAATCCACGGCGCCGAAAGTGCCGATGTTTCCTTCCCTGGATTTTTTGAAACGCTGGCATCTGTCGTACGGTAATAAGATCGCCCGCGAAACACGTGAAAGTACGCTAAAATGAAAGCAATCTTATGTCCCACTTAGCATAATGCCCCCCCCCCAAATGGTTGTCAGTTTCTTTTTTCGCGTATTTCGCCGGCAAGATTTCTTAAATGAACAAGGATATAAAAATCGCTTTGACAGGTTTTATGGGCGTCGGGAAATCGAGCGTTGCCCGTCACCTGGCGCACGTACTCAAAGCCCGCTGGATTGATCTGGATAAATGTATCGAGGAAAGCGATGGGCGGATCGTTGCGCAAATTATCGATAAGGACGGTATTGAGTTTTATCGTACCCTTGAATCCCAAAATTTGGAGCGCGTACTGACGGAAAAAGACGCCCGAATACTGTCGCTGGGCGGCGGCGCGTGGACCGTGCCCGCAAACCGGGATCTACTTAAGGCACACGGCTTTACCAGCGTTTGGCTTGAGTCTACATTCGAGCATTGCTGGTTAAATATTACCTATTCGCGCAAAGATCGGCCCTTGGCGAGAAACAAGGAAGCAACGCGCCTTTTATTCGAAGAGCGTCAAACGATCTACTGCCTCGCCGATTGGCATTTTATCGTCCGGTCGGACTATACTTCTTACGATGTGGCAAAGCAGATTGCGGACGAAGTTTTCTCATAATCCCCTTTTGCGCCTTTGCGAAAACTTAGATTTTGCATCAGAATTAACTCACTAAATTATCCGGTTGGGCTGGAGAGTTTTCGGTTACGGATCTTGTGTTTGGTATCGCAAATATTCACGAATATTTGCGTTCATCGATCTTTTATAATAAACAGAATTTTTCGGGAGGAAAAATGAAAGGTAAATTTTTGACAATTTTAATGCTCACCGTCGCTTTATTTATGAGCGCGTGCGGCAAGAGCGATGCCGACCTGACAAAGGCGGCCTCCGATAAGTTAACGGCCGATAAAGTCACCGGCGTCACCGTTGCGGTTAAGGACGGTGTTGCCACGCTGACAGGCGAAGTCGCGGATATTACGGTAAAGAGCAAGGCCGAGGCGTCGGTGAAGTCGGTCGATGGAATTAAATCCGTGACCAATAGCTGTACGCTCAAAGCGCTTCCGCCGCCCCCGCCGCCGTCACCCGACAAGATGCTTGAAGGCTCCGTGAACGAAGCCTTGAAGAAGAAGAATATCACCGGAATTACCGTGTCGGTCGCCGATGGTGTGATCACTTTGACAGGTACTGTTGAGAAGGCTAAATTGGCGGAAGTCATGGCTGCGGCCCAGGAAACGAAGCCCAAGAAAGTCGAAAACAAGTTGACCGTCAAATAGGCGGATACAGGAGGAAATATGTCTTTACAAGAAAAATATCAAGCGATCCTTGATCTCGCCAATGAGAATGGTACAACTTATGAACTGAGCGGCGACGACAGTGTGCTTCACATTGACGGAACCGCTCCAAGCGATGAAGCCAAAGCCGCACTCTGGGCCAAATACGAGGAACTCGACCCTGAATACCGTTCGGGGGACCTGATCCTGAACATCACCACCGGGTCTGGCGACGCCGCCGGCGGAGCCAATACCTACACGGTCGAATCGGGCGACAGCCTGAGCAAGATCGGTGCAAAATATGGTGTCAGTTGGAAAGCAATTTTCGACGCTAACCGCGACACCATCAGCAATCCGGATATGATCCATCCGGGACAGGAATTGAAGATTCCGTAAAAAAGAATTTTCTTGATTCTTAAAAAGCACTCTGGTAAGGTTGTGAAAACAATCTCTCCAGAGTGCTTTTCTCTTTCCCCGAGGAGTAAAAAATGAAGTTAATTCTCACGATCCTTTTCTCACTTTTTCTATCCGCCAATGTTGTCACGCAGGAAGTTTCACGCGATCAAAAATTTCGACAGATCGCCGACTTGAATGCTCAGATTCGTGTGCTCGAGGACGAATTCTTATTGCCGTCAGCACTGGATACGCGACAGGCCGCCTCTGAAGGTCTTGAGGCCATTCGACTAATGCCCCGCGAAAATTTCGATCGGAAGATGATCATCCAAGGCGGTGGTTCATATTTCTCATTCACAACCGGTTCGCATGATTATCAGAAGATCGCACAGATCGGACTTGAACAGAACAGCCTTTCGGTCGGATTCGCCGGCGCCGATTATGGTTTCATAGCCGATCTAGGTACTCTGTCACCGTCCGCATTGAGCCTTGAGACGCCTGAGGTGGCATTTCTTCTAAATTACCAGCCGCCTGCTAACCTGTCGGAGGTGCGAAAGGAGCAGGCAAAGGCATACAAATACGAAACTGAGTTCGGAATTCTCAGTAGCCGAGCCAAAGCAATTGTCGGTCACACATACGTTCTTCGGGCAATAACTTTTGATCAAGCGGATAAGCTAGTCGCTCTTTCGATCGTTCGAAAAGATACCGACGGAAGTCTGATAATTTTCTGGCGAACGCTTCAAAATTTTGACAAACCGACGTTGACCCGAGACAAATCAGAAAACTAGTTCTACCCTAGCCGCGGCCGGGATCGAGATTCTCTTTGAGCCGCGTCAATATCTCGACCGATGGTGACGCATACTGATTGATTCATCGCTCATACATTTCTCTGATCGGAACACCGTCGAGATAGTTCCAGCGACATCTCCCTTCTTTTTTCACAATAATAAGTCCCGCATTTTCAATCCCACAACTGGCTTTTAGATCTGCGTTTCGGTTTCGAGTCGCTTGATTGTCTCTAATTTGTTACATTTTCGTTAGTGTCTTTGGAAACGGACTTTATCGTCATCGGCAGCGGCGTGGCCGGACTTCGGGCGGCGATTGAGCTTGCTGGTAGCGGGGCGAATGTTACGGTTCTCACGAAAGATAAGGCGAGCGAATCAAATACTGAGTATGCACAGGGCGGCGTTGCCGTTGTGCTGTCGGACGATGACAATGCGGAATTGCACGAGGGTGATACGCTTATCGCCGGTGCCGGTTTATGCGATCCCCAAGCGGTCGAGACGCTGGTTACCGAAGGCACAAAATACATAAAACAGCTAATCGATTGGGGAACTGAGTTTGACCGTGAGGGCGGAAAGCTTGTTTTTACGCAAGAGGCCGCCCATTCGCGGCGGCGAATACTGCACGCGCACGGCGATTCGACCGGAGCGGAACTCGTCCGTTCTCTGATCGCTCGTGCAAGTGCGGAAAAAACGATAAATCTAACGCCGTTTGCCAATACCGAAAGCCTTATTGTCTCCGACGGTCGATGCCTCGGCGTGCGGTTTCTCGATCCTATTTTGCGGGCGCCGCGTGAGATTTTTGCAAAGGCCGTCATCATGTGTACGGGCGGTGCGGGTCAGCTTTATCTGCATTCGACAAATCCGCCGGTCGCGACCGGCGACGGAATGGCGATGGCGTATTTTGCGGGTGCAGAGATGGCGGATATGGAATTCGTGCAGTTTCATCCAACGGCGCTCAATCTTGAAAATGCTCCTAGATTTCTTCTTTCCGAGGCCATGCGCGGCGAGGGCGGCGTCCTCAAAAATAAATACGGCGAGCGTTTTATGCCGCGATATGATGAGCGGGCCGAACTTGCTCCGCGCGACATCGTTTCGCGCTCGGTCGTCTCGGAAATGCGCCGCACCGGAACGCGAACCGTATTTCTAGACATGACCGCTTTGGACGAAGCTTTTCTTAAGGAACGCTTTCCCAAGATCTACGAAACCTGCAAATATTACGGCCTCGACATCGCGAGGGACCTGTTGCCTGTCTCGCCGGCGTCGCATTACTGCATGGGCGGCATCCGCACCGATCTGTGGGGACGCAGCACGCTCGCTGGTTTATACGCCGCTGGCGAGGTTGCCTGCACGGGCGTTCACGGAGCCAATCGCCTTGCGTCGAATTCCCTGCTCGAAGGTCTCGTTTTCGGAGCGCGGGCAGGCGAAGCAGCGGTCACCGACAATTCCAAATTTCAAATTTCAAATTTCGAATTGACGAAACCGCAGTCCGGAATCTGGAATCTGGAATCTGGAATTTCCACCGCCGTAAAAAAGCGTATCAAACGTGTCATGTGGGAGCGTGTCGGCATACTTCGCGACCGCGATTCGCTGGTTCGGGCCTCGAGAGAATTCGATCAGATCGCGTCGGGAAATCTGAGTACGTCGTCGCGAAATTTCGTCACACTCGCAAAGCTCGTTGCAAACGCCGCACTTTGGCGCGAAGAGTCGCGCGGCGGACATTTTCGTACCGATTTTCCCAAGCAGCGTGACGAATTCAGGGTGCATTCGATCCAGAGCGTGGATGACGAAATTTCGTCGGTACCAACTATCAATTTTCGGGCGCAAAGTGTTGTATAATTGCTCGTTTCGCAAATCGAATTAAATCAGACTCAATCTCCGCGATTTTCATAGTTATGGAAAGCAGCGCCACAACTCTAAATCTGGCCTCGATAATCTCGCATCACGCGCGTCTCGCGCCTGAAAAAGAAGCCATTGTCTGGGAAAATGTTCGCCTAACCTACGGTGAATTAGACAAATTATCAAACCGCGTCGCCAATGCCCTCATCGAGATGGGCATCGGACACGGCGACAAGGTCGCTCTCAACTGCACAAATCTGCCCTACTTTCCGGTCGTTTATTACGGCATTATGAAAACCGGCGCCGTCGTCGTGCCGATCTGTGTACTTTTCACGCCGCGTGAGATCGAATACCACCTTCGAGATTCCGATGCCAAGGCTGTATTTGTATTCGAGGGGACCTCGGAACTGCCGATGCTCCAGTCGACCAAGACGGCGTTCGATAAGGTTGACGGCTGCGAACATCTCGTCGTGATGACATCGGATTTGATGGGCCCGTCGCCGCTTGCCCAACATAAAACGCTGACGCAGATAACATTCGACAAATCTGAGGAATTCGAAAATTTTCCGACGCGGCCGGACGATACCTGTGCAATCCTATACACGTCGGGAACGACTGGCCAGCCGAAGGGTGCGGAGCTCACGCACCTCAATCTCTGGTCAAATGTTGTTACGGGATGGAATATCCATCTGCCGGTTCTCAATTTCACGGACGGTAAGCAAAAAACCGTCCTGATAACGCTGCCGCTCTTTCACACGACCGGACAAACCGTCCAGATGAATACGAATCTGTACGGTGGAAATCGGGTCGTTTTACTACCACGTTTCGACGCGCGGGCAGCTCTCGACGCGATGGTCGCTGAGAAGGTTAATTTCTGGGTTGGTGTGCCGACCATGTTTTGGTCGCTTCTCAAACATGTCGACGAAACTGGTTATGACATCAGCCACATCGCCGACAATATGAAGGTATGTACGTCCGGCGGTGCGCCGATGCCGGTCGAGGTTATGCTCGAATTTCAAGAGAGATTCGGTGTCCGCGTAATGGAAGGCTACGGCTTGTCAGAAACCTCGCCGCTGGCGACATTCAACCATTTTGAGAGACCTTCGAAACCGGGAACGGTCGGCCAGGCGATCTTTGGAGTAGACGTCAGGTGCTTTGACGACAACGACATCGAGGTGCCTCGCGGAACACGCGGCGAGGTGGTTATTCGCGGCACCAACGTCATGAAAGGCTATTATAAACGCCCCGAAGCGACCGCCGAAGCATTCCGGAGTGGTTGGTTTCACACGGGCGACATCGGCCAAATGGACTCGGAAGGTTATCTCGCGATCGTTGACCGAAAAAAAGACCTGATACTTCGCGGCGGTTACAACGTCTATCCGCGCCAACTCGAAGAGGTCATCATCACGCACCCGGCAATTTCATTGTGCGCCGTGATCGGTATACCTGACGTCAGGCTTGGTGAGGAAGTCAAAGCTTTTCTCGTTCTAAAACACGGACACACACTAACGCGAGAAGAATTTATCAAATGGTGCAAATTACAAATTGCCGCTAACAAGTATCCGAGGCACGTAGAATTTCGCAAGGAATTACCGATAGGCAACACTGGCAAGATATTCAAACGAGCGCTGAAAGAGGAATTTCAATAATCTGTTTCAGGTCGTTTCACTCGTGTGAGGTGAAATGAAACAACCTTTGCATTCTTCGCGTCTTTGCGTAAAACTTAATATATTAACGAATAGACATGTTTCGTGCCAAACTAATTCTGGTACTAATTTTTCAGATCTTTGGCTTAATTTCCTGCTTCAGTTCAAAACCCGCGCGCTACGTCATTGCCGACAGCAAAGCATACGAGGCATCGCTGTTCCGTCAGAACTGTGCTATTTGCCACGCTCCCGAGGGTGACGGCAAAACGCTCGACGACGGCACCATCGTGCCGAGCCTCCGCGAGGGCGAATTCAAATTTAAGACGGAAAACGAGATCTACAAGCAGATTTCCGCAGGCGGCAACGGTATGACGCCGTTCCGCGACCAACTGACCGAGCGTGAGTTAAATTTGATGACGAAATTCGTCCACGACGATCTTAGAAAGCAATAACTTGGAACCACCGATGGACACGGATAAACACGGATATGATAAATCGTCCTATCTGTGTCAATCTGTGTCCAACTGTGGTTAAATTCTTAAATATGAAAGTACTTATCACAGGTGCGAGCGGTTTGGTTGGTACAGAGCTGCAAAAGTCTTTTGCCGCTCAAGGTTACGAAATGCTCCTCGCGTCGCGTAAAGTGGCGACGGACGACCGGCATATCCAATGGAGTGTCGAAGACGGTTTTACCGATCCTGAAAAACTGGAGGGCATCGATGCGGTCGTGCATCTCGCGGGCGAAAATGTCAGCGGACTTCGCTGGACCGACGACAAGAAAAAAGCGATCCGCGACAGCCGCGTTTTGGGAACGCGAAACGTCGTTGACGCAATCTCAAAACTCAAAAACAAACCAAAGGTCTTTGTCGCGTCCTCCGCCATCGGCTTTTACGGTGAACGAGGCGACGAGGAAGTAACAGAATCGAGCGCCGCCGGGGACAATTTTCTTGCCGAAGTCTCAAAAGCATGGGAGGCCGAATCACGCCGCGCCGAAGACGCAGGAATTCGCACCGTTTTGCTGAGAACTGGTATTGTATTGTCAAAAGACGGCGGAGCCCTCAGCACCATGCTCGTGCCATTTAAACTAGGCGTCGGCGGCGTGGTCGGCAGCGGCAAACAATGGATGAGTTGGATCTCGCTCCCCGACGAGATCGACGTCATAAACTTTGTAATCGAAAACGAAAACATCCGCGGTGCCGTCAATGCCGTCAGCCCAAATCCGGTTACAAATCACGATTTCACCAAGACACTTGGCGAGGTTCTTTATCGGCCTACATTCTTTCCTCTGCCCGAGTTCGCTGTCAGCATGGTTTTCGGCGAAATGGGTGACGTCTTGCTTTTAGCAAGCACAAAGGTCCTCCCCAAACGTTTAGAAGACGCCGGATTTGAATTTAAGTATCCCAACTTAAAGGAAGCCGTCGAGAATGCGGTGAAGTAAGGTTTTTCGCCGCAGATTTAGGCGGATAACGCGGATCAGAAAAGAGATTTTTTATTATTTCGTCGTTTTGATCTGCGTTATCCGCGTAAATCTGCGGCTAATTTTTCTTAAAAAGTACCGGCCGACTAGGTGTGGCATCAGCGACAAACGGAGTAATCTGCAAATTTAGGAGATATTCCCCGTCTGCAACCTCGTTTGGAGCGTAGATCAGCTCCGTGATCGTGCTGTTTATCCGCGTTTCGACATTCGTCTCGAAACTTCCCGGTTCGATGTTCCAGAAAATGCGATGATTGGTTAGC
>JAYUDV010000377.1:0-7959 GCA_043739565.1 Chloracidobacterium sp.
CGTAATGTATTTTAATAATCAGTCGGGCAATTCGGAACTAAACTGGCTCCGCGAAGGTCTGGCCGATATGTTGATCAATGACCTCTCGCGGTCGCCGAAATTTAATATATTGAGTCGACAGCAGTTTCACATCCTTTTGGATCGAAACGGCCATTCGGATTACGAAGAGCTTTCGGCGGAAAACGCTTTGGACATTACCAGAAAAAGCCATGCCGACGCGTTTATAACCGGGAGCTTTGCCCGGATCGGCGAGGCGATCCGTCTTGACGCAAAACTTTACGACACCGAGACCGGCAGCCTTCGCGCGGTTGAGACCATTACGGCCGGAAAACCGGACGAGATCTTTGCCGATATAGACCTGCTGTCGCTTAAATTGGCAAATCATTTGGACGCTACGCCGTTTGGCCAAGAGAAACAATCGGATATTATCGCGGCGATGACCGGTAACCTTGAGGCCTATCGCTATTACTCGCTGGCGGTCGACGAAGCTGAGGGCCTGCATAATAAAGAAGCCATCGCATTGCTCGAAAAGGCAATAGCTCTCGATCCGCAATTTGCGATGGCGCACGCACGCATCGGTTACACCTACGCGATCACGTGGGGCTTAGCCGCCAAAGCCAAACCGTATCTGGAAAAAGCGTTCGGCCTCTCGGATCGCCTGACCGAAAAGGACCGACTTAACATCACCGCCTGCTATTCAATCGCAAATCTCGATTATCCGAACGCCATCGAGTTTTACCGACAGATCATTTCCAAATACCCAACCGAGACCGAATCCTACCTTAGGCTTGGCAATTTGTTGAGCGGCGAAGAACAATTCGATGAAGCGGAAATCATGCTAAAACAAGGTCTGGCAATTGACGCGGATGCGCCGCCTCTCTACAACGCCCTTGGCAATCTTTACAGTATTTTGGGCAAACACGACGACGCTATCGCGATGCACCGCCGTTATGTTGCCCTCGCGCCTACGGAAGCAAACGCCCACGACAGTCTCGGAATGAGTTATCAATGGGCGGGTTTCTATGCGGAAGCAATGGGCGAATATCGCCGCGCTCTTGAGCTAAAGCCGAATTTTGAAGTTGCCATTGTCCATCTCGCCAACACGCATTTTCAAACGGGACGCTACCGTGAGGCGATTGATTTATACAAAAAATACATCGCCGTCGCACCATCGGAAATCGAACGGGTGCGAGGATATTCGTCAATCGCCCGCGTTTATCGCCAAATGAAAAATCTCGACGCGGCAGCCAAAGCGGCGCGACAAGGGTTGAAGGGAAACGATTATTACGTCGGCAATATGTGGTTAATTGCTTTGGAGCAAGGCGACAAAGCGGCGGGCAGACTCGAAGAAAAACTTTTTGTCGAGCCGTCGGGGACAAATCGCGGCCGGCGCATTTTCTCGCGTCACAAATTTTATTTCCGGGGAATGCTCGCGCTCAAAAATGATCAGCCGAACGAGGCTTTGGACGCCTTTAAGGAAGCGATTCGACATGCGCCGCCGACTTACGAACAGGACGCGTTGGAGGATTGTCTCGCCGACGCTTATCTTCGGCTTGGACAATTTGACGAAGCCATCGGCGAATACGAGCGCGTTTTAGGCCTTAACCCAAACTACCCGTTGGCGCGATTTCATCTCGCCCAGGCATACGAGGGCAAGGGCGAAATTGAGCAGTCCCATGATAACTACCGACTTTTTCTCGAAGCGTGGAAAGATGCCGACGCCGATATTCCCGAGGTCGTGACCGCGAGGGCATCGTTAAAAGAATTATGAGCAGCCCATATCGGTGCCTGTCCGTGACGGCTACAGTTTGACCCTCGGATCCATCTTAACGACCAGCGATCTCGTATAGCTCTTGCCGTTAGCGGTTAGTTTGACAGTGTATATTCCGGGCAAAACAGTAGACGCTCCTCGTCG
Source organism: Chloracidobacterium sp. (assembly GCA_043739565.1). Classification (GTDB taxonomy): domain Bacteria; phylum Acidobacteriota; class Blastocatellia; order Pyrinomonadales; family Pyrinomonadaceae; genus OLB17. The sequence continues at coordinate 1,916 of JAYUDV010000377.1, forward strand.
TCCGCCACCGCCGCCTTGTCCGCCGCTTGTCGGTGCGGGCGGAGGCTCGGGTCTCAGGTTCCAAATCCAGCGGTGCATTCCCGCCGCGGTCGAGAGCAAGGGCGGCGTCTTGATCCAGAACGCCGGTATGTCGAGCGTATTTGGGTCGACGACCGTCGGTTTGTCCTCGCTGGAGAATTTCTTTATGGTTTCGCCCGCCGGATTCATGATCTCGATGTTGACCGGACCGGCGGCTTTTGATTTGAGATAGTAATCCAGGATCGCCCCGTACGGCTGGTTTTCGGCAAGCGGCTCGTCGCGCGGCTGCGGTGTCCCATCGTCGGTTGGCTGGGGCAGATTGTAGGCGGTTTCCGGGTCAAACAGATAAGCGTCCGATCGGAATATATCGCTTGTGATCTGCCGGAGCGGCGTGATGTCGTCGAGCACCCAGAATCCTCGTCCGTGCGTCGCGACGACGAGGTCGTTGTCCTTAACTGCTAAATCGCGCATCGAGACATGCGGCAGGTTTAGCTGAAGCGGCTGCCAACGGTCGCCATCGTCAAACGACACAAAAACGCTCAACTCGGTTCCGCAAAACAGCAGACCTTTGCGCAGCGGGTCCTCGGTCACATTTTGCAAATAGACGCCAGCGGGCAGGCCGTTCGTGATCTTTTGCCACGTTTTGCCGCCGTCTCGCGTCCGGTAAATATACGGTTCGTTGTCCGTCAGACGGTGGCGGTCGATCGCCGCAAAAGCTTCGTTTACGTCAAAATGCGATGCGATCAGCATCACGACCTTGCTCCAGGCGGTGAGTTCGGACGGCGTGACATTCGTCCACGTTTTGCCGTCGTCATTTGTCAGGTGAATTAACCCGTCGTCGGTGCCGATCCAAACGGTTGCCGCCCGGAGCGGCGACGGAGCGATCGAATAAATCACGCCACGGCGTTTGTCGGCCGGTGCATCTTTCGCGGTGGCGTCGTCGAGATTTGGCGGAACGCCTGGGTCTTCGCGGGTCATATCCTGGCTGATCTGCGTCCAACTCTCGCCGCCATTTATCGTTTTGAACAAAAACTGGTTGCTGAAATACAAGGCCTTCGGATCCGCCTCGGAAAAAACCAGCGGCAGCGTCCATGTGTGGCGGGCGGGTACGGTCATTGTGCGTTCGGGCGAGACGTTGACGGTTTCGCCGGTGACGACGTTGCAGCGGGTGACAGTCCCGCCAAAGAGAATATTTGGGTGCAGCGGATCGGGAGCCGTGTAGCCCGATTCGCCTCCGGCACAGGCCGGTTCCCAATCGCGATTTGATATTTCGGCGTGATTGCTTCGCGTCACAACAGCGACGGCGCCGCTGTCCTGCTGCGAACCGGTCGCCCAATACGGAAAGCGGTAATCGGTCGCAACATTATAAACCTCGGCAATCGGCTGGTTGTACCACGAGCTCCACGTTACGGCTCCGTCCTCGGTCACGACAGCACCCTGATCGCTCGCGAGTATCATCCGGTTCGGATCGTCCGGATAGATCCAGAGCTGGTGATAATCGTCACCGCCGGGAGCACCTTTAATGGCAGTCCACGTCTTGCCGGCGTCGGTCGATTTATAAACCGACGTATTCGAAACGTAAACGACATCAGGGTTTTTTGGATCGACCGCGACCTTCGAAAAATACCAGCCCCGTCCCCATATCCGCTTTTGGTCCGAGATCAACGCCCACGTAGCACCGGCGTCATCCGAACGGTACATTCCGCCAACCTTAGCATCTATGATTGCGTAAACACGTTTTGGATTCGTCGGTGAAACTGCCAGCCCGATCCGCCCTTGCCCTTCGACAGGAATACCCGTTTCGAGCGGTTTCCAGGTGGTGCCGCCATCAATCGACTTAAAAATGCCGCCGCCGGGACCGTAACTTGGCGGATAAATGCTCCACGGCGGACGCCGCGTGTTCCACAGCGTCGCATATAAGATCTGCGAATTCGTCGGGTCGATCACGACGTCGATGGCACCAACATTTTCATCTTTGAACAGAACCTTTTGCCACGTCGTTCCGCCGTCTCGTGAGCGATAAACGCCGCGATCCGGATTTGGCCCGTAGACATGACCAAGCGCCGCGACAAAGATAATATTTGCATTTTTTGGATCAACCGCGACACGGCCGATCTGCCGCGTGTTTTCCAGACCGATATGCGTCCATATTTTTCCGGCATCGACGCTCTTGTACATTCCGTCGCCGTAGCTATTTTGCGAACGCATGTCCGCCTCTCCGGTTCCGACATAGATCGTATTTGGACTCGATGCCGAGACTCCGATCGCGCCGATCGACGCAATTTTCTGATCGTCAAATACAGGCGTCCATGTTCGTCCGGAGTTTCCTGATTTCCAAAGACCGCCGCCGACCGAGCCGAAATAGAACGTATTTGGTTGTCCCGGCACGCCGCTCACCGCATTGACGCGTCCGCCGCGAAACGGCCCGATCATCCTCCATTCCAGACCCGAAAACGTATTCTTATCAAATTGCTGCGCACGCAATAATGTCGGCGTAATAGCCAGAAAACAAAGGGTCGCGAGCATGATAAAGCAAAACCTAGAGACGTGAATTCTATCCATATCGAACATCAGAAAACTCCTTTTTTGAAATACTATCACGCAACGTACAATTTTCGACTGCATCCGCGTTCAAAGCCGTGCGGAATTCAGCGGTCTCGACTGCCACGGCGATCGGGCTCAATAATTAGGGATCGCATTACGCCACTAAACATTCCGCATAAATTACACAAAATTCGTGTATCGACGACGACGTTAATGTTTTCTCAAAATCTCGCACTCACTTAATAGGAAATCCGAAATGCCATCTGACAAACTTCCGTTTTCTGGCTTGAATCCGTGGCCGTCGTCTCCTTCGGCATCTCATGGCTTAAATAAAGGCGAGGCCATTCTTAGGGACGAAACCTAAAGGCCGCCTGCGGTGCAGAAGGCTGCAGAAAGTAAGGGAGATCATAGTTCAGAGTACGTGGCAGTGTCTTCGAGTTAGAACCTATAGCGAAGCCATCGGTTAACTCAAAGTACCCGTTCTAAGCCTTTTATTTGTAATGTCTAGAAAACCAACAGAATTTATGAAGTCTGGCCTAATGAATCAGAAAGCGTTCGGGCAACATTCACATTTTCGGTTTCGGGCAGGTCGGATACAACGAATATAGCTTGGGTATTATTTGCAAAGCTAGCCACTTGCAAGCCGTCCTCCACTTCACTCAAGATTGGACTGACTCGGGAATCTTTCGGCATTGACAATACATCTGATTTGTCGAAAAACACCGATACAATATTTGAACCGTTTCTAATAACGACATGAGTGAACTGCTTCCCTTGATATATGCAGTCATGGACACTTAACATCTCTACGTTGTCGGAATATTTTGCTCTTAGCGGAGCCAGGATCTTTTCCGTATAAGCGGTTTTCTCCGGATAATCTGATTTTGCCATTTCTTCCCACATACCTAGCTTTTCCAAAGCACAGTCCTTATGGTTACCTGCGGCAAAATGAGCGAGTTCGGCTAGACCTTTTGTCAAAGAGTTATTTACAGCTATGCCATTAACGCCTCCGCTGTTCAGATAGAAGATGCCAAAACCAAATGCCAGAATCACCGCAGCCATCGCCGGAACCAGCAATTTAGGGCTCAGCCAAAGTTTCTCCCAAAAATTTGATCTCAAAGCCTCTTCCATAAGACGGTCTTCCAATTTGTTGTTAAATACCGGATTGATTTTAAAGTCGGCGGCATTTCGACCGGCTGAGTTCACCCGTTTGCGTAATATTCGTCGCGAAGCGAAATCTGCCCTGCAATCAGGACAATGCTCAAGATGATGATTTATCTGATGGTTGGTTTCCACCATCAATTCATCGTTAAGATACGATTCTGAAATTTCACGAAATTCTCGGCATTGCATAATTAACTACCTCTTTATTTCTGGGCTGCGCGTCGCTGATCACCAAACCCATGTTTTCTAGCATATTCGGCCAATTCTATTCTAAGTACTCTTCGCCCACGCGAAAGGCGTGACATTACCGTTCCCATCGGGAGATCCAATATCGAGGCGATTTCCTTGTAAGAGAGTTCTTCAATATCGGCATAAACAAGAATGTTTCGGAAATGCTCGGGCAGACGCCATATTGCGTCGAGCACTTCTTCGTCCGTGATTTTCTGCGGTATTGGCGGTTCGAATGGAATACTGTTTACGATCTCGTCATCGACGTCTTGAACAGTTTGTAATTTGAGAACCTTTCGGAGCCGTCGGGCGTTGTGTACGTAAAGAATTCGCATCAGCCACGCCTTACAATTCGTTCCCATTTCGTATAAATGAAATGACCGCATCGCCTGAAACATCGTTTCCTGAACAAGATCTTCGGCTTCAGAGGGATTTCGTGTCAGCCACATTGCCGTCCGGTATAAATCAGGACGAAACGGCATCGCCTCGGATTCGAAATTCCGCCACTTGTCCTCTTTGCTTTCCAGCCACTTTATTCCGAGCATTTATTAACAATACCTCAGACGCAAAACATCTGCCCTACTTGTACGATTCAATTCTTTTCCGGATTTATTTCCGAAACGAAATATATTTTATTTTTTCTATTCCGGGAATATTCACGTCCGAAAAGGTCATTTCCCCGACGAACGCCGAATAAATTGGTTTGTTCGATGAAAACAGAAATTTGAATCAGGAGATACATTAATGAAAACGAAAAGAATCTTTACAATGGCCCTTTCAATTGCACTACTCTTGACGATCTCGTCAATCAGTTCGTTCGCGATCACAACTGTTAAGAGCAAAAGCTCGAAAGCTACGGTAGCGAAAACAAAACCGACCGTCGTGATAATCCGGGCGGACTGGTGTAGCGTTTGTCAGAAACTTGAACCCACCATGATGGGTTTGATGAAAGAATACGGCGGGAAGTTGAACTTTGTCATGCTGGACGTAACCAACGATGCCACCACTAAGGCCGCAGCAGCAAAGGCTAAGTCTTTGGGTTTCGGAGCATTCTTCGAGGCAAATAAAAAAACAACGTCTACGGTCGGGATTTTCAAAGGCAAAAAGAATGTCTTCAAGACCGCGATGGATACCAATCGGGACGATTTTGTAGCTGCTTTCGATAAAGCTCTACAGTAAACGATTGGCTCTAATAATTATCGGGAACGATGGCGTTTCCGATAATCAGCGGGAAAGTGGTCGTCATTTCGTACAAGGGGTTTCATATACCGACGGCCACTTTCCTTTTTTACTAAAATGGAATACCTAGTCAGCAATTTACAGACATATCTCACGGGCAACTCTTTGCTTGCGTTCCCGGCAGCGTTTGTCGCCGGTCTGCTGATCAGCTTTACGCCGTGCGTTTATCCGATCATTCCGATCCAGCTTGGCTTTATCGGTGGGCAAACCGCGAACGATGGAACAGAGGATAAAGCAAAATTCAGCTTACGCGGATTCAAGTTGTCCGTCCTCTTCGTTGTCGGAATGGCCGTTGTCTATGCGGCGTTGGGCGCGTTTGCGGCGTTAACCGGAACACTCTTCGGCACTTGGGCATCAAGTCCGTGGACATACATCGTCGTCGGCAATGTCATTTTAATCCTTGCACTCTCGATGTTCGATGTTTTTCAGCTTCAAGCCCCGCAGTTTTTAATGAAATTGAACCCGAAAAGGAAAGGCAATGGCTACGTGTCTGCCGTTCTCGTCGGAGCGGTTTCCGGCCTTGTTGTCGGGCCGTGTACGGCACCGGCTTTGGGTGCAACGCTTGCGTATGTCGGGACGCAGGGAAGCGTTATCTTCGGCACGGTAGTGCTGTTTGTATTCGCGATAGGCATGGGCACGCTGATGATAGTTTTAGGCACATTCAGTGGTGCGATGTCGATGCTGCCGCGTTCGGGCGGTTGGATGGTCAAGGTCAAAACGGCCTTTGGCGTCGTTATGTTAATTATTGCCCAATACCTGTTCGTTCAGGCTGGCATGAGATTTATTTGAGGTGAATTATGAAATGTATATCATGCACTCCGTGCACAATTAGTAAATTAGCGATCGTTTTG
>JAYUDV010000378.1:0-3073 GCA_043739565.1 Chloracidobacterium sp.
CACGTTTGATGATAACGCGATGTTCCGGCATAAAGATTTTGTCGAACTCCGCGATTTAGACGAGGAAGAGCCACTCGAGATCGAGGCCTCCAAATACGATCTTAATTACATTAAACTCGACGGCAATATCGGCTGTATGGTCAATGGTGCCGGTCTCGCGATGGCGACGATGGACATCATTAAGCTTGCCGGGGGTTCACCGGCAAACTTCCTCGACGTCGGCGGCGGTGCTTCGCAGGAGCGAGTCGAACAGGCATTCAAGATCTTGCTCGCCGACAAAAATGTCAAAGCCGTCCTCATCAACATTTTCGGCGGCATCGTCCGCTGTGATATGGTCGCAAATGGCGTTGTCGCTGCCTATAAGAATCTCGGCATGTCGATCCCGATCGTTGCCCGCCTCGAAGGCACCAACGTCGAAGAAGGCCGCCGCGTCCTCAACGAATCAGGCATCGGCATCCAAACCGCCCAAGGCATGGCCGACGCCGCCGCAAAGGTCGTAGCCGCCGCCACCAACGGCAATACTTAGACTTCGTACGTACATCATTATGGAAGATCATGCCTTAGTTCTGGAAGATATCCGAGATTATCTGCGAGACATCGCACTTGTGCTTAATGAAATCTCGGGGAAACTTGACAAGGTTGATGGCGCTTATAGCCTCGACGAAGTCGCAGACGCAGTCCTAGATATAAAACTTGAGGTAGTTTCGCATCTCCAATCAATTGATTCTTCACTTTCAGACATCTCTATAAACACGACCTAAGTCCCCCCGGACCAGGCCTTTTATGTCATTGTAACGATGAGACTATAGTCCGCGGAAACCGATCGAAGATGAAATCCGAAGTACCCGATCTCTCCGAATCAGATATTAATTATTTTGAATCGCGGTTTCGCCCGGTGACCGTATTCTGGAGGCGAACGGTGTCCATACTCCACAGGATACATAGTTGGGAGAACCACGGGAAAAGGACTGGGCGACGAAAGAAATTCATGGAAGAGGTTCTGCCACTCAGCATCCTTGGCCGAAATCTTGAATGTCCTGGTCGACTTATTAGTTGTAAGTATACCGGGCGGTCAGCCGACGCCGACGGTATTTTACGCATGCGTGGTAGTTTGGTTCCAAGACAACAGGCCGAGTTTCCTGTAGAGATCACAACTGCTGAGCCTGAATATGAGCACCTTCAGCGCGAGGCATTATTGCGAAAAGGTTCTGTTTTTGGCGATCCGAATATTAGGGGCGAAGGTTCTGATCAGCTCGGAAATCGGGAAATTATTAATTATCCTAGTGTTGGTCACTGGACTCAAAACGGCACCAAAGAACTCGAGCATATCGCTCGTGCACTCGCAAGAAAGCAGGGGATCGTCGGGAAAAAGGAAATGATTCTTCTCATAAATGTCCGGCCTGAGAATATTTTACAATTTGAAGACTGGATCTTTGTGGTTAGAGAATCGAAAGAACTGGCGCGAGCCTCCGGCTTCCATGATGTGTATCTTGTTTATATCGACCAGGCATTCACGTTCCAACTTTACGGGAGTGGATATCGCTAGCGTTGAACATCGTATTGAATGTGGCCGAGGGTTGTCACCAACGGCTACATTCACATTGCCGCTCCGCGCCACAAGAAACATCGAAATCCCATGTTTACGGGCTTTTTTGTTCGTGCTTGTTTGTGTCTGTTCGTGTCTAGTTTTTTTTTAAACTCTGATGAAGATCTGTTTGCGGTACAGCAGCCACATCAGGAATAGCCACAGCAAAATAAAGCTGATCGCAAAGGCGAGCGAGGCATTGATCGGCTGGAAGAGTGGCGAATAGACGTGATTCATCACCCGCCGCTGGATCGATATGAGTTGGCCGTCTTCGCCGCTTACGCGATAGGCCGCGATCATGCGGGCGAAAAAGCCGGTGAAAACAAACAGTGCAAGGGCGTTGGCACCGAATACTTTGAATGGCCATGCCCAGCGGCCGTAGCCTTTGATGTCGATAAGCCAGTAGCAAAAGCCGAGCGTGAGCAAAGCGAGACCCGATGTCGCGAGGACATATGAACTCGTCCACATGGCCTTATTCATTGGGAAATAGTTGTTCCAGATCAACCCCAAGGCAAGCAAGGCGACGCCGAAGAAAAATATGCCGGAGACCTTGTTGAGGCGGGTGTCAGTACTCGATGCGGTAGCGAGGGGGCTTTCTCCATCTCCGCTCGCGTCGCTCGGGTCACGTTCGACTGCCCCGGTCGCTACCGTTCGCGGTACTGACAGCAGCCACGTTCCGGTCAGCACACCCGAGATCGTCGTCACAATAGCCGGGATCGTCGACAAAATTCCCTCCGGATCATAAACCTTCCCGAAGCGCCAGATGTGATTTTCGCCGAGGACCATCCGGTCGATGTATGCGGCGAGGTTGCAGGCTTTGTCGCTGACGGTCGTTACCTCACAACCCGGAACCGGAATCGTCGTCATTATCAGCCAATAACCGAGGAGTAATGCGATCGCTATCCCAACTTGCTGCTTCCAAGTTGTGTGCAGAAAAATTAGCGACGTAGCGAAGTAACAAACCGCAATCCGCTGGAGCACACCGAATATGCGCAGCGTCCCGTAGTTGTACGGCACGACGTTGTAACCAGCGAGATTCATACCCGCAATTCCGAGGAGCGCGACTACGCAAAGCACGGCGGCGACCCTGAAATTCCGCAACAGTAAAAACAGCAGCGACGCCGAAAATGCCAGCCAGATCAGCATTTTTAATGGATCAGGTGCATCGGTGGATTGGAATTGAAAAAACGGTACGATCGAGATCGCTGCTCCGAGCAGATAGATCGACGCGGCGCGGGAGACGATCTTCCAATAGGCACTCGCGTCCGGCCTCGCGGAAACTCGCTTACCCAGCGATATCGAGATCGCTACGCCGACAATAAACAGAAAGAACGGAAAGATCCAGTCGGTGGGCGTCAGGCCGTTCCATTCGGCGTGGTCGAGCGGCCAATAAACGGGCGACCCGCCGGGATTATTGACCAAAACCATACCGGCAATGGTCATGCCGCGGAATACGTCGAGGGAAATGAGGCGATCTTGAGTAGTCTC
>JAYUDV010000379.1:0-18321 GCA_043739565.1 Chloracidobacterium sp.
TACCGAAAAGCTCTGCGGATGATGAAGACGGCGGAAAAATTTGGCCGTCCCGTAATTACGATCATCGACACGCCCGGAGCCTATCCGGGCATCGACGCCGAGGAACGCGGTCAGGCCGAGGCGATTGCCTTTAACCTGCGTGAAATGGCGGGGTTGAAGGTTCCGATCATTGTCGTCGTACTTGGCGAAGGCGGCTCCGGCGGCGCGCTCGCCATCGGAATCGGCGATACGATTTTGATGATGGAAAACGCGGTTTATTCGGTCATCACGCCCGAGGGCTGTGCCGCAATTCTATGGAAATCGGCTGACCGAGCGCCTGACGCCGCTGAGGGCTTGCGGCTGACGGCCGCCAATCTCAAAGAATTTGACATAATCGACGAGATCATCCCGGAGGCGACCGCCTGGACAATGCCCGCAAACGGCGACAAAGCCCGCCAAAAAGCCTACGACCGCGTCTGCGACAGCCTCAAGAAAAGCCTCATTCGCGAGGTCAAAGCCCTTTCAGCAATAGATCCAAAAACTCTGCTGGATAATCGATATAAAAAATTTCGCAAGATGGGTGAGTGGGTATGAATTGCACCAGGCGTTTACTGTTAGCTCAGAACGAACTCATTTAGCGTTCTTGATAGATGATCTAAATCCTGATATATAGACATTTCGTTAATTCCGAAAAATAGGAGTGTTCTTCTTATATCCTCAGCAGCATCAGGAGGGATTGTATATTTATAAAGGCGGTCAGCAAGGATGTCTTCAAGTGGGGTGGCCGGATCTCCAGTAACCGTAAATATGCCTCTTTGACTCACTATTCTTGCTGATAAGCCACGCGGGTAATAGATCTTCATCTTGCCCGAGTCAATGTCGAACGGCCCTTCATTCCTAACTTTCAACCTTGATTTAATCTCGAAGGCGAATAAGGCACATCCTGCGGTCCCATTTTTTGCGACTGCGAAAAATGCCGCATTCAACGGATTTTTTGTCCAGTCGAGGAGTCGAGTTGCCAAGCCATGATGCTGAGCGAGAACCAGCCAATCCCATTCGTCCTGTGGGTATTGGTGATGCTGTTGCAAGAAATGCACCGCATAGCGCTTCCATGAGTCGAATACTTCCTTTTCGCTAAGTCCTGCCGAAAATTTAGAGACGAAGTCGGGGCGCCCGGACTTCGGCAGTAAAGGCCAAGCCGTATCTCGCTGCCCGCGAAATACCCACGCTAGCTCATTCTTCATTCCATGTAGAAGCTCAAACAGTTCCATTGCGGAGCCGATCTCATGTTCGTGCATATTGGTTTGATAAATGAGCGTCCTTTAGCCTATGGAGATCCACACCCGCTCGCCCTTCTTCCCTAAAATGGGATGTCATCGTCGGGCGGGATTGTCGCGGGGGCGCTCGCCGAGGGTGCCGACGACTCGGTTGACGAGCTTGATTCCGTCTGCGGCGGGCCGCTGTGTGTGTCGTGCTCTTCCTCATGATGGCCGCCGCTGTAATCACCGCCGCCGCTTTCGCCTCGTCCAGCACTTATGAAATGCATGTCGGTTGCCTGCACGCCAAGTGTGAAGCGTTTATTTTGGTCGCGGTCGGTCCATTCCTCGACCTGCAATCGGCCTTCGATATAAACGGGCGAGCCTTTTGTCAGGTATTTTGAGGCGTTTTCAGCCAGCCGCCGCCATAGCGTGATCTTAAACCAGGTAGTGACGTCCTGAAATTCCCCGGATTTGTCCTTTTTTCTTTCATTTGTGGCGATTGAAAAGCTGCAGACGGCGTCGCCTTGCGGTGTATAACGGAGTTCGGGGTCGCGGCCGAGATTGCCGACGAGAATTATCTTGTTGAATGACATACGGATTTCCTCTTAACGTGTGAATTTAAGTAAACTTTCGTGTAAATATAACCATCAATATAACACGACAAGGGGCGTGTGCTAAAATCCTTATTTCGCACCGGCCACCCAAGAAATAAGTGATGCTCCGCAAGTCTCTTCCAAAAATTACGATCCTGATAGCTCTTTGCGCAAATCTGGCCGCGACGCCCGCATCCGCGCAAGCTACGCCCGCAGGCGAAGTAGACGTGACCAAATGCTGGTCATACCCGTCGGCGGGCGAGGGCGGCTCGGAATTTGTTTCTGACGGCATGCGGTTATATTTAGACGGTTCCGGTGGGCGCGTCCAGGCTTTATCGCTGGGTGGAGAAAAGCTGTGGGCAAGCGAATTTGGAGGCGATATCGATTCGAATTTGCTTGCAGCCGAAACCGGACTTTTTCTGGCCACCTCGACCCTTGCCAGTGAAACCAACAAATCGGCCGGAAATCTGCTGCGTTCGCTGAGCAAGGAAACGGGCATTACAAGCTGGACGGCGAAACTCGCCGATTCGAGCGAGTATTTTCTTGGCACTTATCAAAGCTCGATTGTCGTCGTTTCGAAAAACGGCATCATACAGTCGATTGACGCTAAAACCGCCGCAGTAAAATGGAAACGCGAGATCGCTGGGGGTTTTGCCGCCGAGCCTCGTTTTTTTGCCGAAAAACTGGTCGTTGCCTCGACCGCAAAGCAAGTATTTACTATTTCATTGGCGACAGGCGAGATAGATTCGGTGCGAAAACTTCCCTTTCAGGTTTCCGCTGTCGGACGGACCGCCGCCGGGGACCTCATTGTCGGCGATGAGCGCGGCAATCTAACGTCGTTCGCGGTCAGTACCGAAAAGGTCAACTGGAAATTCCGAAGCGGAGGCGAGATATCGTCAGTCATCGCTATCGACGACCATATCCTCGTTACATCGCATGATAATTTCGCCTATTCGATAGTCACCAAAAATGGCAGCGTCGAGTGGAAACGGCGTTTGGCCGGGCGTGTTTCACGGGTCGCGACATTTGAAGATCGATATGCGTTAATTTCAGGCTTTGACGATCATGTAGCTGTTCTTTCGGATTTGACGGACGGCAAGATCGCCGGGCAGATCGGTTTCGGCGACGATGAAACTCTGATTTACAGGCCAATAATTTCGAGCGGTCTAATATTCATCATGACAGGCAGTTATGTACGCGCATTTAGCCTAAACGGCTGTCCCGCCAAAAAACAAAGCGGCCCGGGCAAATAGCCCGCGACCGCCCGTCCATAAAAAATTAAGCAGCAGTTCCGTTTTCTAATGTGAAACGGCGTGCTGCTGCATTATCGAATAGATCTCGTCTTTGATCAAAAGTTTACGTTTCTTTAGAGTGGTTTCCTCCAACTGTTCGTCGTCGTTAGGATAGGTTAGGTGCGCAAGTTCGTTCAATCTTTGTTCGAATCCTTCATGCTGATGTACCAGATCTCTGAAGTTTTGATTACTCTTTATCAACTCGTCCCTCACTGGATCAGCGACTGACATGTCCATAATGTTTTGTCCTCACTTATCAAAGTTTTTGGGCCATGCCGCGATCGTTAATATTTTCGTAACAAGGCTTAAAACTAATTTTAGACCGAAGCGATTGAATTATCAAGCCCTATATTATTCTTATGTTATTTCAGCTTAAGTTTCATGAGCAATGCGTGCTCGCGCGGATTTTCATAAAAATTGTTGCGGCTCTGAATATGCTCGAAGCCATTTTGCTCGTAGAATCGGATTGCTTTCTGGTTAGAGGCCCGGACCTCGAGCCAAATATTACCAATATTGAGTTCATTGCATTTATCGGCAAAACCATCAAATAACCGCTGGCCTAACCCTTTTTTCTGCTCGTTTTCAACAACGGCGACATTGTATATCTCACTATCCAACTCCAAATCGACTGTTCCGCCCTGCACGATGCGTCCGACAATAAAACCGATTGTTTCGTTGCCGTCGGATTCCAGCCGGAGCATGATCGACTCGGGTATCTGTAGCTCGTCAAGGTAATTTTGAGCGGTCCAAGTGCTTAGGTTGGTCTCGTCCGCGATCCTGATCAGGTCGCCGATATGCGACGCCTCGACCGCGCGTATACGGGGATAGATCTCTTCATTTTCTTTTCGGGACTGGGACATTTAGATGCTTTTACTTATAAATAAAGGCTCACTCACGACGCCGGGAGATCTACTGCATAAGAGGCCTACGGCACGGGCAACATTAGCTCCGAAATTTGTAATCATGTCTGACGGTTCGACCAGTTGATACAACGATTCGTGAAGCAGAAAGTTAATATTCTTTTCGCTTTGAACGAATCTGAGGAATTCCGCTTCGGGACATGTTTTGAGATTAGTGTGGGCCGCCACGTTAGTTTCCTGGTTTTCCAGTTCCTGAAAACAAACCGAATCGCGGCCCATGCTTACAGCGGTAATAAAACGTCGAAACGGCGGCTGGGCATAGGTCATCGCTTTTAACGCCGATTCGCTCGCCATTTTAATTCCGAGTCCCGCAACTAGACCCATAGCAGTCGCCAGACCGATCCTTATCCCCGTAAAACTTCCCGGCCCGGCCGAGACCGCTATGAGATCGATGTCATGGCGGGAAATGTCGTTTGTCGTCAGGATCTCGTCGATATTTGCGAGCAAATCCTCGGCTTTGGAGACGTTTGACGAGCCGATCCAGCTTGCCGCTTCACGGTCGTCTTTTAGCAGCGAAATACTGCCGCCGCATATCGCGGATTCGATCGCCAAAATGATGTGAGTGCTTTTACTCATTTTGATTTGGGTGCCAATATGGTCTCGGAAATCCGTCGATATGACGACGGGATCCTTTTAAGCGCGCTTCCGATTTGGTAAAAAAAGCGTGTCTTTGCGTCAAAACTGCCATTCATGTTAAGCGTGGCCCATATAGGATTTGGCCTAAATCGCCGCATTATTTGCGGCAAGATCGTTTTCGGATCGTGGATGCTGACCTCTAGTGGAACAAGCTGCGTCTCGCTCGCCCATTCGCGCTCAACCGTTCTCATTAACCATTGCGGCAGGTCGCGGGCCTCGCCTTCGACCGGCGTCCCGGTAAGATCAAGGCCAAGATATCGGCTTGCGAGACCGAGCGCACACGTCAGCCATCGGCGTCTGTTGCTGTCGACCGTACCCAGAAACCGGTCCCAGTCGAAATCGGTCGGGCGGTTGTCAATAGAATAATAGATATCCCACAGTCTGAGTTTATTCGAGCCGCCGTCGGTCAGCCAATGGATGCACAAAACACGAAGATGATCCTCGGGGCGCAAAACGCGGATGTCGCCTGTTGGAAAATTAAGTATTTGTGAATTCCGTAAAAGATCGTCCCAATTAACCGTGTCAAGGTGCCGCAATTCGCGGTGGAGATCAATTGCCAATCCCGCAGTCTCGGCGGACGCGCAGATAGCCGATGCCGCGTCAAAATCGCGTGCCGGCACGGCGAGATCCATATCGATCGATTCTCTTGCTACTGTTTGAGGATAAAACTGGAGGGCGGCGAGGCCTTTGATTAGTATCGGTTCGATGCTGTGCCGCCGAAAGATCGTAAACGCCTTCGATGCCCGGACCTCTGCCGCCTTTCTCTGCAGCAGATTCCATTTGAAATCGTCTGTAAGGCTGATCTTTTCTGCTGGAAAATTATCGGTCACAATAGACAAAAGAGTAGCAAAGATCATAGTTCCCTGCTACTCATTAAATTATATGAAAAATTATCCTAGGGTGCGCAAATGCCTTGCAGTGTACAATTAAAAGAGCTGGGACAACCACTGAAGCCATTACATTGTGCAGGGGTAGCGCATGCACATGACGAAAATCCTAAAATGCTGCTCGGAGCTACGAGCGACGCGATGATCGGCAAGGCCGTTATTGACGCCAACCCTATTTTCTTTAATACGTGACGCCGCGACTGGCCTGTAAAAGGTGGTGGAATCTCGGTCTCCAAAAGGCCACTTAAGCTCAACTGATCGAGCGCCAGCCATACAAAATCCTCAGTGATTTTACCGTTTTTCGATTCAAATTTATCGGCGATGTCCATTACAGTGTTTTGTCCGTCGCAAAGCCTCCAAATCAAGGCCGCAGAACGATTTAAACAGTGGGCTTTGTTGGTATACATGTCGTAAACCAACACTTCGCCGGGAAGTTCCTGAATAACAAGAGCCTTTTGACGCGCAGTGGGATTTATGGGTTCATTCATCATTTTCCAGCCTCAAAAAGAAAAGAGTAGCAGAGACCAGGGATCTTTACTACTCTCTAATATTATCTCGTTCGATTCTTACGGTGCGCAGAGGCCGAAGTTGTTACAGTTGTTTTGGCGAGGGCAAGAGGCCTTAAGGGTGCAGTCGCCCGCGGTAACGCACGAGCACGAGACCGCTCCCATTGCATTTTGAGGAGCAACCAGAGACGCGATGACAGGCAAAGCCACCAGCGAGGCTAATCCGATAGTCTTTAAGACCTGACGACGCGACTGGCCTTGAAAACGCGAAGCAATACCGCCGTCCAAAAGACCGTTTTCATTCAACTGATCAATCGCAAGCCATACGAAATCTTCCGTGACCTTCCCTTTCCCGTTCGATTCAAATTCCCGCACAATGTCCGAAACCGAAGTGGATCCGTCGCACGACTTCCAAATGAACGCAGCCGACTGGTTAAGACAATGTGCCTTGTTGCTGTCCAAATCATACACCAGCACTTCGTCTGGCAGTTCCTGGATCACGAGGCCATTTTGTCGGGCCGTTGGATTTTTCGGAATATTCATCTTTTCCTCCAAAAACTAATAAGTTGCAAAAAAAACCTAAAAAACAATCCCGAACACTATTTGGCAATCTAAAGATCGACGAATAGTCGTTAGCTGGAATATAAAGTCAATAAATATACTAAACGCGATTATTGCACGGGTTATGGATTAAATCAAGCCTATTCAGAGAGATTTGCTAAACAAAACGCAATAGCATTTATCAAAGGGGATTTCGAGGCTCTACCAAAAAATAAAGAGCAGCAAAGATCAATTATCTTCACTGCTCTTTCAATTTAAGAGTTCACGAATAAACCTACGGTGCGCAGACTCCCTGAAGATTACAGTTGGTTTGTGACGGACAAGCTTGTCGAGTGGCACACATGCCCGGATTTGCGCACGCACATGAAACTGCACCCATTGCATTTTGAGGAGCAACGAGCGACGCGATCACCGGCAATGCGACGAGCGATGCGAGACCGATTGTTTTTAGAACCTGACGACGCGACTGGCCCTGAAAACGGGGGGCAATGCCGCCGTCCAGAAGACCGTTCTCATTCAGTTGATCGATCGCAAGCCATACGAAATCTTCCGTGACCTTGCCTCGACCATTCGATTCAAATTCCCGCACAATGTCAGGAACCGATTTGGCGCCGTCGCACGACTTCCATACAAAAGCAGCCGATTGATTCAAACAATGGGCTTTATTCGCATCAAGGTCGTAGACCAAAACCTCATCGGGCATTTCCTGAACTACAAGGCCATTTTGGCGGGCCATCGGATTTTTCGGATTATTCATTATCTCCTCCAAGCAACTAAAATATGCAATTTAAATTTAACGTAAAACAAACTCTCAGTCCACGACCGCAGCGGACTTTAACGAGTCAACCCAGACAGTAATTGTAATTCTATCTCAATTTACGTGTTTGTCAACGAAATTGAGCAGAGTTTTTGCGAATTTTTCTGCGGTACCTCTTAAACTAGCCGCAATTATGGCATTACTCGCAATTTTATTCAAGACCTCTAATGAAAAATCCGGCTGATGTCTCAAACAAAGCGTAAAAGGAATCATTTCGAGAACGCCTTTGCCGGTTGTTAATATCTTTGGTGACCACGTCGCACCAGCTTTATATTCCGTAATTAAGACGAGGCCGACCGGTATGGGCGTTTTCCCGGCGGTGCCGCCCAGATCTTCCATTGTCAATTCATAGGTCTTGTAATCCTCGGTTCGCCTGTTGATCCGTCGCGCAAACGGATAAACTAACCCGTCGCGGTCAAATATCGCGAATTCGTCCGAATAATATGTGGCGCCGTTACGCACCAGCTCGGTTATCAAAGTGGATTTTCCTTTAAAACTGTCGGCCGGGACGACGATTGCCTTCCCTTTCCAGCCGACGACGCCGGCATGCAAAAATACGCGATCGACCGCACGCTCGGCGATCGCGACTCTAATTATACTGTCAAAAAACTTGAAGAATTTTCGATGAATGCCGCCTCTTGATATCTCTTCGCCATTTTGAATTATTATCCGTTGTCCACGTTTATTACGGTTTAACTGGAATACAACATCAAAGTTTTTGCGCCGGACGACTCGAATGTCATTCAGCATCGAGTCGCGGACGACATTTTCAGCCTCATTGACCATTTCCTGAAGGTTGCTTTGGATGCGTACCCGTACGCCGTAGGATTCAAAATCAAACGGAATTACGGCTGTAGCATTCGGTTCGGTGAGTTTCATAAAAAAATCAAGTCAATACTTTTTTCTTGATGCAGAGCAATAAAAGAGCCACGGTCAAAACAAAAACGACGGGCAAAAGCGCGAGGCCTATATCATCGCGAAATATGACCGAAAGTAAGGCGGTCAAGCTGAGGACCGATGCCAAAATTGCGTAAATGATAGTTACAAAACGATGCGAGAGACCCGAGGACACGAGGCGTTGAAAAAGATGTTCACGATGGGCCAACCAAACCTTTTCGCCGCGAATGCCTCGCCGGACGAGAGTTACGACCGAATCGAAAAGAAAAAACCATACAAATAATACAGCCGCGATCGGCAGCAGA
This sequence comes from Chloracidobacterium sp., assembly GCA_043739565.1. GTDB lineage: Bacteria > Acidobacteriota > Blastocatellia > Pyrinomonadales > Pyrinomonadaceae > OLB17. Next base: position 8,653 of record JAYUDV010000379.1, read on the forward strand.
TCGGGCGATTTTGAAGCCAGTGTGCGGCCAAGCAGCGGCAAAGCAGCAAATGTAAAACCGAGAAACGCGCTGCCTACATCGCCCATAAATATACGTGATTTGCTCATGTTATGAACGAGAAATCCCATACTTGCCGCAGCAATAATAACGCTGAAATAGTATATTCCCTGCATGTCGAGGATGCGGCACAGTATGCACCAGCTTGCGGCGGCGATAACCGCCTGAAGGCCCGCGAGACCGTCAATACCGTCCATGAAATTGTACGAATTGACCATCCAAACGATCCATAGAAACGTCAGGGCGTAGCCGAGGACGCCAAACTTGACACCGCCAAGCATCGTGATGCCGTGCCAAGTCTCGAGATCGGCGATCAGGAGCACTGCGGCAATCGCGTGTACGATCAGCCGCCAATGAAAGCGGATCGGAAAAATATCATCGATAAAGCTAATTAGAGCGATTAGAAAGGCACCGGCGAAATAGCCCCACGAAAACGTGCCCGAAATAAAGATCGAGATCGGAATATAGGTGGCGAGGCAAATGATGACAATAACGATTCCGGCACCGTGCGGCGTTGGCTCGGTGTGCGAGCTTCGCTCGTTAGGCATCGCGAGGACGTTATTCTTGACGCCCCAACGCCGATAAAGACCCACGCCCAAAAACGAAACGCAGAAAATTGCAGTGAAGATGAAAAGACCGATCATTTGTTAAAAAAAACCTAATTCATCGGGCGGCGGCCGTCCGCTTTGGGGCGCGTCGCCAGTGGACGAATACTAAAATTTACTCCAAAAATAAGGTTACTGTTTTTCCGTCTCGGCGAACTGACGTTGGTCGGATAAAATTTTCGGTGGCAAGGATTTATTGAACCGAAAGAGCGCCGACCTTGTCAAACGAGCCTACGAGATCGCCGAAGTTACGCATTTTAAGTCCTGAACGATTGGAATAAACTTTTGAAGACTTACGTCAATGCTTTCCTATAGGCATCGACGGCCACCCAAAGAGAGTATTCTTTCAGAGCCGCTTCTCTGGCACGCTTACCCATTTTATCAAGTTCGACACCCGATCCATACAGCTTCATTATTGCGTCGGTCAGCGCGTCGGCGTCGCCCGGCTCGACGTAGATGCCGATGCCGTGTTCGTCAATCACGCGGGCGAGTTCCGAATTTTTCTCGGCCAGAGCCAATACCGGTTTACCCGCCGCCATTATATTATAGGTCCGGCTCGGCATCGCCGTTCCCCACATGCCTTTGATCAAAGCGACAAGGCCGACATCGCAGGCATTCAGAAAGATGACCTGTTCGCCACGCGGGCGATAATCAAGCACCGTCACATTTCTCAGCGACAGCTCGTTGACACGTTTCTCAAGCCATTTTTTTTTCGCGCCGTCACCGATAAAAACAAAATGAACTCGTTCGTTACCCGCCAATTTTGCGGCACACTCGATAATGGTTTCAACGTCGGTCGGATGGCCGATATTTCCGGCGTACATGAATACGAATTTGTCTAGAATGCCGAGTTCCTTAAGAAGTTTATTGTTAGAACGCGGCGACGGGTGAACCGATTCGAGATCGGCCCAATTGGGAATGGTCACGATAGGCACATCGAGGCCGGCGGTCTTTTTGAGGAATAATTCGTTCATGTCGCGGCCCATGACTATTATTTTTGACGCATATTTATATACCCACCGGTTGAAGAAATTTATCATGTTCGCGAAAAACGAATTCTTTTTTAAGGTTCCAACCGCGATCAGTATTTCGGGATAGCTATCCTGCACGAGCAGCGTAAAGCTGGCACCTCGTAGCAATGCGGCCAACGCAGTCGTGACCGACAAACTCGGCGGTGCCGTGACGACGAGGATATGATCGCCTTTTTGAAATCGCTTTATCGACTGGAAAAACATTGAAGCGCCAATCGTGACCATATTAATTAGCCGGTATGGGAGAATATTTTTGTTGAATGTTGTCCCAGACGTGCGGATGATCTCCACACCGTTTCGTATTTCACGTTTTGGAGCGACCATACCGCGAGACATGTGTTTCGGCTGGCCGGTAAGCACCCTTACATCGCGGTCGGCGGCAAGTCCCTCGGCAATCGAAGTCATGTAATAGCCGGTCGATATTTCTTCGGGATAATAGACCTCGGTCAGTATCCAAAGACGGCTTTTCTCTGTGTCGGCCATTTTGATTGAAAACTATCGGCTCAGGAAGTATGTCTGCGGAAACTTGTATAACCTAATAATATCTTGCTGACCGTTTGAGAGACATTGCCCGCCAGATACTCACGCGGTGGAATCCAAGCGGCGGGCTGAGCAATGGCGATCTCGACCGCACTCACGATCGCATCTGTTTCGGCGCCGCTTAGGATATTGCTGCCGCATTCGATGGTTTCGGGCCGCTCGGTAACGTCGCGAAGCGTGATGTTCGGAATCCCGAATATCGAGCATTCCTCCTGCACCGTTCCACTGTCGGTCAGCACGGCCAAAGAGTTTTTTTCCAGCTTAACAAAGTCGAAAAAGCCGAGAGCCTTTAATAAACGGATATTTTGGGAACTTGGCTGGATGCCGTGTTCTTCGAGCTTTTCAGCGGTTCGCGGGTGGACGGACACGAGAACGTTCTTTCCAAACTTTTTCGCGACCTCGCCCAGAGCTTCAAATATTTTGTTTATCCGATCGGGGACATCGACATTTTCAGCTCGGTGCAGCGTTACGAGAAAATATTCAAAAGGCTTGACTGCCAGGGCCGTCATCACCTCGCTTGCGTCAATTTGGCTGGCGAAAGTATCCAAAACCTCTTTGATCGGGTTGCCGGTGACGAAAATGCGGTCGCGTTCGATTCCCTCGCGGACAAGATTCTCTTTACTCCGCTCGGTATATGGCATCAAAACCGAGCTTGAATGGTCGATGATCCGCCGATTGATTTCCTCGGGAACGCGGTCGTCGTAACAGCGGTTCCCGGCTTCCATGTGGAAAACCGGAATTTGCCGCCGGGCTGCAACAATCGCGGTAAGAGCGCTGTTAGTGTCGCCCAGAAGCAGGACACGATCGGGCTTGTGTTGCTCAAGAATCTCGTCGGTTTTCGTCAATATTTGTCCGATCTGATCGCCAAATGTCTTGGATTTTATCCCCAAATGTATATCAGGCGTGCGAATATCGAGGTCGCGGATAAACACGTCGCTAAGGCTCTCGTCATAATTCTGGCCAGTGTGGACCGTAACGTGTTCGCAATGCTGATCGAGCACCTTTAAGACCAAACTTAATCTGATAATTTCCGGCCTGGTGCCGAAAATGGTCATTATTTTCATACGTTTATCGATCAATCTGCCGACAAAAACCGCTTTATTTCATTATCGGAACTCAAGAGCAGTTGACGCAAAGACTCGACATCGAGATTATGGTCCTTTGACGAATATTCATTTTCGAGGGCCGGAGAAAAATCACTAGTGTCTCGAAGCTCCGGCAATACCGGCAGGATTACATAATAATCGCCGCCCTCAACGGTGCGAAAGCACTCTTCCTCGGAAACCATGATCTCGTGGACCTTTTCGCCGGGGCGAATGCCGCTAAATACGAACGGAAGTTTCTTTTCGCCCATCAGAGCGGTCGCGACATCGGTTATTTTTGCGGATGCGACCTTGGGGACGAAGGTTAGGCCTCGCCCATCGCTCTTAACCGCCTCGAAAACGGTGTCGACGGCGTGATCGAGACTCAGCAGAAACCTCGTCATTTCGGGCATCGTGACGGTGATCGGCTGATCATTTTTGATCTGCTCGACAAAAAGCGGAATAATCGACCCGCGTGACGCGATCACGTTGCCGTAACGGACACAATTAAAACGAGTCGAATCGCAATCGCGATTTGCCTCGATCAAAACACGTTCCTGCAAGGCTTTTGTCATGCCCATGACGTTGATCGGTTTACATGCTTTGTCGGTCGAGATGCCGATGACTTTTTCAACCGGCAAATTGTTTTCGCGGACCGCCCGCACGATGTTTGCGGCCCCGTAAATATTGGTTAAAACCGCCTCGAACGGAAAATACTCGCACGAAGGTACCTGCTTGAGCGCCGCTGCGTGAAAAACAACATCTGCGTGACACATCGCCGCGACGAGAGCCGAATAATCACGGACATCGCCGATGCGGAAATTCAAAATATCCTTCGAATTTTGGTAAATCACGTCGTCCGTCGCCGTTTCGCGATCGAGAAACTCAAGCCGCATATAATGCTGCTTTGCCTCGTCACGCGAAAAAACCGTGATCTGAGCTGGCGTACCCATTTCCCCGGTCAAAAGCCGGTTGACCAGCGTCTTACCAAGCGAGCCGGTGCCGCCCGTGACCAATATTCGTTTGCCGTCTAGATTATTCATTGCCCTTTTTCGTAAGCCGTCGTGTCTTTCGCCATGTCCTCGATCATCTCTGGCAGACCCGCCGGAATAATACCTGTCGCCTCGCGAAATCTGGTCGAATCCAGGCTCCGGTCTATTTTTACATCGTCCGACGGTTCGACCTCGATCTGGATCTTGTAGGCAGACTTAATTAATCCAAGAAGATCAAATTTGGTGATCGGATCGCTCGATACGTGATAAAGACCGTATAACGCCGGATGTTCGCGTATCACATTCGTCAGTATTTCTGCCAGTTCGAGCGTCGAAAAGCCCGAAAATATTGCTTTTCTATAACCTTTTACCGTTGAGCCGGCTTTCGCGAGAAACCATTCGACCAAACTATGCTCACTTCGCAATTCACGACCGATGATCGACGTGCGAATCGTAAGACACCCATCAGATGTCACCTCGCCGAGATTCTTGCTTCTGCCGTAGAGATCGAAAGCATCTGGAACGTCCCGTTCGGTATAATTTCCCTTTTCCCCGCTAAAAACGCAATCCGTGCTGATGCAAATTAGCCGTGAGCCATGTTTCGCCGCGACCTGAGCAAGCCGGTGCGGGAAAATGGAATTTACGGTGAGAGCTTCGATAACGTCTGCCGAATTTGGAAGCTGTTTGATCAGGCCGACGGCGTTTACGACAACATCCGGGCGTATTTTCTCAAAGATCGCATCGATAGCGCCAATGTCTTCGACGTCTATCTTTTCGAATGTTTTCGCCGGATCGAAAATACCGAATCTGGCATATCTGTCCAGAGTATCGCGTAAGGTTGTAAAAACATCGAATTCGCGCGAAAAAACCTGTACCAATTTGTGGCCAAGCATTCCTCCGCCGCCGACAACGAGAACCTTCATAATAGAAAAGCAATAAAATGCAGGGACGCCGACTATCAAAGTATCGAATTATGGGAATAACATACTTGACTCAGTAACCATTCCGTGCTACATTCATTATACTATGATGGAAGCACAGTTACCACGCACCTTACAACAAGCAGTTAAAGCCTTTTCGGACGAGTTATTCTGCATCAATCTTATCGCTTCAATGCGGTGGGTTGACGGTCGAGCCGTGTGTCCGAAGTGCCAACAGACCAATAATCACTTTATGGAATCCCGTAAAGTTTGGCAGTGCAAAAACAAAGAGTGCAAAAAGCAATTCAGCGTTAAGGTCGGAACTATTTTCGAGGACTCCGCTATCAGTCTTGAGAATTGGTTAATGGCGATGTGGCTGATCGTGAACGCAAAGAACGGCATCAGTTCGTATGAACTCGGTCGAGCGTTGGGAATCACTCAAAAGTCAGCGTGGTTCGTTAATCACCGAATCAGAACCGCTATGACCACCGGAAGCATCGAGAAGTTGACCGGAACTGTTGAAACCGACGAAACTTTTGTTGGTGGTGATGCTAAGAATATGCACCTGACTAAGCGTAAAAGATTTGAAGATCGTTGGACTCGACAGGTCAAAGGTCACAAGACCGCTGTGTTCGGTATGGTTCAACGAGGCGGTAAGGTTCGAGCGCAAGTTATCGAGAAAGTTCGGGCTGAAATTGTTGTGCCTATCATCAAAGAGAATATCGAAAAGGATTCGGAAGTGTTTACCGACCGTGCAAGTGTTTATCACCAACTGTATCTTGATTACGTTCACGATACCGTCGATCACGCGAGAGAGTATGTCCGTGGTAACGTTCACACCAATTCAATCGAAAACTTCTGGAGTCTTTTGAAGCGGACTATCAAAGGAACTTACGTTTCGGTATCGCCGGAACATTTACAAAAATATGTCCAGGAACAGGTGTTCAGATATAACGAACGCCACGGCAACGATCAGCAAAGATTCGTTGTCATGCTTGAGCTGATTAGCGGTAAACGTCTCACCTACGCACAGCTAATCGGCTATCAAACGGGACACTAAAGATAAACAAAAGAAACGAGGGCCGAAATCAAAATGCAATTCCAAAGACTAGCAAAAATTTCAATGAATCTATCAACGGTGATTTCTATCGGTGCATTCATTTACCTGTGGCGCTGGTATGGAATGAGCTGGTGGTTAGCCGCTTTAAGTATGGTTGGCGTGTGGTTTCTAACGACTGGCGTGTTTGGTGGTTTAGCAGCAATCATCATCCGTTTCTTGCCGCCACCGAAACTCTAGCGATGTGGTGCTGATTTTGCCTTTTTCTCTTTCGCCGCTTTTTCCCGCTCGTCCAACTCTTTCTTAGGAACGTTCACGACCTTTTTTAGCAACCGCTCGAATCGCTCAAGATCGTGACCATCATCTTTCATTTCGATTTCTTTTTTCATAAGGCTTAAAGATAGACTCCGTTTCCGGCCATTCGCCCGTAAAACTTTCTACTATACTATCAATATACGACTCCGGGCGAAATACTATTCTTGACTCTTCGTCTCCTAATTTACCTACCCCGAAACCTAGCGCTCGATTTAGATTTTCAAGACGTTGCCAACCATATTTTTTGGGCTTTTCTGGCGAGTACAATCTACGCCTGTATTCACGGTGTGATTCATAAGCGATAATGTCCGCAACTTGCAGCGGAACAATGAGTCTCCAATCATCAAAGTATGGTCGGGCGGTTTTCTCCTTAATAAATGGACTAGACTCTATCCATGCATCGTAAAATGCTTGGATGTGGTGCTGAAACCCTTTTTTGTCATCGAATATCGTAGCGATGCGCCCGACCTTAAACGCTGTCTTTGGATCGCCAAGACTGGCATAAGCCATTCCGATAACAGTTTGAAAAGCCACAAAGTAAGTATCAATCAAAAACTTTCTCTGCTCTTTTGTTAATTTTTCTCGGTAAGGTTTGAGCGGAATCAAGCAACCGACAGGGATTGGTTGTAAATGCATAATGGCATTCCACAATCGCCTGTAAAGTTCTTGGCATTTGGGCAGATCGTCTTTCCATCCGTCTTTCCATTCACCCTGAAACTGAAAAAAGTCTGCGCAATGAAAATAGGGCAAATCATAATCAGCTAAGATTCTGTCCCATTTCGCAGAAAACTCTATCCATTCGGTATCGGTCGAAATGCATCCACCAAAGCCAGAAAAATATACATTTGGGTCTTGCTCATCACCTGTTTCATCAAAGTAGGCATTTATGAACAGCATATATTTATCCTGCTGCTTCGAAGGGAACAAGAAACTTGAAAGGTGCTGAATATATCCCGAACTTAGACATTCTAACGCAGAAGCGTTACTGAGTCTAGTATGTTGTTGCCCGAATTATATAGCATCCGCAATGTTTTCAACAATTAAAGCGGAATCTCGACGCTTTTCCGCAAAACCGCCTCAGTCGCTTTCTCGATTGACTTATCAGCGAGCCACTTTACCGAATATGCCCGTGCTGCAGCCGACATCCGCGAATACGCATCGGCATCCATATCGATGCATTGGTTTAGTGCCGCGACCCATTTTTGCGGATATTCGAGTGGCAGATCCCATCCGATCCCCTTTTCGGCGAGATCGAGCCATGGCGTGCGGTCGCTTATCAGCATCGGGCATCCGGCGGCGAGACTTTCAATAAATACGTGTCCGAAATTTTCACCATGCGTCGGAAGCACGAAAAAATGATACTCGATCATTTTCTCCATCGCGGATTCGTGAGGTATTGGGCCCAAGGCATTTACCGCGATATTATCGGGAAGACTTTTAATGATCTGCTGACATTCGTTCCAATATTCGACGTCTTCGAGCGGGCCGTAAATATCGATGATAAGGCGGCCGGAGATATTGTTGCCGAGCTGTTCGAGCAGCCATTTGAAATTCTTTTTTTGGACGAAACGCGAAAGAAAGACCATGCGTGCCTCGCCGATTTGTTTATCTGGCTTTGAACTCTGTTCGTAATCGGCAAGAAGTTGGTGTGCGGGCAAATCAGGTGCCACAAAGATGATGCCATTTTTTGCCCCTATTCGCTCGATCTCAGCTTTTTCGAGATCGGTGGAGGCTTTCCAGATAATACTCTTATATAAACCGACGGCTGTTGAAAGGCGTAGAAAAAGCTCTTTTTTTGGCGAACTTATTTGGAGAGCAGCGTCCGAGAGTTCCCCGCACGGAGCGATAACGATCTGCGTGTCACGAATTAGCTTTAGCTTGCGAAGCTGCAACAAAAGACGCGTGAAAGGCGAAAAAAAACTATTTGAATAGATCGCGTCCGGACGAATGCTCAGGATGAGATCACGAAGTACTTTCATCCGGATATTGTCGCCGGATATGTAATAGACGCTCGTTTCGCCGTCCGTATTCAAGTCGTTAATTTTTACGTCCGTGTATTGCGCCTTGTCGAGATTACCATCGTGATCGTGCGTAATAATATGAAAATCAAAGCGGTCCGACATTCGATCGACCATGTTGGCGATCGTCCGCATTCCGCCGCCGCTTTTATAGCCGGGACGGTAATATTCGGAGAACACCAAAATTCGCGGTTTTCGATTCTCATTTGGCATTTTCGGTAATATCAGGCGACGCGCTTACGGTTTCAGTGTCGCGACACACGCATTGTAAACCTCGTCCGTTTCGATCAGATCGAGGCACTTTTTGTGATTGAAACAGTCAGGCGTGTGGCAACCTTCGCATTCGACGGTCTTACGAAAGATGTGGTTGCGGTCGCCGGACGGCAGCCAACGGCCTTTCCAGTCGACCGCCGCAAAAATCGCAACACACGGCGTGCCGACCGCGGCAGCCAAATGCATCGTCCCGGTATCGTTTCCCAAATAAAGTTTGCAGTTCTGCAAAAGCGCGGCAGACTCGCGAATGCTTAGCTCGCCGGCGGCGTTTGCTCCTGATTTCCATTTAGCGATCAGACGCTCGCCCTTTTCGCGATCTTCGGCCCCGCCAAAAATTATTGGGTAGCAGGAATTATCAGCGATAAGCCGGCCAATAACGTCTGAAAATCTCTCCTCGCTCCATATTTTCGACTCCCATTTACTTCCGGGAGCAACGGCGATCAAAGCCTTTTCTCGTAAATTTTTCGGGGTATGACTCTCGAACCAGCCTTCGGCGGAGGATATTTCATCTTTGGTCAAAAGCAACTCCGAAGCAGAAATATCGCCAATTGGCATGCCTTCGAAAGTAAGGCATTTCAGAAGATATTCCGACTCCGGTTCCACGACCGGCGTTGGCTTCGGGATCGTCAGGCTAAGACTGTTTTGCCGCAAATAAGCCGTGCCAATAACGTTTCGAACGCCGGACAGCCTGAAAAAGAGAACATCGCGGTTGATCTGTTCGGAGGTTCGGATACGCGGCATTAAATAGATGGCCGCGTCAAATTTTCGACGCCTCAGAT
>JAYUDV010000380.1:0-3071 GCA_043739565.1 Chloracidobacterium sp.
AAGTAGAAAAAGCTCGCTATCCACGAGTGCAAGGGACGTCGCCGAGCGTGGACGCGAGTCAAGCATCGACAGCTCTCCAAACAGATCATTTTTCTCCGCAACCGTCAGCACGATTTTCTGACCGGTCGTGTCCTTGACAAAAAGCTCGACCTCGCCGGACTTGACGATATAGAGAGCATCACCCAGATCGCCGGCGTGAAAAATTATCTCGCCGGCGGCTGCCGCTTGGTAATCGATAACGGCGGCGAGCTCGCGGAGCTCGTTTTCATCAAGCAGCTCGAAGAGTTCAACTTTGGCAAGTTCGGCGGCGTTGCAGGGCATTTTGTTTTCTTAACACTGTCCGGTAAATTTCCAATAAGCTAGAGCGCGGGATAAAAATAATACTCAATCATAGCTTTACAGAATACACGTTTTCAAATCGACCTAAGCCTTACCGCCACTGACATCAAAAAGCACTTCAGGCACACCACTGATCTTTTTCCGCATTAGCTTGACGTTCGGGGTATAGAAAAATAAACGAGGCTCTGCTAGGAGCACAAAACAATTCCTCAATGAGCAAACTCTCTTCGAGCATCCTCGCTCACTCACTCATCCACATATTGATCGGCAGTTTAATCACTCGTTACGCATTTGCTACACGTTATTTTAATGCAAAATTTAGCGGTCTATTGTATGTCGGACGCGTAACTTTTTCCTTGACAGGCTTCCATTTTGGTCTATGATGAAGCTATCAAAAGACCTGTTTCATAGAGATCGTATCCTTACACCGGGATGGCGAAACTGTTCACGGCCTATGGCGTAGACGGGAATTTTGGGTTGCACTCTCGGAGAATTTTAAAGATAAGGAGACCTATCATGAACGATAAAATATGCAAATTCAGAATAAGCCGCATTCAAGGCCTATTTGGCAAAACTGTGATGAAGTTGGTTGTTCTTACAGTTATTACAATCGCTACCACGTTCATTTCACCGCCTCAAACACGTGTGTTCAGTCAAAGTGACATTGGCTGGAAAGTCTGGGTAAAAACCAGCCCATGCTCTGGACGCTTTGATTGGGTCAGCGTGGCGAAAGAAAATCCGACATACGGTGCAGGCGGTGACTATTTTCAGAATGCCGATATGATAATTACGGGTACCGGAATGCATTGCGTAAGAAATATCGATCAGTCGTGTACAAAAGCAGACGCCACCGCAGAGGCAGCCATTGTTCGAGCCTCAAGTAAATTTTCCAATTACTGCTGCAAGGATTATTCCATTTGGCGAAACATTCAAACGGGAAAGATGTCGATCGTCGTCGGCAAATTTGGAACAGCAGGTTATGGCTGGGAATTCGAAGACGGGCCGATGTGCTGCGAAGAGGCTGAATCTTTGTCTGGAATAAAGGGTGCTTGCAGTGGTTCGCACGAAGGCGGCGGAAAAGCCGGTTACATTGGTTGCTACAAAGACACTAGCGCGTTCGACCTTAACGGATTTCTCCAAGTCAGCCAAACAAACACGCCACAGGCATGTATAGCAACCTGCCTCGGCAAGGGGTTTGCCTTTGCAGGTGTTCAATATGGACAAAGCTGTCTCTGCGGCAACAGTTACGGAAAATACGGCAAGGCGGACAACTGCAACTATAAATGTACCGGCGACAGCGGACAAATTTGCGGAGGCTATACTGCAAACAATATTTATTCTACTGCCTCTACTGGCGGCGGAACCAAACCGCCAACTGAAGTTGATCTGTCCGGAACGTGGCAGGCCATAATTACGGAATCGAACACTGGAAGTGGTTTCACATACGATTTGGCTCTTAGCCGTACGGCAAAGGGAAAGTGGCAGGGGGCATTCAGGCTTTCAGTACCCCAAAACCCCTCTTTGGGTTTCAATAGTCAAGCAACCGTAGAATCGCTTGGCGGAGATAACTTGCGAATTACTTATTTCGCCCAAGGTCGGACGCAAATCGGCAACGGAACATACACAAAAGATCGTATCACCTTTGGAGGATCGCAAAATTCGGTAGTGTTTACCAGACGGTGAAAATGAACACTCAAACGGCCAGAGCAGAAGCGAAAAGCTCGGTACAGCCCTGAATATCGTTAGGTACAATCGTTTAACGAGCTAATCAAAACACTGCTCGGGTACATTCTCGAGCGTGTTCTTCATCAGCATATCGACGACAGCGTTAAAATCGCCGCCGGTTTCTTCGTAGACGCGTAGCTGCTCATCCGCTGAGGTGCCGCGTTCGAGAATGGTGTGAATATGTTCGATCTCTTTTCGCGAATCGAGCGGATCGACGACGTCATCGACAAAATCGAGTAGCTCACGGATCAAATCTCTCGCCGGAACTTCTTTTTGCTTACCCAGATCAAGCATCATACCATCGAGTCCATAGCGGATCGCACGCCATTTGTTTTCGAGGATCAGCCGCCTGTGGTAGATGCGAAATCCAATATTGCCGTCATTCAGAACCATCAATTTTGCTACGATCGCCTGAAACAGCGCCGCGATAGCAATAGTGTCGTCAACGCGGGTCGGTATGTCGCAGATGCGAAATTCGAGCGTCGGAAACAGATGATGCGGCCGCACATCCCACCAGATCTTTGAGCCGTTCTGGATGCAGTTCATCTTGACCAAAAGGTCAACATAAGCCTGATATTGCTGATAAGATTCGAACGTGTCGGGGATCTCGGTGCGAGGAAATTTCTTAAAAACCTCAGATCGGTATGATTTCAGACCGGTGTTAAACCCGAGCCAGAATGGCGACGATGTTGTCAATGCCAATACATGCGGCAGAAAATAGCGGGCGGCATTCATTACCTGAATTCTCTGCTCGAGATCCGGGATACCGACGTGGACATGCAGGCCGAATATCAGCAAGCTGCGAGCGACCATCTGCAGTTCATCAACGAGCAATTTATACCGGTCGCCGTCGTAAATCTCCTGTTCGGACCATTTTGAAAACGGATGCGTCGAGGCCGCGACGATAGCCATCCCTTTTTTTTGTGCGAGGCCCGATATAATGCATCGCAGTTTGGAAAGATCCTCGCGGGCTTCCGCGATATTAGCGCAGACACCGGTGCCAACCT
>JAYUDV010000381.1:0-3068 GCA_043739565.1 Chloracidobacterium sp.
TGTGTCATAACCGATGCCGTCCTTAAAAACGATCTCGACCTTTTCGATATCGTTGATGTCGGCGGCTGGATTGCCTTTTACGACCATCAGGTCGGCTTGCTTGCCGGGTGCGATAGAGCCGATACGCGAATCTTCGCCGAGAAACTTTGCGCCGTTAAAACTTGCGATCTTGATGGCCTCGACGGGCGTAAATCCGGCCTCAACCAGCAGCTCGACCTCGCGCAGATCGCCAAAGCCCGCCACGATACCGCCATTCCCGGTGGGATCGAGTCCCGCGATGAGCAGGCCGCCAGCTTTAGAAAAAGCACGCTCAAAATCCATCGACTTGCGTACAAGGTTGGCAGTATCGGAATCGGCACGAACTCGCGCCCTCGATGTCAGGTAACGAACGCGTGCATCGGTTGACATCGTATTAAGCATTCTCGGATTTAACAGAGCACGTGCAGCGCCGATTCCGGTTTGCGTGAGCGGAGCGCCCGCCTCAAAAACGGGAAGAGTGGATGTGATCGCGACGTTTTTTGCGACCAGCGTTTTAATCGTTTCCTGCACGGCTGGGCCATTTATGTCGAGTTTGCTCAGGCTTGTGTTGACCGCGCCGCCAGCGGGACATTGATCGGGCTTTTTGTCAGGGACAAATTCCGAATCGGGAAATAAGCCGTGTTCGAGGTTGTCGATGCCAATTTCAGCGGCCTCGCGAAAACCGATCGAGCACAAGTGGCCTGTTACTTTTAGCCCGCGTTTATGGGCCTCTTCCACAACCGCACGGAGTTCGTCTCGAGTGATATTCATGTAGGCTTTGAAAGAGGTCGCGCCTTCGTCGGCCCAAAAATTGACCATTCGCCGAGCGTCATCCGGCCCGGTCAACTCGTGCATGACCGGCGTGTAGGCGCCCTTGCCCTCCAGATACGGTGCCGTCACGAATATCTTGGGCCCGAACATGCGTCCGCTATCAATAAGTCGTTTGATCTCAAGGTCCGTAAATGGAGCAACGCTGCCCGTCGTGCGGATCGTCGTCACGCCGAGAGCGAGATAGAGCCGTGGGAAGCTGATGCCCATGTCCGAGTAAATCGGCGGCGTGCCGCCCTGCGGGAAAAACAGATGGTCATGCATTCCGACCAATCCGGGCATTACCGTGTAACCCGTCATGTCCATCGTCTTGGCTCCCGCCGGCACTGTCGCGGATGCGGAGGGGCCGACCGATTTGATCTTGCCATCGCTGATGACTATGGTCTGATCTTCTTGCAATGCTGCACCCGTTCCGTCGATAACACGGACATGAAGCAGCGCGACGAGCGGTGCTTCGACCCGGACGAGCTGCTGACGCTCGCTCGCGTTTCCCTGGGCTAAAGCGTCTACGGTAAAACTCAACATCAACACAATGACGGTCGTGATCTTCATAGAATTCTCCTATCGTTACTTACGGATATTACGGCGAAATCGACATTAGTTCAACAGGCGGTCATCTCGTGAGCGGAGCGAAATAAAGGTTAAAGTGCTTAGTACAGCCGGGGTTGAATTTGCTTTGGCATCCCGGACAGGTCGAATCGCAGCCGGCATATTCCTCGACAGATAATTGGCGGCCGCATTTCCCGCACAGTATTGCCGGCCCGTTTTGCTCGTCCAGCGGCCATACCGCTGCCTCATGGTCCGCGATCTCGCCGTGACATTCAAAACACGGAAACCATTGTCCGCAGCATTTGAATTTGATCGCGATAATGTCCAAATTACTGTGATAGTGTACACAGCGTGTTTGGCCGTCGATATCAACGCCATTCACAACTTCGTCATGGATCACGAGTTTCATTTTATTTCTTTAGGTAAATGACGCGCCGATGACTTAGGCGGTATTAACGCGAGTATACCAATAAGCCCACAGGACAAGCAGGCCCTGAACCGGAAGCCGGAGCCAGAGAACTGCGACCGGAATTGTCGGAAAAAGCTCAGGGTGAACGGCCATGTGAATGTTGGCGGGAAAGACCGCGATCAGCAAAGCGATCAGTCCCCAAGCGGCACCGCGGCTCAATCGCGGGATCAACAAGCTTATGCCTAAAACTACTTCCGCAATGCCGCTTATGATGACAAGTGCGTATGGCCACGGCAGATATGGCGGCATTATCGATTGGTAAAACGGGGTGTCAATGAAATGATTTAAGCCGCCGGCAATGAAAAACAATGCGAAAATGATTTTTGTTATTTGCTTGATGATTTTCATAGAGGTCAGTGAAAGCGATTTGGCTATTTTTGGCGGCTTGACCGCGATCATTGTGGTGTCACGGCGTTTTTCTAAGTACGGCAAGAATATTTGCGCGTAAACCGGCCAATTTTTCCGACGCATTAACGATCCTTTCATACGCCATGAAACCGAAGAATAGGACGCGGGAACTCATGCCGTACGATGGATTTGGTTCAATAATTCGAAATTGATCGACGGCAAAGCCTAGCTCCGATGCGTACTGTTCGACCCTGGCACGGGAGTTTAATTTATAGCAGGTTGGATACGGATCGTGACTTTCGGGCGGGAGATTTCGCAAGCGGTTTGCGACACGCTTATGAAACCAATGCGGCGTTAGACGTGAAACGATTGCCGTATAATGAAAACTGTTTGGGGTGCGGAATATGTAAACGCCATTGGGCTTCAACACACGCCGCACTTCCTGTAAATGGCGCCGCGGATCGGAAATATGCTCATTAACATAATTCGAGACGCAGGCGTCGAAAGTATTATCGGGGAAAGGATAGGCATCGCCGGTTAAAACGTGAGCAGCCGATAATGCGTCATTTGTACTAATATCGGGATCTATGTCGACGCCTTGTAAATTTCCCAAACCGCTCAAAAAAGTAGATGTAAAATTGGACGGCCCGGCGCCGATCTCGAGAATCTCGCCGCCTGAAGGAATAACGGAAGAGCAAATTTTGTGAAACTGCGTCGTGCCGTCGATCCAGCCGGACGACCGGGAATAGTATCGATCCAGATAATTTTGTTGCCAGGACATAACATTTCGCCGCTCGGTCAAACTCGAATTTAATATATTATCGCGAATGAATACCGATAACGAGTTTGGGTCACC
>JAYUDV010000382.1:0-7845 GCA_043739565.1 Chloracidobacterium sp.
CCTGAACCTACCAAAAGACGCCGAAGAACAAATCGCAAAACGTGAACCCAACGCTCAGGGCCTCACATTTTTGCCGTTTCTCGCCGGCGAACGCAGCACTGGTTACAACGAATCCGCGACCGGAGCAATCCTCGGCCTCAGATCCTCACATGATGCGGTTGACATTCTGCGAGCCGCTTTCGAATCCGTAGCGTATCGTTTTTCAGAAATTTTCCACCAGCTAAACTCAGTCGTCAAGATAAAAGAGATTGTCGCCTCCGGCGGAGCCCTACGTGAATCACCCGTCTGGACAAAGATAATTGCCGATGTTCTCGGCCGTCATCTTACTTTGAACAACGTATCTGAATCATCTTCCCGCGGCGCTGTTTTGCTTGTACTCGAATATATTATGATGTCTTGATGTGAGTAATATTTGATGCTATGATGCGAATATTATGAGAACTACTCTAACATTAGACGATGATGTTGTTATCGGACTAAAACGCATCCAGAAAAAACAGCCGGGGGTTCCATTTAAGCGTATTGTGAACCAATTGATGAAAAAGGGGTTGGCCTCTGAAGGGGAAATTGTTAATGTGTCCTTCAAAGTAAGACCAAATTACGATGCAGTGCCGAAGCCGGGACTTAACTTTGATTGTATCAGCGAACTAATTTCACTTGCCGAAGGAGATTTTCATAAGTGATCATTGTTGATACAAACATTTTGCTCTATGCGTACGTTCCGCGATTAGAGCAACATAGGGTAGCGGCTCAATGGATGGAGGAAACGCTATCTTCTGGTGGTAATTCGATCGGAATTATATGGCAAGTCGCCACGGCTTTTCTGCGGCTTAGTACAAATAAGCGAATATTCGAGTCTCCATTGGAGATCGCAATGGCTAAGAGCTATCTTGATGAAATTTTTGCCCATCCGTTGGTGTCTCAAGTTGGCCCCACCGAACGGCATTGGAACATTTATTCAAGCATTCTTATCGAACAGAGACTTGCCGGCGACATTGTGATGGACGCTCATATCGCCGCAGTTGCAATAGAACACAATGCCATAGTGGCAACGACCGATAAGCACTTTCGTCAATTTACGGGCTACGTTAAAGTGATATATCCACTTTCAATCAAATGAACCTGAAAACACCCAACTTAAAGTCAGACCTTGACCAGCTTTGTATAAACACGATCCGCACTCTTTCGCTCGACGCGATTGAAAAGGCAAATTCCGGGCATCCGGGTTTGCCGCTTGGCATGGCTCCGGCGGCGTATGTTTTGTGGACGCGCTTTTTACGGCATAATCCGAAAAATCCGAAATGGTTTGGCCGCGACCGGTTCATACTGTCTGCGGGACACGGGTCGATGCTGCTTTACTCGCTACTGTACCTAACCGGTTATGATTTGGCTCTAGACGAGTTGAAGCGGTTTCGCCAGCTTCATTCAAAAACGCCGGGTCATCCGGAGAATATTCTGACGGCGGGTGTCGAGGTGACAACCGGACCGCTCGGCCAGGGTTTTGCAAACGGCGTCGGTATGGGTATCGCCGAGGCGCATCTCGAGGCAAGGTTTAATAAAAAAGGATTTCCCGTTGTCGATAATTTTGTTTATTGTATCTGCTCGGACGGCGACCTGATGGAAGGCGTGAGCTACGAAGCCGCCTCGCTCGCGGGTCATCTCAGACTTGGCAATCTCATTTATCTTTACGACGACAACCAGATTACTATTGACGGCTCAACCGATCTGGCGTTTACCGAGGATCGGACAAAACGTTTCGAAGCGGCCGGCTGGCACGTTTCCGAAGTAGCTGACGGTAACGATCTTAAAGCCATTGAGAAAGCTATCAAAGATGCTCAAAAGATAAAAGATAAACCATCGATCATCCGCGTTCATACGATCATAGGCTTTGGGATGCCAAAGCAGGGCACGAGCAAGGCACACTCCGACGCTCCCGGCGCGGAAGCCGTGAAAGAAACGAAACGCAATCTCGGCTGGCCCGAAGATAAACAATTTTATATCCCGAAAGCAGCGCTCACTCATTTTCGTGAGGCCGTGAAAACCGGTGCAAAGCTCGAAAAGGACTGGAATGAGTCGGTCAAAAAATACGAAAAGGCGAATCCGGATCTCGGCGCGGCCTTCAAAGATATCCGCAGCGATTCGTTACCTGACGGATGGGAAAAGTATCTGCCCAAATTTGACGGCGTTGAGGCCAAAGCGACTCGTGCTTATAGCGGCGACGTGATAAACGCGATTGCCGACGCTCTGCCACAACTGATCGGCGGTTCGGCGGATTTGAAGCCCTCAAATAATACCTACATCAATTCGTCCGCTGACATTCAGTTTAGAAGTTACGAGAATCGCAACATCCACTATGGCATCCGCGAACACGCTATGGGAGCGGCGATGAACGGCATGGTATTGTACGGAGGTGTAATACCGTTTGGCGGGACGTTTCAGACATTTTCGGATTACAACCGGCCCGCGATACGGCTTGCGGCCCTCTCGCATATCCAGACGATCTTTGTGTTTACACATGACTCGATCGGCCTTGGCGAGGACGGCCCGACGCACCAGTCGGTCGAGCATCTGGCCGCGATGCGGGCGATTCCCAAGCTCGCCGTCATTCGCCCCTGCGATGCCCACGAAACCCGCGAAGCCTGGCGATCCGCGATCAAACATCAACATTCGCCAACCGTATTGTCACTATCGCGTCAAAAGATCGCTCTAATTGACCGTAAAAAATTCGCCGACGCGAAAGGCCTGCACAAAGGCGCATATACGTTAGCCGAGGCCGAAACGAAATCCGGCAAACCGGCCGTACCGAAACTGATTATTATTGCCACCGGCTCCGAGGTCGGCCTTGCAATGGAAGCCCGCGAACGTCTCAACGCCGACGGCACGCCAACCCGCGTCGTCTCTATGCCGTGCTGGGAATTTTTCGACGCCCAACCCGATAAATACAAAGAGGAGGTTCTGCCCGCGAAAGTAACAGCCCGCCTATCCATAGAGGCCGGCGTGTCGATGGGCTGGCACAAATACGTCGGAGACCACGGCGACACGCTCGCGGTAGACCGTTTTGGAGCCTCGGCACCCGGCGAAGATGTGTTTCGCGACTACGGGTTTACGGTCGAAAATGTAATAAAGAAAGCCCTGGGGCTACTGTTGTAGGCGCAATGGATAATGGATACACTGATGCTCATAGCGCCCTCCACAGCAGGCAGATAAGTCTGCCTCGTAAGATGCAGCGAAGCTGGGACCGCTCGAAAGGCGTCAGTTAATTGCCGCCGCAAGTCGAATCAGCCCAACTGACCAATTTCAAATTCGAATATGCATCCATAGAGACGACCGCCTGAACAAAAGTTGATTTACCATTTGAGCTAACGTTCAAGCAGAGCCGGAAGTCTCTTTTCATAAGTGCTGGCTCCCGATCGTCAGCCTTGACGATCCCGTCGAGCTTGAAGGTCATTTTTGTTTTTGCCGACTGTTCCTTTATGGCAAAATCTGCCGCGAGGCCGGCACCGGCATCTGTTTTTTCGATCGGCTTAAAGCCGTCGGCGACCGAGGGCTTTGTGGTCGTTGTCGTCCCGAATGTCGATTCAGTCCAACTGACCAATTTCAAATTCGAATATTGATCCATCGATACAATCGCCCTGGCAGACATTGTTGTGCCGCCGTCGAGATTGACTTTCAGGCAGAGCCGAAAGTCCCTGGCCCCAATCTTTGGCTCCCGATCTTCAGCCTTGACGATCTCGCCGAGCGTGAGCTTCGTTTTAGTCTTGGCCGACTGGGTTTTTACAGCAAAATCCGCCGCTAGTCCGGCACCGGCATCTGTATTTGCTATCGGCTTATAACCATCTGCGGCTGGGGCCTTTCTAGCCGCTCCCTTCGCGGCCCCCGCTTCTGGTACGCCACCGCAATCCGATGCGGCCCAGCTCGTAAGCTTATAATTTTGCTTTAGATCGACATAAACCACGGCTTGGACATACGACCCGTCTTGGCCGTTCGCACTGACATCCATGCAAAGCCGGTAGTTCGATCCCGCGACCACCTGTCGTTCGGCCTTGACGATCTCACCCAGCACAAACTCCATTTCAGTCTGTTCCGACTGTGCCTTTATTGCAAAAGCCGCCGCATCGGTGGCTCCCGCATCGGTGTTTTCTATCACCTTATAACCGCCGAGCACCGGACGCTGCCCAAAACCTTCGGATGTAAGCACGAATCCCAAAGCGATCAAAACTGCTGCGAAATATAGACTTTTTTTCATATGAAGCTCCTGATTTTTCCCTAAAAGACAATAAGTTTGTGATT
Source organism: Chloracidobacterium sp. (assembly GCA_043739565.1). Lineage (GTDB taxonomy): Bacteria > Acidobacteriota > Blastocatellia > Pyrinomonadales > Pyrinomonadaceae > OLB17. The sequence goes on from JAYUDV010000382.1 coordinate 4,291, forward strand.
CTACATTCACATTTGTCAATACCTATTACAATCAAAATAACACCCGCACGGCACGCCGCAGTTTGCCTACGATGTCCTTTTCGGGCGGAGTGTTGTCCGGCACTATCAGGTTAGTATTGAAAACCAGAACGGACGCCTCGCGTTTTGCGGGGTCGAAATCGATATAACTGATAAAACCGTTCTGGTCGCCGCCGTGGCCGAGATGCGTCGGCCCGAGCGTTTTATCAAGAAAAAAGATCAGGCCGATGTCGGTCGTAAAGCCTTTGTTCCCGTTTGCGTCGGCCTCCGTTTTTAACTGGGGCTGCCACATCTCCACGAGTGAGGAGCGGTTAAGAACTCCGTCATAAATGTCTTGTTTTTTCGGATCGCCAACCAGAAAGTTTAGGTATTTGACCATATCCGGCAGCGGGGAGTTGAGACCGCTGTTCGAGACTGTGATACCCGTGTTAGCGTCAAAACGGCCCTCGGTCCGTTTGCCGTTCTCCAGGTAGTACGAGTGCGAACGGTATTTGAGCAGATGATAGGGCGTTGCGTCAAAATAGCTGCGGTACATCTCGAGCGGCTTGAAGATATTTTTATCGATATAAACTTCGTAATCGTCACCGGAGAGTTTCTCGATAATTTTCCCGAGAAAGATGATGCCTAGATTTGAATAACTAAATTTGCTGCCCGGCTTGAATTTTATTTCCGTGTACGGAAGCATCGCGACCAACTGTGAATACTCGGTTGGCTCAAACGGTTCCCAGTCCTTGCCGCTGCTCCACGGCCACGTACCGTTTCGAAAGCCCGCGGAGTGCGTCATCAGATGTCGAATTGTAATTTCATCCATCGAGCCAAACGGGTTGTGAACCGCGCGAAGTTCGGGCAGGTATTTTGTAACCGGATCGTCCAGTTTTAACAGCCTGCGATCGCGGAGTTGCATGATCGCTATGCCGGTAAATGGCTTTGTGTTTGACGCCCAGTGATAGATCGTGTTTTCATCGACCGGTTGATTTTTTGCGAGATTTGCCGAGCCGTAATAGTCCGATGCGGCAACCTTGTTGTCGCGTAGAAATACAAAGCTGCTGCCGACAACACCGACTTGTTTTAATTCCTGTTCGTAGAGCGTTTTGAAATTTATGAAACTATCGGCGGCTTTTACATTCTGTGCGCTCATTGTAATTACCGGAACCGTCACCACCCATACAAAGATAACAAATGCGTTGCGGCTAATCATACGGCCACCTCTCTGCTTGATTTTGGGAAACTCACAAATCATAATTACGAACGCTTGATTTTACAAACCTATGAAGTGGTTTCATCTAATTTTCGGCTTGATCGTTTTCGGCGTCTTTGTGACGACTGGAAAATTTATGCGTATCGATTTTCCCGATAAGGACATAATTCCGCAAGACCTTCGCCTACTGATGCGGTCGCGGCACATATATATTTTGTTCTCGGGGCTGATACATCTCGCGTTGGGCGTTTATTTACAGGTCCGGGCCGATGCCTGGCGGCGTGCGTTTCAATATTTTGGCTCATTCTTGCTTACGGTATCCAGCGGCCTGCTTCTCTGGGCGTTTATCGTCGAAACTTACGGGCTCCAGCATTTCTCCGACATCAGCCGTTATGGAATCTATGCCTCGCTCGCAGGGGTTGTATCCCACGTGATCGGTGGTATATCGGGCAGAAACGCGAATTTGAATGAGCGTGCTGATTCCTAACATAGCCCTACAAGCTCAATAACTGTCGTGTTTCCGCCTCTCTTCCTGTTATATTATTTAGTTAATGAGTGTTTACGAGGGGTTAACCGAAAGCCAGCAATTTGCCTGTCGCGTCATCGCCGATCACGCCCGCTCGACCGCGTTTGCCATCGCCGACGGCATTCTGCCCGGCAACGAAGGCCGCAACTACGTCCTGCGCAAAATAATGCGCCGCGCCATCTACCACGGCCGCGAACATTTGGGCTTGATCGACCCATTCTTCTACAAGGTCTGCGATTTCGTCGTTAGTGGGATGAGCGGAGCCTATCCAGAGCTTGAAACGCAGCGTGATTTTATCAACAAAATGGTGCGGATCGAGGAGGAGCGGTTTGGTTCAGCCCTTACTGTGGGACTCAAAAAGTTGTTGGAACACATCGCTGAAAACAAAGACGCAATGCTCCAAGGGGATTTTGATTTTGATGGATTAGCCAAACTCTATGATACCTATGGAGTGCCGAAGGATCTAATTCGAGTCGCATTGGAAGATAGGGGATTTGTTTTTTCAGAAGACGAATTTATCGATCATATTGATAAAGCCCACACTGCTCTGCAATCTGGAAATACTTATAAATTAAAGGGCGGCAAGGGAGCCTACACAATACAGTCAGGGTCGGGAGATATTAAATTAACAGGCGGAAGTGTTGATTTGCGCGTTACGAGAACGATCTATTCCGAAATGTTAAAAAAGGTCGGCATTAACAAATTTCATGGTTACGATACGGTGCAAATCACAGATGCAAAGATCGTCGCGATCATGGACGGCGAAAATCCGGTTGATGAATTGAGCGAAGGCACCCAAGGCAGCATTATCCTGGACAATACGCCTTTTTATGCGGAGGCCGGCGGACAGGTCGGCGATATGGGACGCCTTGTCGGAACCGCCTGCGTAAGCGGGCGGCAAGAGGTTAATGAGCAGACTGGCTCACATGCGTCAGACGTTGAGCATGCGGGCGCCTTTCCGCCCGCTAACGCAGGCGGTTCTGACTTTAAAGCGACTGTCGCCGATACATATTCGCCGGTCGCGGGGTTGATCATTCACAAAGTGACGGTTGATAAAGGCTCGATAAAGGTTGGCGATACGGTCACCGCGACCGTTGATATAGAGAAACGCGATGCTACGCGGCGTAATCATACGGCGACGCATCTGGTTCACGCGGCTTTGAGAGAAGTGTTGGGCACACACGTAAAGCAGGCTGGGTCGGTTGTTGGGCCGAGTATTTTGCGGTTTGATTTTACGCATTATCAGCCGATGAACGATGCCGAAATCGCAGAGGTTGAGGATTTGGTCAATCGGCACATTCTCGAAAATCATCCGGTCAGCACGAATGTCATGGCCATCGAGGAAGCAATGCACGGCGGTGCGATGGCTCTTTTTGGGGAGAAATACGGTTCTGACGTTCGCGTTTTGAGCGTTGGCGACGGTGTGTTTTCAAAGGAGCTTTGCGGCGGCACGCACGTTAGGGCGACGGGCGATATTGGCTCGTTTAAGATCACGGCGGACGAGGCGATTGCGTCGGGTGTGCGGCGTATTCGTGCGATCACGGGGTTTGATGCTTTTGCCCGCTTTCGCGAGGATGAGCGGCTGATCGACGCTTCGCTGGGAGCTTTGAAAACGCAGCGTGACAATCTGCCGAATGCTATTGAGCGGCTTCAGGAAGAACTCAAAAAAACCCGCAAAGAAATGGACGAGCTAAAGCTCAAGATTGCCACGGGAACGATTGGCGGGGCGTCGTCAAACGGCGATGAAGCGAGAGAAATAAACGGTGTAAAGGTTTTAGGCAAAATTGTCGACGGCCTCGACGCCAACGGCACA
>JAYUDV010000383.1:0-18132 GCA_043739565.1 Chloracidobacterium sp.
GCGTAAATTATTGTCGTTGTTGTCCATCAATTTCGATATGTTAGAATTTAAAGACTCACATGTTTTTGTCAAATCAGCTAAATTTTTTCTTCGTTGCCGGCCTGTGCGCCCTTATTTTACAAGGGTGCGGTTCGTCACAAACGGCAGAAAACAAAGATATTTCGCTGGTTACCGAGTCGAAAAGTGAATTTCCATTTTCAACTAAGGAACCCGCAGTTTACCAGTGTGATTTTGTTATTAGTAACGGCAAAGACGAGGACCGATGGTTTGCGGCCAGAAAGGGTGACAAGTGGCGTTATGATCTTTTTCACGGGCCGGAGCGTTGGATGTCTCAATTGAGAACGGACAAGCTATATTTAGTCGATTATCAAAAAAAGGTGTACTCGGAAATACCCGAGCGCGGAAACGCGGCTAGCGATCCCGGATATTTCGACTCCTTAACCCGCAACATTTTCCGAAGCGGCGAGCATCGCGAATTTGACGAGATCGGCCGCGACGGCAATCTGATCAAATACAAGGTTCGCGAAACCGTTCAATCGACCGGTGAGATCCTGATTTATATCGATGCAGCAAGCGGGATGATGGTAAAACAGGAGTTTACGGCCAGCAAGGGACTGACCGATGCAGACTCGCCGATGTCATATGTTTATGAGATCAGGAACTTAAATATGGATGTGGACGACAGCGTTTTTGACATTCCGCAAGGGTTTAAGAAAACAGGCTGGGCAAACGGTACGCCGCCGCTCGCGCGAAATTAAATGAACGACACAAGTGTCAGAAACGAGATAACCGATGAGCAGCGGCAATATGCCGCGAATGTGCTCCACAGCTTGCCCTTTGCAAAGCTGATGGGAATGAAACTCGTAGACATGCGCCCCGGCGAGGCCGTATTGAGCATCGAGATGCGCGACGATCTGCGGCAGCCAAGCGGTATTCTGCATGGCGGCGTGACGGCCACGCTGATCGATACGGCGATGGCATTCGCGGTACGGACGCGACTTGCCCATGATGAGGTGACCGCGACCATCGACCTCACGGTCCATTACCTGCGGCCGCATATCTCGGGCGTCTTTACCTGCACGGCTAAGGTTGTGCGCGCCGGAAAACGGATATTCACCGTCTCGGCCGATGTCCATAACACCGAAGGCAAGCTGATCGCGACGGCTATCTCGACGTATACACGAGTTTAGTGAGTTGGCCGAGTTAACTGAGTTGGCAGAGTTACAGAGTTTACAGAGTTGCAGAGGTTTTTGCCTAACTTGGGTACTCCGTAACTCTGTAACACTGTAACTCGCTAAACTCTGCCAACTCTGTAAACTATTAAAATGGAACAGCTTAGGAAATTCGCCATCTATTTCAAACCGTATAAGGGCACGATCCTGCTCGGGATCTTTTTCATTTTGTGCTCGATGGCGTTTGGGCTTTTTGTTCCCTTTATGGTTGGTCAGGCGGTCGACGATCTAAGTAAAGGGATTACACGCGAAAAGGTTATCTATTATCCACTCGTGATACTCGGCATCAATTTTATGAGCGGCATTTTCCTGTTTTTGCAGAGGCGTCTGCTAATCAATACGTCGCGTCATATTGAGTTTGACATGCGGCAGGATTTCTATGCGTCGCTGGTCGATCAGCCGCTCGAGTATTTTCAATCGAACCGCGTTGGCGACCTGATGGCCCGTGCGACCAACGACCTCGCCGCCATTCGCCAGATCGTCGGGCCGATGATCTTGTACAGCTTTCAGGCCGTCTTTGCCTTGTGCATTTCGCTGCCAATAATGCTCAATATCTCGGTCAAACTCACGCTGCTGCTGCTGATCCCAATGCCGCTTGTGACATTGACAGTCAAATTTTTGGGCGAGCGGATACATAAGCGGTTTGAAAAAATCCAGGAATTCTTTTCTGACATCACCGCGCGAACGCAGGAAAACCTGACCGGCGTTCGTGTAGTGCGTGCGTATGCTCAAGAGGAGGCCGAGATCGAGCAGTTTCAGGTTTTAAATCGTGAATACGCCGCGCAGAACCTAAAGCTCGTTAAATACGCCGCTGCAATGCGTCCGCTTTTGTTTTTCTTTATTGGGCTGGGATTCGTAATTATCGTTGCCGTCGGCGTCCCGATGGCCGTCCGCAGCGAGATAACCGCCGGTGATTTCACGGCGTTTATCCTCTATCTCCAACGGATGATCTGGTATCTGATCGCCCTCGGCTACGTCGTCAATCTCTACCAACGCGGCACCGCATCGCTCAAACGGTTTAACGTGATCCTCGAAGCCGAACCGGCAATCAAGGACGCGCCCGACACTCACGAGCAGCAGCCCGTTAAAGGCAAGATCGAATTTCGCGACCTGACCTTTGCGTACAACGGCAAACCTGTTTTGCGAAATATCGACCTCGTGATCGAGCAGGGCAAGACCGTCGCTCTGGTCGGCAAAACGGGCAGCGGCAAATCGACGCTGGTCAGCCTTATTCCGCGTCTGCTCGACGCTCCCGATGGCAGCGTCCTGGTGGACGGCGTGTCGATCCGCGAATACCCGCTTGCGCAGCTTAGAAAGTCGATCGGGTTTGTCCCGCAGGAAACGTTTCTTTTCAGCGACACGCTGGCAAACAACATCGCTTTTGGAGTTGATAATGGAAAGTGGACAGTGGATAGTGAAGCCGGAAAGGCAGACCAAAACTATCAACTATCAACTATCAACTCTCCACTTAGCGTCGCAGACGCAGCCCGCATCGCGGGCCTTGTCGATGATATTTCCGCATTCCCCGGCGGTTACGAGCAGCTCGTCGGCGAACGCGGCATTACGCTGTCCGGCGGCCAAAAACAACGAACGGCCATCGCCCGAGCCATCATGCGCGACCCGCGCATCCTCATCCTAGACGATTCGCTCTCGGCCGTTGACACTTACACCGAGGAAACGATCCTCCACAACCTCCGCGACGTTCGCGCGGGCCGTACCACGCTCATCGTCTCCCACCGCGTCTCGACCATCCGCGACGCCGACCTCATCTGCGTCCTCCAGGACGGCCGCATCATCGAACGCGGCACCCACAATGAGCTCCTACGCCTCGACGGCGAATACGCCGACCTCTACGAACGCCAACTGCTCGAAGAAGAACTCGACGCCACCGAATAATCGAGTCAGAACCGGGAGCGATAGCGACTGGGCTCTTAAAGCTCGCCGCGGAAGGCGCGCTGCAGCAGGGTTTGGAAGAGGTGTTCGGCCTGGCGGTTGGCTTCGCGCCCGTGGCGGCGGATACGCTCAAACTTTTGGACGGTTGCCGCGAATTTTTCTTGTAATGGAAGCGGCGGCACTGGAATTTTTAACCGTTTTATTAACTCCATGTTAAGTCCCGGCATTATGGCTCCCCGTCCAGAAACACCCAGTTGGCGTCTCACATCGGAATTTCGCAGGAGGCATGAATGAAGATAGATCGGCAAACACATCGATTCCTCAACCGTTATGCAACATAAATGCTTTGTATTGATTGCCGGTCCAATATCCCTAGGAACAATCGCACAACGACCGCATGTTGCCATAATCGAAATCAGCAAGTCGTTTGGAAAAACCGTGTATCGCTTTAGTTCTCTATATTTCTCATATGTTATGAAGCGTCTTTCATCCCAAGAAAAATGATTCTTCACTACGTTGTCTATGCCTAAGACTGCGACTGGCCCTTTTTCGGTAAATTCCGAATGTAATAATTGACTTCCAAATGGACCAGTACGTATTGCGTTCCGTCTTTTCTTGACCAGCGAGTCAAGCTCCACCACATCCCAATCTTGCTCCGCACCTTTGCCGAACATTTTAATGAAGACGGATTTGAGAAAGGAATCGGAAAGGGTTTGGGCGAAGCGGCGCCCACGCCGCAGACGGTCAGCCTTATCCAAAATCGCGGCAATCCGCTTTTGTTCGTCCGGCTTCGGCATCGGAATCGGAAGTGACGCAAAAGTCGAAAAGCGTAGGTTCTGAATATTTGCTCCCCTAGCTTGCCAGTCGCGCCATCGAAAAAATTCTTTCGAACGTAACCAGTGAGAAATGTAGCTCGCCGTGACGGAAGAGCGCGGTCGAATAATTCCGCAAAATGCCCCTACAGAACCATTGAAAGCATTTAAGACACGGGCTGTCTTACCGACAACTTCTGAACTTCCAGACGACATGCAGATAGCAATATCGTCTTTCCTCAGTATTTGTTCTCCGGACACTCCTTTTTTGGGAAGCCAGATCAAGTCATTTTTAGTATCAAGTTTGTCGGAGATATTTCCGGCTCTAAGAATTGCAACGTGGTCAGTTTTGGGCGTATTGCTAATGTCGCTGAGGTCAAAGCTCACGCCTCTAACAAATTCGCAAAGTTCGCCAAGGTTTACGGTATGCATCTGATTCTTTGTCGCAGAGCGACATATTGACTGTAGCCGTGGTGTTTTAACCCACGGTTACGGTCATCCCGAAAATCCGCGTCGCGTCAGCGACGGTTGAAAAGGACGGAATATCGTCTGAGATCCGCGCTGTTACGGATTTTATCTAATAAATCGAAGAGATATTTGAATAAGCCCGGTAAATGGGTTTGGTCGGCTTTTCGGCGGAAACAAGCTCGGCGCCGAATTGGCCGGCGGCTGTGACGTGAAGTGCGTCGAGTGCTCCGAGTCCAAACTTCGCGGCCAACTCGAGCGCCGGTGAAATCGAGGCCGCAACGTCCGCCCAATGTGCCGCACCGGCAAAAAATGTCTCGTAAAATTTAACTTCGCGTTTTTTGCCGAAAAACTTTGCTATCGGTAAAACTTCTAATCGCAGAAATTCGCTGGCGACAAACTCGCGGTCCGGGTCGTTGAAAACCTGCAACGCCCGCATTCGGCGGGCAAAAGTTTGAGCCGTCGGTTTCGTCGCGGCGTAAATCAAAACCGAAGCATCTGGAAACGTCAAAATTTTATTTGCCATTTTCAATAGAATAGCCGCCTCGCCTCTTTTCCAATTCTTTTTCAATTGCGGCTTCATCAAACGCCGGTTCATCCGAGTTTTCGATTTCTTTGGCGATTTTCATTAACCGTCTGCCAAGCGAGGACATTTCCTTCTCAGTCAAAAACGGCTTGATTTGCGTTTGCCTAACGCGAAAAGCATCTTTTTGATTCTTGTTCAGTTGTGGCATTTCTTAAATTCTCCTTTTCTCAGTTTGCCTCGACCTGATTATAACCTAAAGAATTCACCGTCCGAAGTAGATTTTCCGTTTCTTCCTTTGTAATTTCTTCCAGTTTCAAAAGTCTTTCGAGCGTCACTTCCGGCTCCTCATAAAATGTCTCATCCGGTTCGATCTTTCGATAGCGGCTCGCCGACAGATCGTATTTGTTTGCCGTGACTTCTGCTTTCGTTACCCAAAACTGATTACCAAGCTGGTCGATCTCTTTTTGGATCGGATCAATCTGGTCCTCAAGTTCTGCCAAATGTTGCTCTTCGGTTTCGAGCGTGACCCGGGCGGTTTCATCTTCGGGCGGTGCAATGACGCTTTCGAAGGTTAGGCGGTTGATGTCACGCTGTAACTCGAGCCTTCGGGTTTTCATCGGAGCGACCAGCTCTTTTAGTTCGATAAGACGTCGGGTTCGTAGAGCGTAAAACGCTTCGTCCTTTGCCTTGTGTCGCTTCCAGCATTCGACAATATCGGGAATATCGTTGTCATCTATATTTTGCCGTTTATCGTCGAGGGAAAAACCGTCGGCGGACATATCGTAAAACCAAATGCGATCCGTCGTTGCGGCTTTTGTAAAGATCAGGATCGCGGTCGAAACTCCGGCGTAAGGTTTGAAAACACCGCTCGGCATTGAAATGACCGCTTCGAGCCGGTTTTCTTCGATCAGCTTTTTGCGGGTCGAAACATGGGCGTTTGACGAACCAAACAAAACGCCGTCCGGCACGATTGCCGCACAGCGTCCGCCGAAATCGAGCATTCGCAGGAAAAGATGGATAAAAAGTAGTTCGGTCTTCTTGATCGTCGCGGGCAATCCTTCACCTATCGAATTGGAGTCAATCGCGCCTTTGAAAGGCGGATTGGCGAGGACGACATTATAACGCCGCTCCTCGGTGTACATTTTCGACAGCGTATCGGCATAACGGAAATTCGGATGATTGAGGCCGTGAAGCATCAGGTTCATCGAACCGATGCGGAGCATCGTCATTCCCGAATCGCTGTCAAAGCCTGTGATCGCATCGCCTTGCAAAAACCTCTCGGACTTTTCATCCATCAGGTCGCCGGTCAGGTTATGCGGCATTCCCTCGACATCGTATTGCAAAACTTCTTTGCTCGTATTTTGCTCAAGAATGTACTGGTAGGCATTTACCAAAAAGCCGCATGTTCCGGCGGCCGGATCGCAAATCCGTTCGTTGATCTTTGGGTCGAGCATCTGCACCATCATGAGGATGATGTGGCGCGGCGTGCGAAATTGGCCGTTTCGGCCGGCGGTGTTGAGCTTGCTCAAAAGATATTCGTAAAGATCGCCCTGCACGTCCTGATTCTGGTGGGAAATCTGCATCGCGTCGATTTCCTTGCAGGCTTCGATCAACAGGCTCGCCTTATTGATCTTGAACTCCGCGTTTTCCATTTGGAGCTCAAACGAACTTCCGGCGCCGCCAATCGTTTTGAGCATCGGAAACACTTGGTCTTTTACATGCTTTAACGCATCGCCCGCCGCCAGGCCCGTCCAATAACTCCAACGGAGTTTCGGGTCCTCGAATAGCGGGGTGTAGTCCTCGCCGCGAAGATCGGCATTTCGCTTGCGATTATTTTCTTCGTCGTCGATTCGTTTTAGGAAAAGAAGATAAGAAAGCTGTTCGATGGCATCAAGCGGGTTGGGCAATCCACCGGTCCAGAGCTTATTCCAGAGCGATTCGACTTGGGAGCGTAATTTTGGGTCGGTAAGCATAATTTAGGCCGCAATGCGTTCGGTAAATCGCAAAATCTTTGCCTTATCGTTTTCAGTAAACAGGCGGTCAACGGCATTGTTTCCGAACGTTATTATTGACGGCAGATCGTATAAATCAACCATCTCGATCTTATTCTTTTTCAGGAATTCGGTTTGGAGCGTTCTCAGAAACAGAATCTGCTCACCGTTGTAATGGTGCTCGGCGATAAATTCATCAAATTTCTTTACGACGACGGTTTCATAGTTCGGCAATGCTTCGAGATCGAGCAAATGCCGCATAAAACCCAAAAAGCTATTTACACGCCATCCGTAGGCTTTGAGAATATTATCCGTCGAAAGCTGAACGTCATGAACACTAAGCCCTTTTCGTAAAGTGCGTTCGAGCTCGATAAGTTGTTCGTTCGAAACCTCGCCGCCGGCACGGATCGCATTCACAGTCGGGTGATCGTCAACAATGTCCTTTACCCGCCGTTCGACGCGGTCTTTGTATTCCTGAACATAAATATGTTCCCCGCCCTCCGTAAGCGTTATGTACCCGCGAATCGCAATAAAGTCCGGCAGGTCTAGTACCTGAAAAACATTGTCGCGATTTTGCCGATACCGCATCTGCGAGGCAAGGGAACGGATTACCTGGTTGAGTTGGGTAATCCCGGCATTTTCAAATCCCGTTGACGCGATAAGATCGATTGCCTCTTTACATTCGGGAATCTGTTGGACGAACGGCGGCAAGAGACTGATATCTTCGGCGATCTGCTCGACGGTCGCGTCCGTGTCCTTGCCAGTCAACACCTGAAGTTTTAGACGCTCGACCTTGTTGGTAAATGTCTCTTTTGAAACATCGACGTCGGAAGCGAACCTGAGAAGCGGAGCAATACGGGTATCAAGAAAATCGATGTTGTTGTTTCCGACGAAACCCCAAAAGGAATCTTCCCAGGCCTGCTCGATCTGCGGCATAAGCCGCTTGACCTGAAATGTGCCTTGCGGAATTCGCCCGATCATCTCGCGAAGGTCGGCAACCGTTTCCCGCCATTCGTCTGTGTCCTGACTGCGAAGCAACAGTCGAAGCGTTTTCAATCGCGTATTGAATAGCCGAACAAGCACGGGCATCGTTTGCTTTTCGTTTTCCTCGGCATTTCGGTCAAATTCGTTTTCCCAGAAATCAATTATTTTGAATTCGGTCTTGCGTCCGTTCGGAAGACGGTCTTTGAACTTACAAGCTTCGTCATTTCGCGTACCACGTCCGATCATCTGCCACATTTTTATCTGCGACCGGACAGGCTTCATGAAAACCAGATTGCATACTTCGGGAACATCGATGCCCGTGTCGAGCATATCAACGGAGATAGCGATTCGCGGCTCATTTTTCTTTTTGAACTGAGTTATCAGTCCGGCTCCGTAACTGCCGTCACGGACGCGCTCTGTATCGAATGTAATAACGCGACACAGGTTGTTGAAGTGTGGAAACATCTCTTCGAAAGCAAGCATCAACCGTTCGGCATGGGCCTGTGTCATCGCAAAAACAATGGTCTTGCACGGAAGACCGGACTCGTCGAAATAGCAAACGTCCCAAAATTCTTCCCACTGTTTTCTAAGCGTTTCCTTATTGCTGACCGTTTGCTCAATATCGGTTCCGGCATAATCAAGATCGTCGGGGTCGATGCCTTGTTCTATCAGGGCATTTTGCTCTTCCTCGCTGAGATCAACACCCTTGATTCCATTTCGCTGAAAGCTTGTCTGAGCCTTGTAAAGACTGTAATCGACGAGAACCTGCTCATCTACCGCTTTCTTGTACGGATACACATATGTCGGAACCGAATCGAGACAATCGAAAAGCAAAAATGTGTCGCGGTCGACGAAACCCGCGGGTGTTGCGGTCAAACCGATCATGCGAGCGTCGAAATATTCCATCACGACGCCGAGTTTGTTAAAGATCGAACGGTGGGCTTCGTCAAAAATAATCAGATCAAAAAACGCTGGATCAAATTCATTAAAACAACGGGTCATGGTCTGAAGAGTTGCAACGTAAAGCCGTTTGTTTTGGTCGATATGATGCGTATATATCCGGTCGTTCGGCTCGTTGGGAAGATGCGCTTTGAATCCGTCGGTCAACGCTTGGTCAACCAATGCATCCCGGTCGGCAAGGAAAAGAACCTTTTCGGCTTGCCGCGTCCGCAGAAATAGATCGATCAACCCCATTGAGGTTCGAGTTTTTCCACTTCCGGTGGCCATAACGAGCAACGCTTTACGTTTGCCTTGCTCAAACGATTCGGCAACGCGTCGAATTGCTTCTTGTTGATAAGAGCGGCCTGAGATGTCGGCATTAATCGGCGTTTGACACAACGGTAGTCGATGCTGTTTGATCGCAAGCAGCCGTTCAAGGCTCGATCGCGTGAAGAAAGCTGCTATTTCGCGAGGCGTTTCGTTTTCGGTATCCCAAAACCAAATTTCGTTTCCATTTGCGAGAAATACAAACGGGCGAAAGCTTTGATTCCGCTCTATTGCGACAGCATAAAGTTTTGCTTGTTCTCGGGCAGTTTGCGGACTTCGGCTTTGGCGTTTGGCTTCGACAACAGCGATTATTTCGCCGTTTGGCAGATAAAGACTGTAATCCGTGATTCCGTCAAACCAATCGTCATCAACACCGCTGGCAGGAACCTCGAATTTGACTTGAGCAGTATCAAGCAAATTCCAGCCAGCCTTGGTTATCTGGCCGTCAATATGACGCTTGCGTGTTTGGTTTTCGTTGAGAGCCATTTGCCTGTAACTTAGGTGTCGGAGAATTATACAACGGCTTTCTTTATGCAGAAAGGTCGCGGATGTATTCACGCCCCTATACGGCCTCGTATGAAAGAACCGGTCGCTGCCGCTCGCGGTACTGACGCCGGGCTATTTCTTTGACTTGCGCGATCGGCGCGGATGGACGACGGTGATCGTGGTCGAGAGATCGAGCAGCAGGTTGCCTTCGCTGTCGAGGTCGGCGCCGACGAATTTGTGCGTTGCGTCGAGGCGGATGCCGTTTCTCTGGCAAGAGGAGAGCTTTTAGGACGCAAAAACGCCCCGATCTCTCGAGGCGTTCCTTCTGAATTCTAACTTCTGAATTCTGACTACTGATTTTACTGTGCTGCAAAGACCTGAACGGTACGTCGGCCGAATTTTCGTGCCTCGGCGCAGCCTGGGACCCAGATATCGATCTTCTTGCCTTTGATCGCTCCGCCAGTGTCGGAAACCAGATATGTTCCGCTCCACGCACCGGCGCTGATGACGACCTTAGAACCAAGTTTTAAAACTCTCGGATCGGCTGCTATCAGGCCGCGTCGGACGCGGTGGCCCATCGCGGTTTTTCCAGAAAAGCAATAGGCCGATGCGGAAAACGCTCCTTTACTTGCACCAAGACCAGATGCCTTGACCGAAACGGTCGCCTTAACCAACTTTTTATCGTCGTCCGAATTTTTGTCGGCTAAGGTATTATTCGAAATATTATTTTTAATTTTTGCCTGCGAATCATTCGCGATAGCGAGAGTGGATTCCGTCCTGGTCTGGGCGTAAATAAATACGACAAACAAGCTCAATAGCGACAGGATCGCGACTCCTCTAACGAGATTTTTCATTAATCATTCTCCATAAATTGCGACTCCGTTACGACGCGCTAAAATTGTGTCCGAGATTTGGATCATCAGTCACAAATTTTTTTAGAGGTCAGAAACGAAGACTGTTTCAGCGGACTAATTCCCGCCTGTTTTCGTGCCGCGGTGGCCGAAACATTTTATGAGGTTATCATTTTGGGTTATACTTGTCCAGCCGGTCAAAAACCGCAAGCCCTTATTTTATATGCAATTGCTGAATTTCAAGGCGCTTACGCATGTCAAATTTTTCTGATTTTGATAGACTTGGGGTGGGGAATTCAGGTATATTTACGTTCGCTTTCAGCGGAAATTGCAGTAATATTTTAGAGGGATAAATTATGCATGACAGACGCGGCGGTGAACGACATATGATCTCATTTCCTATCCGTGTTCGTTGGAAAGACGAGAACGGAAAAGAGGTTATCCAGGAAGGCTTGACCGAAAATGTGGGACCCCACGGCACGCTCATTTACCTGCCGCGCGCGCTGCCGCTCGTCGGCGGTAAGGTCCATCTAACGGTGACCGAAAACCCGGATGAGGAAATCTCGGTCACGGCCGAGGTCATCCGGCTCGAGCGCAATGCCGCTCATCCACAGGTCGCCCTACATTTGATCGACAACCTCCGTGAGTGGAAGAGGAAGGTCTGGGAAATTGCCGGCGAGACGGTCGCGGCGCAGGAACCAGAGGAACTTGACGATTGGTAATGGTCGGTAGGCGGTTGGCAGAAGGCGGGCGAAGATCGTCTTTCTGAATTCTGCTTACTGCCGTCTGCCTACTGCCAACAAACCGAACTAAATATTCAATGAAAATACTAGTTCTCGGCGCCGGACGTATGGGACATGGCGCCGTTTTTGATTTAATACATAATTCACACGACGTCGAGCGGGTGACAGTCGCCGATTTTGACTTGCGAAAGGCCGAGGCCGTTGCTAACGCGGTCGGCACCCTGCGAGTGGATCCGCGTCAGGTCGATGCGTCGAACATCTCGGATGTCGCGACCCTGATGCGCGGCCACGATTCGGTAATCTCGTGCGTTAACTATTGGTACAACGTCGAGCTTTCAAAAGCCGCCATTGCTGGCCGCGCCAATTTCTGCGATCTCGGCGGCAATAACTACATCGTTGACGAGCAGCTCGCACTTGATGCTGAGGCCAAAGCGGCCGGCGTCAGCATAATCCCCGATTGCGGGCTCGCACCGGGAATGGTTTCGGTGCTGGCGATGCATGGCGCGGCCAAATTTGACGATGTTCAGGAAATTCACATCCGCGTCGGCGGCCTGCCGCAAGATCCGCAGCCGCCGCTCAATTACCAACTCGTCTTTTCAGTCGAGGGGCTGATAAACGAATATGTGGAAACCGCACGCGTGATTCGCAACGGAAAAATAGTGATCGTCCAATCTATGACCGAGATCGAGAGCCTCAGCTTCGACGGCTTTCCGCCACTTGAGGCGTTTCAGACATCGGGAGGCACATCGACGCTGCCTGACACCTTTGTTGGCAAGATCCGCGAGCTTGACTACAAGACGATACGCTATGCGGGCCATTGCGAAAAATTTAAGACGATGATCAATCTTGGACTTTGCTCAAGCGACGAGATGGTCGTTGATTTTCAAAAGGTGAAGCCGCGTAAAGTTTTTGGCGATCTGCTGCAAAAGCATCTGCCCGCCGATGGCCCGGATTATGTACTCGTGCGGCTCGATTTTGTGGGATTGAAAAATGGCTATTCCAAAAAGCTGCGTTACGACATTGTCGACAAACTTGACGAAGCAACCGGCATGAGCGCGATGATGCGAACCACGGCATTTCCCGCGTCAATAATCGCCCAAATGATGGCTCGCGGCGATGTTTTGTCGCGAGGTGCAACACCGCAGGAAAAGGCGATCGATCCGGATAAGTTTGTCGCTGAGCTTGCGAGGCGCAATATTAAGATTGAGGAAACATAGTTTTTAGGTTCCAATGTTAAACTATGGAAAAAAAGGGAAGTTATTATGATCATACTTGAAGATGCACGAAGAATAATCGCGGCCGCCGAGAAAAAGGCGGACGAGATCGGACAGCCGATGAATATCGCAGTTGCGGATGCGGGTGGAAATTTGGTCGCCCATGTTCGCATGGACAATGCCTGGATCGGCAGCGTTGATATTTCGATAAAAAAGGCTTGGACCTCGCGGGCGTTTGATATTACAACGAAGGATCTTGGCGATAATAGCCAGTCGGGCGACCAGTTTTTTGGTATTCACGCCTCAAACGGCGGTAGGGTGATGATCTTTGCCGGCGGCATTCCGCTCAAAAAAGATGGCAAAGTTGTCGGAGCTATCGGCGTTTCCGGCGGGAGCGGCGAACAGGATCACTCGGTGGCCGAGGCGGGAGCGGCGGCTTACTAAATCGATGCAGACTACAAAAATAAAGGCTTCCCGTTTTCGAGAAGCCTTTGTTTTGTATTATTTCGTATCGATTAGGCGTTTAGTCCAACCAGACGCGGATTTGCTTTCTTTTTCAAAAGCTTTTGTAATTTGAGACGCGCCTTGTGAAGCTGCGATTTCGATGTTCCGACCGAGCAGCCCAGGATTCTGGCGACTTCTTCGTGCTCGAAACCTTCGACATCGTGCAGAACGAATACATTTTTGTAACCGTCCGGCAGTTGTTCGATCGCACTTTCGAGAGCAATCTTGTCCACTATCTGCATCCGGTGCGGATTGGTCGAACCCGACACGACCTGCACAGGCGTTTCACCTTCCTCAGTCGTTTTTTCATACTTAACCGTCCGCTTGCGAAAGTGCATCAAAACCTGGTTGACCGTCATCCGGTGCAGCCATGTCGTGAAAGCCGAATCGCCGCGAAAGCTGCCAATCTTGCGATAAAGCTGAATAAATACATCCTGCGTAAGATCCTCGGCCTCAGAGGTGTTTTGCAACATCCGTAAGCAGACCGAATAAACCCGGCGGTGATGACGTTTGTATAGTTCCTCAAAGGCCGCCATGTTGCCGTGACCAGCGGTTTTTGCGAGGTCTATATCCTTCGCCGTGCTCACATCCGCAATTGCGGTATCCATCGAAAAAAGTACTTCGTCAGCTATAGTTCCTTGTTTGCTATGAAAAACAGGAAAATTTAATATTTCAGTTGTCATTGTATTTCCCCCCACGCCATATACCTTTCAATTGCCGTGCCAAACCTGAAGCAGCCTGAAGCGTATAAGACTGTTTCACGCCAGGATCGTATAATTGTTCAGTTTTTTGGCATACATTTAGTTTCGACTGTCATCTAAATTCAGATTCGCGTACGCAATCGTGAGGCTGTGCGTTAAATAGTATACGTTTTCGTGTAGTCGTCTCGCGTATGGAAGCGAACATAAAAAATGCTAGAATTTACTCTCCGTTTGGCACCGGTTGAGGAGTTATTAGAGATGATCTCCGCAGGGTTAAGAATTACAATAAAAAACTTCGTTTTAGCGCTCTGGGTCGTATTCACAGCCGCTTCGATCACCCTTTCGCAGCCATCAACCGCTCCGAAATATAAGAGTCAGGAAGTATCGGAAGCTGACGGTGTACCCGTGCTTATTAAGCATTTGCCGGCATGGGAACAGGTTAGGGCACGGACGAAATTTGCGACAAACACCGGTGAGCTCAAATTGGAGCTTGGCGACCGCCCGATACTCGATCTCATCGATTTTTCTGCCGGAACCGAAGCCGTGACCGCGCCTTACGACGCCGGGAAGCTACTTATAATCGAGTACGGTTCGCCACAGGGATCGGTCGATGCGGATACTAAATTCACCACAAAACTTGGTGAAGATGAGCAGGCTGGATCAACGGTCTATCGCCGCATCGGCAATTATAATGTTTTTGTTTTCGACACAGCCGATACAGCGGCGGCGGGAGCATTGATCGATCAGGTCAAATACGAAAAGAATGTGCAATGGCTGGGCGATAACCCATTCCGGATCTCGCCCGAACGGGCATTCGTTCTGACCACATCGGATATGTTTCTCTCGACCTTTCTTATCGTCCTGATCGGAATGGGCTTTGCGATCGTTGGCGGCATCGCCACTGGATTTATTTATTTCTTTGTCCGTGAGCAAAAACGCGCGGGCATGCCAACATTCTCCGACGCCGGCGGTATGACACGGCTCAATCTGGATGGTTTTACGTCCGAGATTGTGCCTGACCGGCTTTTGGGCGATTAGTCAATTCCCTTATTCAATTTTATCGTGCTATCATAATGATAGCACGATATTTTAGTGTTTTAGGAGACGAAATAATGCCTGACGTATTAGTTAGAAATGTAGATAATGTGGTTTTGGATAAGATCAAGCTACGCGCAAAGCGGCAAAACCGTTCGCTTCAATCCGAGATGAAAAATATTATGCGTATCGCGTCAGAACGGCCCGAGCCCATGTCGGAGCTTGAGCTGTTAAGGAAGTTCAGGGCCTCGCTTACTAAAGTACAGAAGTCGGATTCGACGGAACTGCTTCGCGAGGATCGCGACCGATGATTGTTGTCGTGGACGCCAGTGTCGTCATCAAATGGTACGTAAGCGAAATTCACACCGCCGAGGCTGAACGATTGCTTGACGGACGCTTCGAACTCCATGCCCCGGAATTATTGCTGCCGGAGTTTGGAAATATTCTTTGGAAAAAATGCCGACAGAACGATCTTGATGAAAAAGAAGCGGCGTTAGCGTTAAAGTTGTATCTAGAACAGAATGTTGTCCTGCACCCGCAAAACAATCTGCTAAAGACAGCCTTACTAGGTGCATTTGAGACGGGACAAGCCGTGTATGACTGGACTTATCTTTCCCTTGCATTATCGTTGAGGTGCCCTTTAGTAACCGCTGATCGCAGATTCTACATTGGTTTGAGAAACATGCGTTTCAGCCAACATCTCGTATGGGTGGAAAACATTCCCACCCTCGCCTAGGGCAAGGATGTTAGAAGTTTTTCAATATCACCAAGATTATTATAGAAATGCGGAGCGATCCGCAGGCGGTCGCCTCGTGGGGATACGATAATTTTGTCGCTTTCGAGTTGGGTGGCGATTTGATTTGAGGTCAAGCCGTTGAGGTTTTTGATGCAAACGATGGCCGATTTCTCGCCGTGGGCGCGTGAGCTAACGATCTCATACTCTCTGCCCAAGAGGCTGTCGCATAGGTGATCGGAGAGATCGTTGAGATGCCGCTCGATATTTTCGGCGCCGGTCTCGTGTAGCAATTTAAGGCTTTGTTCGAGACCATAAAAGAGTGACGAGCATCCGGTTCCGGTTTCCCAGGCTAACGCCGTCGATTTGAAAGGCTGCTCGCGATCCGCAAAATCCCAAGGTGTTTCGACGCTGATCCACCCGACGAGTGTTGGGTTTATACGCTCACGAGCCCGATCAGACAGATAGATAATTCCGCAGCCCTCCGGTCCACAGAGCCATTTATGACTCGCTCCGCATGCGGCGTCAACAAATTGAGCAGGCAGATCGAACGGCAACGCGCCAAAACCCTGAATAATATCTACGCAAAACAGAGCATCGACGGCACGAGTCGCGCGGCCGATTCGCGTCAGATCGGCACGAAAGCCCGACGCGTATTGCACAGCACTGAGGGCAACGACCCGCGTGTTCGAATCGATCAGGCCAATAAGCTCGTCGGTGTCGATCCGGCCGTCACGTTCGGAAACGAGCCGAAGCTCGACCGCGAATTCGTCGCGGATTCTCCGCCACGGATAGAAATTCGCGGGAAATTCATGGGCAAAACTCACGATATTATCGCCCTGCCGCCACGCAATTCCGTTCGCTATCGACGCAACTCCGTCCGAAGTGTTTCGCAGAAAAGCTACCTGATCGGGCCTCACTTTCAGCATCTTGGCGATAAGTGTCCGGCAGCGATCCTTTGTATCGACCCAATCCGGGTAATGCAATGAGCCGTGCGATGCCACGTCATTTAACTGCCGGTTGATCGCCTCGATTGCCGTTACGGGAATCGGCGATACGGCGGCGCTGTTCAGATATGTATAATTTGCGGCGGCGGGGAAAAGCGAGCGGATGGCGTCATTCATAGTTGGTTATATCAATTGCCCGCATGTGAATAAGGGCACGATCAAGCTACCGACAAGATATTTCTTTTGACAAATTACCCTGTCAAAGAGGATTATTAAGATGGCCTAAATTGGGCAACGGTGTAACACGGTAGGCCGTCTAATCAACTTGATTATGTTAGATTTTCGCAAGAAAAACCACTCAGATTTCGGATTCGTCTCCGTTTCGGATGATCGCGATATCGGTGTCACTCGGGTCGCCCGCGAATCGCGCAACGGTATATGGTCCGAGGGGCTAAAGTTGTTTCGTGACATATTCCTAATTATAGTGGTCTTTATACTTTTTGGCGTCTTTTTTGTCCAACCTGTCGTCGTCGAGGGCACGTCCATGCTGCCGCAATTGCACGACGGCGAGCGTCTATTGGTCAATAAGCTCGTTTATTACAAAATTCAGAGCGTTAGCTGGGGCCATATCGAACGCGGCGATATCGTCGTTTTCTGGTTTCCGAATGATCCCGACAAAAGCTATGTAAAACGCATCATCGGCCTACCGGGTGAAACGGTTGAGTTGCGCAATGGTAAGGTTTTTATTACCGGTGTGGAGTTAAAGGAGGATTATCTCGACGCCGAGCACAATCAGACGCTCCCAAGCTGGCCACCCAAAAAGGTCGAGGATCACCACTATTTTGTGATGGGTGACAATCGTGACAATTCGTCCGATTCGCGTTATTGGGGACTGGTGCCCGAAAAATATATCTACGGCAAAGCATTTTTTCGCTACTGGAAGCCGCAGGACGTTGGCTTTCTCGAACACGGTGCGTACGACAACGGTGTCCCGCCGCCTCCTGCTGTCAATAAAGACGACCTCCGCGCTGACGACGCACGGTAAGAGTTTCACCACAGAGAACACAGAGGACACTGAGTAATAGATCATGTGTCCTTTTTATTTGTTCCCTCTTCTCTCTGTTTACTCTGTGTTCTCTGTGGTTAAGCTCCTATTTTTCTTCTCACCGTCTCTGCGGTAAAATGGTCCTATAATGAGTTTGGAAAAAAAAGCAATCCTGGTCCTTGAGGACGGACGTACTTTCCACGGTGAGTCCTTTGGCGCGGTCGGCGAGAGGTTTGGCGAGATGGTTTTTAATACGTCAATGTCCGGTTATCAGGAGATTTTGACCGACCCGAGCTACGCCGGGCAGATCGTCTGCATGACGTACCCGCTGATCGGCAATTACGGGACTAACCCGGACGATGTCGAATCGCGGCGCCCGTGGGTTGAGGGCTTTGTCGTACGTGAGGCGAGCCGCATCGCGTCGAATTTTCGCTCGACCGCATCGCTTCAGGATTATCTCAGAGACAACAACATCGTCGGCATCGAACACATCGACACGCGGGCGCTGGTTCGCCACATCCGCGACAAGGGCGCAATGCGTTCGGTAATTTCGACAACCGATCTCGATCCAAAATCGCTTTTGGCAAAGATTCAAGCATCACCCGAAATGGCCAATCGCGAACTTGCAAGCAGTGTGACCGTTGAGGAAAGCTACGTTTACGAGCAGGGCGGATCCAAAATCCAAAATCCAAAATCCAAAATCG
>JAYUDV010000384.1:0-7778 GCA_043739565.1 Chloracidobacterium sp.
ACGAACAACTGGGAGATCACAAAACGGCATATCGACGGCGACCGCGAAATCTTTGACATATTTGAAGGCATTCGCGATACGTCGCTAAATTTGCGTGCCGCATTGCTCGCCAATGAATGGGACGCGGCCGGACAGATCATCGCGGGCGCTTTCCCAAACCGCAAACGCCTCTCGCCAAATATCACAACCCCGCAAATGGATCATTTGATCGAAGTCGCCCTTGCCAACGGAGCTGTCGCGGCCAAGGTCTGCGGTGCCGGCGGCGGCGGATGTATGGCCTTTTTCTGTGAAGACGGCCGTCGTCCGGACGTGGAAAATGCTCTCACGGCCCAGAAAGGTGCTCGCGTCCTCGATTGGCGATTAAATACTGACGGCCTAACGGTCAACGTCACCTAAATCGGCACCCTATAAGAAAAATCACTTTACTTTACGAATTGGAGGCTGTCTGAAAAGGCGGGCAAGCCCGCTCGTAATTCTGACGGTGGTTAAGCGGCTTTCATCAAATCAATCGCATTTGTCAACGACCTAAAAATATCCTGGCCGTCGTTTGAGCCAAGCAGTTCCTCGCAAGCCCGTTCGGGATGCGGCATCATGCCGAGGACGTTGCGATTCTGGTTACAAATGCCAGCGATATTCGAACGCGAGCCGTTCGGATTTGCGTTATCGACGATCTCGCCATTCTCATCGCAATAGCGGAAAACGATCTGGCCGTTTTCCTCAAGCAAATCGTACGTATCATCGTCGCAGGTGTAATTGCCATCGGCATGGGCGATCGGGATCGAAAGCACACGACCCGCGGCGACCTCGGATGTGAATGGCGTGTTAGAATTCTCGACCTTAAGATTTACATGTTTGCAGATGAAGTGAAGCCCGGCGTTTCGCATCAGCGCACCGGGCAGCAAGCCAGCCTCACAAAGTATCTGAAAGCCATTGCAGATGCCGAAAACAAATTTACCCTCGGCGGCAAAGTGCTTTACCACCTTCATCACCGGCGAAAATCGCGCGAGCGCACCCGCACGAAGGTAATCGCCATAAGAAAATCCGCCCGGCACAATCACCGCGTCAAATCCGCTCAGATCGGTCTCGTGATGCCAGATAAAATCGACTGGTTGCCCGACGTGCTTTGAGATGACGTGGTAAGCGTCGTGATCGCAGTTGGAACCGGGAAAGACGATTACTCCGAATTTCAATCTAGTATCTCCACTCTATAGTCTTCGATCACCGGATTTGCCAGAATGTCTTTCGCGATTCGTTCGACAGAAACGCGGGCGTCGGCCTCTGTGACATCAGGATCGAGAGCGATCTCGAAATACTTTCCCTGACGTATACCGGTGATATTTGCGTGACCGAGATGCTCGAGCGAATGGTGGATCGCCTTACCCTGTGGATCGAGTACGCTCGGCTTTAATGTGACATAAACCTTTGCTTTCATTTACCGCTCCGAAATAAATTCTAGATTCTGACTTAGTTTGTTGTATTAATCAAAGTCTTGTGTTAAATTTCACGTTAAATTTCAACTTTTAATTGTTTCAATTCAAAACCCTAATAGGAGAACTCTAAAGATTATGGAAAACCCTTCATCTGGTAAGTCTGCCCTCGGACTTGATGCAAACGTCGCGGCGGGACTGTGCTATGTAGCAAACTTTGTATGTTATCTCGGAATTGTCATGAGCATCATCGTGTTGGTTACTGACAAAGCGAATAAACTTGCCCGATTTCATGCGGTTCAATCGCTGATGTTAATTGCGGCCAATCTGGTGATAGTACTTCCAGGTTATTTCATAGCAATCGCTCTTGGTATGATGAATTCCTCGATCACCTCGATCATGGCGCTTTTGGTATGGCTTGTTGTATTAGCCATTGGATTAGCGATTTTTGTGTTTTTCATCATTAGCGCTATCAAAGCTTTCCAAGGACAAATCTACAAAGTTCCTGTCATCGGTAACATGGCTGACAACTGGTCGAATTAATTAAAGACTCGAACGAAAATTTTCTCGACATTGCGTAGGTAGTGTCGCAGATCAAAGACGCGCGCGATCTCTTCAGCCGAAAGGTGCGAAGAGATGTCCGCGTCTTTATTTATTAGCTCTTGATAATCGCCGCCTTCGTCCCACACTTTCGTTGCGTTGCGTTGCGTCCATGTGTATGCGTCTTCGCGTGAAACGCCTTTCTGCGTCAGGGCGAGCAGCAGTTGGCCGCTGAATACAAGCCCGCGTGTCAAGCCGATATTTTTGAGCATGTTTTCGGGATAGACGATGAGCGTATCTAGCAGGCTTGTTGTTTTCGCGAGAATGTAATCGAGCGTAGCCGACGAATCCGGCAAAACGATACGTTCTGCGGACGAATGCGATATGTCCCGTTCGTGCCACAGGGCGACGTTCTCCAGGCCGACGATCGAATTTGCCCTAACAGTACGGGCCATGCCGCAAATGCGTTCTGAGAGGATCGGATTGCGTTTATGCGGCATCGCGGACGATCCTTTCTGTCCGGTCTTGAAAAATTCCTGAGCCTCACGAACCTCTGTCCGCTGCCAATGCCTTACTTGCAAAGCAATTTTTTCGCATGACGAAGCAACTATCGCCAGCGTGCAAAGATATTCCGCATACGATTCGCGTTGAATCACCTGCGTCGAAACCTTGGCCGGTGATAGTCCCAATTTGGCACAGACTCTTTCCTCAACTTCCGGCGAAAGATGGGCAAAAGCCCCGACCGCGCCCGAAATTTTGCCGAACGACAGTGATTCTTTGACGCCGAACACCCGCTCATGATTTTGGTTAATATCCTCAAACCAAAGCGCCCAAACCAGCCCAAACGAGGTCGGCTCGGCGTGGACACCGTGTGTCCGGCCAATTTGCGGCGTGTCCTTAAACTCAAATGCCCGCCGCTCTAAAACGGTCATTAAATCACTCATTTTCCACAACAAAACGTCACATGATTCTCTCAGGATCAAGGCGTTTGCCGTGTCAACGACATCGCTCGAAGTCAGGCCATAGTGGACAAAGCGCGATGCCTCGCCGATATTCTCAGCAAGATTTGTCGTAAAGGCGATCACGTCGTGATCGGTTGTTTTCTCAATCTCGGCAATTCGTTCGACGGTAAACGCGGCCTTTGCCTTGATCTCGGCAAGAGCTTCAATGGGAATCGTGCCCATCTCGGCATGTACCTCGCAAACCGCGATCTCGACATCGAGCCATTTCTGAAACTTATTGGCCTGCGACCAGACGGCGCCCATCTCGGGCAATGTGTAGCGTTCGATCATATCTATATCTAAGTCTATTTTAGCCTGGATAAAAAGAAAAGTGCGGCTTCCCTGGTAAAGGTCAGCCGCATCTTGATCTGGCGCGTAATGTTACCTGTCTCAAACCCAGCCTATTGCCATAAGGTGGTGCGTTTGGCACGAGGGCAGGCTCCACGCAGACGTGAATGTCGCCCAATCGTTGAGCCATCCGTTCGTCTGCGAGTAGTTCCAATTGGTCATAAATACGTGAGTGTCGGAGTAGGCAAAGACAACAACGTAGTGTCCGCACATACCCGGAGCGGCGACACGCGCGGGCCCTTTGAGATCCAATAAAACGGTGCAAGGCCTTCCCTGAGAAACGTATGTTTTCAAATATTGCACCAACTTTGCTTCACCGAGTTCGTCGCTCCGCACGGTCCAGGTTTTTAGGCCGTACGCTTCCTTGATGGCAATCATTTGGCTCCAGGTCGTTCCGCTTACGCCGGCGTCAGGTGGGTGGTCGGCGTAGATCTTATTGGTTATCGCGTCACCAGCGAGGCCCGTGGGTGCCATTTTGTAATAACTCAAAACCGTTGCGCAAGCCGCCTGTGCACAACTATTATAGGCTGTATTAGTAAATTGTAGGAGATTCACCCCGTATGCATTTGCCGGTTTGTAATACCAGGAGGCGTCGCGGGTTCGGGGCTTCGGCGTTCCCGATCGCTGCATGTTCTTAATATCAAACTTAGTCTCGACGTAGCTCTGATATTGCTTGATCTCTCGAAACGGAGTCCCTCCAAGATCCTTTGGCGGCGGAGCAACGCCGTCGAGACCGGGCATCGCAAATGTCCGCGTCAATTCCGCTCCGCCTAACCCGACGGCGAGCCCCGAAACGGCTAAACGCTGAAACAATTCGCGACGCGTCATTTTTCCAAACACGCTCGTTACGATTTCGTTTTCCTGATTCATCGTACTTGACTCCAAATATTAGTAACTTGCGACAGGGACTATGGCCAGCCCACCGCCAGCAGATGATGATTTTGGCAGTCGGCCGTGCTCCATGCGGCCTTGAATGTTTCCCAATCGTTGAGCCAGCCCGTCTTTTTCGAATAGTTCCAATTGGTCAGGAACACGTCCGTATTCGAATATGCATAGACCACGACAAAATGCCCTTTTGTACCTAGGCTGGTAAGCCGTTGTGGTTTCCTTAGGTCGAGGAAGACGACAACCGGCCGTCCCTGAGAGACGTAGGTTTTCAATTTTTCGAGCATCGTCACTTCGCCCAATTCATTGCTGCGTCCGGTCCAGGTTTTTAGGCCATACGCCTCCATTGTCGCGACCGTAAAGCGAAATGAGGTCCCCCGTTCACCGCCATCGGGCGGATGATCGGCGCAGATCTTGTTGGTTATCGCGTCCCCCGCAAGCCCGGCAGGAGCCATCTTGTAAAAATTCAGGACAGTCGCGCAGGCCGCCTGAGCGCAGCTGTTGTCGGACACGTTTGTAAATTGCAAAAGGCTTACGCCGACTGAATTACTCGGTTTATCGAACCACGAAGTGTCGCGTGTGCGCGGCTTTGGCAGCCCGGATTTTTGGAGCAACCTGATGTCAAACTTGTCATCGAAGTAAGTTTGATATTGCTTTAGCTCGCGAAACGGGGTCCCGCCGATATCCCTTGGCGGCGGCGTTACGCCATCCGATGGCGTGGCGGCCAAAGCGGTTCGCAGCTGCGTGCCGGTCAACCCAATCGCAATTCCGGATAACGCGAGCCGCTGCAATAATTCGCGTCGCGTCATTTTTCCAAAAACACTGGTTACTATTTCGTTATCTTTATCCATATTCACACTCCTCTTTAATAGAAATAGATTCGTCTTACCTGGCCGATGCCTTTAGTACGGGAGCCGGAATCCCGGTCAATCGTCCGCCGTCGCCGTACATAACAAAGGCAGCCCAAAACAAGGGATTTTTTGTTCGTCCGTCTTTCAGCAACTTAAGCTGCGCGGTCCGCAACGCGGCGGCACGGGTTTGTCCGGCTGCCAGATTCTTATAAAACTCAACCATTAATTCGCGGGTCGCAAAATCGTCGACAGACCACAGACTTGCGGCAACCGTGTTTGTTTTTGTGCGAAAGGCCTCAATAAAAACGCCGACCTCGGTTCCTGAAACGGCGCCCAACGCAGTCTGGCAAGCGGACAGAACGATCATGTCACTGGTCTCGAGCGGCAACGCATATATCTCGCCATAACTAAGGTCTGGATCGGACAGAGCCGGCAGATGAGCGAGTTGGATCGTGCTCGACTCGATCGGAATTTTTATATGACCATGCGTCGCAAAATGCAATATTTTTGCCGATGTCAGCTTAAAAAGCTGCTCCTTTGTCGCTTTATCCTCGAGAAAAAGCTGCGATCGCGGGAAAACTTTCTGGATCGCCTTTACTTCTTCGAGCGCACCGTCCAAATTTGCCTCGGTCGGGTCGCCAAATGCGAGCAGCATTCCGTTTGGTGCCACTTTGGATGGCGAGGTTATAAGGTCGCCAGCGGTCGCATATGTCAAATTGTATCTTTGCAGCAGATAATCGCCTTTTTTCGCCGAAATCAGCGCTCCGAATGGAAGCAGAAATAACTCTGCGTTTGGAATAAGCTTGAGCGTTTCGGCCCCCGCGAGCAGATCGTCGACCGGTTCGATAAGCTTTTGATCAAGTGATCTAAGTGCCTTGTTGATAGGCGCAAGATTCTTTTTATAGTGTTCGCTGTTGTCGTCCTTTCGCAGATCGGCGCGGGTTTTTTCGGTGGCAAATCCCTTGTCGGCATCCGCCGAAATGTCATAGAACTCTTCGCTGAATGCCGTGAGACCGTCGCGGGTTTCAGCGATCAAAGCTCGCAGGTCGTTCTGCGAAATCTCAACATTTCGCACCGCTACCGCACCTTTGCGAACCACAAAGATATAGAGACGTTCCGGAGTAACGAGATAGGAAACGATGGCCTCGGTCGGCGACATTGTAGCCTGAAGTTTGAGGAGATCGGTCGGGCGCACCGTGAAACGTAAATTTGGCTGATCGATCTCAAGCCTTTTGATCGCCAACGCATAATCCTGACGCGCCGCTCCCACAGCGGAGGCCAGGCTGTTCTTTTTAACCGCACTCCCGGCGGAAGAATCTCCCCGACTCTGTGCCAGATTTGACCGGGCGGCTTGTTCTTTCAGCTCCGCCGTATTTACCTGCTTTAAGGCGGCCGAGCTTTTGCTGTCGAGATGGATCTCACTTTTTGGAACTGCGTCGATCAGGTCGCGTCGCTGTGCTCGTGTGGCATACTGCAATGCCTCCTCGGCCCGGCCCTGTTTCACCAGGAGATCGATCAGGCGCTGGTAAATCGCGGTAACATCTCGGCGATTCGAATATGATTCTGACTCTTCCGAGCTTAAAAAACTGGTACGGATCGACTCCGCAACCTCGACGGCCTGCTGGTATGCGATTTCCGCGTCTTTTGTCCGTCCGGCCCGCTCGTAAGCGACGGCTAACGAATTGAGCGCCCGCATGAGAAAAGGTCGAAATTCCATCCGGCGATAATTCTCAATAGCTGTCTTGTAACCAACTATAGCCTGCTCAAGCATGAGTGAACTCGCATCAGGGGCCTTGGCGATCAGGGCATCTGATTCGACCTCGCTGGCCTCCGCCAACACATCGTCCAATGAGAGCTGTATTGCCGCACCTTTGGATTGTCGTGCGAGCTTGAGGGCCGCATCAACTTTTTTATCGGCAAGTTCTATACGGCTTGCCTGCATCAGAGCGTATGTGGCCGCACTTTCCTGATGAAGCCGCGAACGGATCCGCATTGCCTCGCGGATATTGGCCCGGGCTTCGTCAAATTTTCCCTGATTGCTGTAGATCATCGCGAGACGTGAGCGTATGCTCGCCACCGCACCGGATGGATTCCCTCCAGAGAGCTGACTGAATATATCAGCCGCCTCAAGAAAGCTCTTGGCAGCGGCGGATTCGTCCCCTTTCGCCTCAAGAAGCCGCCCCCGCATTCGAGCTACGTTCCCCTCGACAGACGCCCGGCTAACGGTAAGTAATGGTCGAAGGCTTTCTTCCGCGGCCTCTTCTTCCGCCTTCATCTGCACAATAACGGGCTGAACTTCATCGACCGCTTTATGTGCCTCGCCGTATTTGCCTGTTAAGGCGTAAATTTGGGCGATATTGAGTAGGGCCTGTGTGAGAGACGATCTTATCACTGACCGCTCCATCTTTATCGACTGCTTTGTCAGTTCCGAGGTGCCAGGCTTCGCTTCCTCGGGTTCGGCATTTGTCTTTCGGGTCAACTCTACCTCTTGCTTAAAAAGTTCGATCGCCTTGTCGTATTCGCCCAGCGACCACCGAGCATAGGCAATATAGTCGATAGCCCAATATTCGTCTTTTCCGGCCTTTTTACGGAGTTCCTGAGCTTTAGCGAAAAGCTCGAATGCCGCCTGCGAGTTTCCCGCATTAAACTCCATCTGTCCGATCTTTTCGTATGATTCGGCCTCCCGGCTCAGATCGCCGTCGGCGCGTGCGATCTCGCCCAGACGA